>DATKKS010000015.1:0-49037 GCA_035542815.1 Saccharimonadales bacterium (SeqCode) | reverse complement strand
GCCCCAGTGCTACATCGAGCACGGCTCGCGCGGCCCGGACCACGTCGCGTGCGCCCGCCTGGGCATCCGCGCAGGCGCCACGCTGGCCTTCCTGGACCGCTCCGGTGATCTCTACTCCATCCTCCCCGCCGGTCACGGCGTGAACCCCAACGCGGGCCTGCTGGACTACGTGGGGCGGACGGTGACCCTCCGGGCGCAGCTGTTCCGCAAGGGCGGGATGAGCGCCCTGCGCGTCGCGCGGCTGTACCCCGACCCGGCCCGCGTCTCCGTGCCGGTCGTGTGGTGGCCGTTCGAGATCCACCGCAGCGTGCTGATCGGGGTCCTGCTGCTGGCGGGCGTGTACTTGTGGGGGCTGGGGCCGCACCGGGCGGCGCGGGTGCGCGCTGCCGGAGGCGCGGTGGCCGCGGCCGCCGCCCGGGAGGCCCCGACGGCGCGCCTTCCCGCCGCGCCCGGCGCGCCGGTGCCGGCGGCCTTCCCGCGGGGCCGGGCGGCGCTGTTCCTGTCGGGCCTCGTGGTGCTGTTCTTCGCCCTCAACGGCCCGCTGCACGACCTCAGCGACAACTACCTCTTCAGCGCGCACATGCTGCAGCACCTGCTGATCACGCTGGTCATGCCGCCGCTGCTGATCCTGGGCACGCCGGGCTGGCTGCTGTCGCCCCTGTTGCGGCCGCGCTGGCTCCTGGCGGCGGCGCGCGGCCTCACCCGCCCGGCGGCGGCGTTCGCGGTCTACAGCCTGACCATCATGGCCTGGCACACGGTGCCGCTGTACGAGCTGATGATGCGCAACCACGACGTCCACATCGTCACCCACCTGCAGTTCATGGCCGCCGCGGTGCTGATGTGGTGGCCGGTGCTGAGCCCCTCGCCGGAGCTGCCGCGGCCGCCCGAGGGCGTGCAGATGCTGTACCTGTTCCTGCTGGGGGTGCCGATGATGACCGTGGCGGCGCTCATCTCGCTGGCCGACGCGCCGCTCTACGCCTGGTACGCCGGCGCGCCGCGGGCCCTGGGGCTCTCGCCGCTGCAGGACCAGCAGTGGGGCGGGCTGCTGATGTGGATTCCCGCGGGCCTGGTGTTCTGGGGTTTCATGACGGTGGTGTTCTTCCGCTGGTTCGCCCGCGAGGGCCGCGAGTCTGCGGTGGCCGCCGCGCCGGGCGCGTGACCCCGCGCGGGTCGCGCCAGGGCACGCTCAGGGTGCCAGGCGCGGCAGCTTCAGCAGGTCGCCGGCCGCGGGCACCGCGGCCTCCTCCAGCCCGTTGAGCCACGCGACCTCGGCGGCCGGGGCGGCCAGCCGGCCCTCCGGGGAGCGGGCCAGCCACGCCCCGAGGGTGAGCCCGGCGGGCGCGGAGCGCACCGCCAGGCGCGCCGGTTCCACGCCCAGCTTCTGGGGGTCGCGCAGATCGCGGAAGCTGCGGGCGCACTCCACGAACCGGGTGCGCGTGGCCGCGTCCCCGGCCGGCCCGCCCAGGAGCTGGAACAGCGAGCCCTTCTCGCGCCCGATCCAGGCCGCCAGCACCGGCTGGGGTGCGCCCTGGGCGTCCGGCGCGCTCACCGTGCCCAGCCACGCCGGGTAGCCCGCGATCCGCTCGAACTCCCCGGTGTAGGAAGCGATCCGGCCCTGCTGGCGCAGCGCCGCCACGTACTGGGTGGGGTCGCTGCCGCTCCAGCTCACCACCGTGAGCTGGACGCCCGCCTCGCCCTGGGCCGACTGGGCGGTCACCGCGCTGCGGCTGTGGCTCACCCGCCAGCCCGCCGGGAAGTCCACCAGGAACCACTTCCCGGGGTCGTAGAAGCGCGTGCCCTCCAGGTAGCCCTGGCGCGGGTCGTCGCCGTACACCAGGCCCGCCAGCCGCTTCTTGTAGTCCTCGCGCCGCACCGCGAGGCCGGTGCTCCGGCCGGACACCGCCTGCTGGGCCAGCGCCCGGGTGCGGGTCTCGCGGTCGCCCGGGTCGGGATGGGTGGACAGGAACGTCGGGATGCTGCCGCCCTGGCGCTGGCTCAGCCGCCGGAGCATGGCGTAGGTGGCGGGGATCTCGCGCGGGTCGTATCCGGCCCTGGCGCTGTAGCGCACCCCCAGCTCGTCGGCCTGGGTCTCGTCGGCGCGGCTGAACTTGAGGAACAGCAGCCCCAGCCCCTGCTGGGCCATCCCGGCGTAGCGGTCGAAGCCGCCGATCAGCGCCGTCCCGAGCCCCAGCCCCAGCCCCGCCAGCTGCTGCTGCGTGATCTGGCGCGCGCTGTGCCGCGCGGTCACGTGGCCGATCTCGTGCCCCAGCACCCCGGCCAGCTGCGCCTCGCTGTTGAGCGCCGCGAGGATGCCCCGGGTGACGAAGATGTACCCGCCGGGCATGGCGAAGGCGTTCACCACCGGGGAGTCCAGCACCCGGAAGTGCCACTGGAGGTCCGGCCGCTCGGAGACGCGCGCCAGCCGCTGGCCCACCGACTCCACGTAGCGGGCCAGCGCGGTGTCCGGGTACAGCCCGTACTCGGCCGCCGCGGCCTGGTCGCCCTGGCGGCCCAGCTCGACCTCCTGATCCTCCGACACCAGGCTGAGTTCGCGCTTGCCGGTGACCGGGTTGGTGGCGCACCCGGCCAGCACCAGCGCCAGGGCCAGCCCGGCGGGCAGGGTGCGGCGGCACATGCGTCGGCTCATGGCCTCGCCTTCCAGGATTCCGCCCGCGCGGCCGGGCCGGCGCCTCAGCCGGCCAGGCGCAGCGCCAGGCGCACCAGGATCTCCGCTCCGATCTCCAGCCCGCGCTCGTCCACGTCGAAGCGCGGGTGGTGGTGCCCGTGCACCAGCCCGCGCTCGGCGTTGCGCGTGCCCACCGCGATGAAGCACCCGGGCACCCGCTGCAGGAACGACGAAAAGTCCTCCCCGCCCATGGTGCGCACGTCGTCGCGCACGCGCTTGGCTCCCACCACCTCGGCGGCTACCTCGCGCGCCAGGGCGGCCATCGCCGGGTCGTTCACCGTCGGCTGGTGGGTGCGCCGGTACTCGATGGCGGCCTCGCAGCCCAGCGCCGCGGCGGCGTGCTGCACCACCCGCTCGAAGCGCGCCGGGAGGTCCTGCCACACCGCGGTGTCCATCACCCGCACCGTGCCGTTCATCCACGCGGTCTCGGGGATGATGTTGAAGGCGTTGCCGGCGCGCACCTGGGTCACGCTCACCACCGCCCCCAGGAACGGATCCACGTTGCGGCTGACAATGGACTGCAGGGCGGTGGTCACGTGGGCGGCCGCCAGCACCGGGTCGGTCCCCAGGTGCGGCGCGGCGGCGTGGGCGCCCTTGCCCCGGAGGGTGACGCTGAACTCGTCCACCGCGGCCATGAACGGTCCGGGGGTCACCGCCACGGTGCCGTAGTCCAGGTCCTGCCACACGTGGTAGCCAAACGCGGCGTCCGGCCGGGGGTCCTCCAGGACGCCGTCGCGGATCATCTCGTCGGCGCCCGAGAAGCCCTCCTCCGCCGGCTGGAAGCACAGCTTGACCGTGCCGCGCAGCGAACCCTCCGCGCGCTTCAGGACGCGCGCCGCGGCCAGCAGGGAGGCCACGTGGCAGTCGTGGCCGCACGCGTGCATCCGGCCGTCGGCGGTGGAGCGGTAGGGGACGTCGTTCTCCTCCTGGATGGGCAGGGCGTCCATGTCGGCCCGCAGCAGCACCACCTTGCCGCCGGGCTTCCGGGCCGGGGCCGCGCCCAGCGTCCCGATCACCCCGGTCCGGCCCACCCCGGCGCGGTGGGGCACCCCCAGCTCCTGGAGGCGCTGCGCGACCAGGGCCGCGGTGCGGTGCTCTTCGAAGGCGAGTTCGGGATGCCGGTGGATGTCCCGGCGGGTGCCGACCATTTCTTCCACGTCGGCCGGGGTGAGGTGGCGGGCGTCGGCGTTCACGGGCGTGGTTCTCCGGTGAAGGGTTCAGGGTTCGCGGCCGGGCGGCCTCCTCCGGGCGGTGCCTGCGGGGGATTCTGGAGCATCCGGGGCGCGTTGAACAGCCACCCCGGGCCGCGCGCCAAATGCGCCGGCCGCGGCCCAGGGGGGTGCGGAGGGGCCCGGCGCGGCCCGCGGCGGCCAAACCTCCGCCCCGCAGCCGCCGATAATCGAACCGAATGCCCGGGTGCCCAGGCCGGGTCGCGGTGGGCGCCCGCACCACCCCGACGACCGGTCTGCGGATCGTCCCGTGCCATGGGAGAGCCCCCGTGAGCGGCGAAGAGATCTGTCGCGCGCTGGACGCGATGGTTGCCTCCGGTGCGGAGCTGTACGAGGTGCAGGAGGAGGCCGTCCGCCTGCTCCACGAGTCCGACCCCCGGTTCCACTGGACCGGGATCTACGAGCTGTTCCCCGACCAGATGCTGCGCCTCGGGCCGTTCCTCGGCGCGCCCACCGACCACGTGTTCATCGCCGTCGGGCGCGGGGTGTGCGGCACGGCGGTGGCCGAGCGGCGCAACCTCAACATCCCCGACGTGCGGCAGGTCTCGAACTACCTGGCGTGCAGCAGCGAGACCCGCTCCGAGCTGGTGGTGCTGGTGCGGCTCGGGGAGGCCATCTACGCCCAGATCGACATCGACAGCCACGAGCTGAACGCCTTCACCCCCCCAGCGGTCCAACGGGTGCAGGCGGTGGCGGACTGGCTGGCCCGCGAGTACCAGCGCGGCCAGTCGCAGGTCCGCGAGGCCTGAGCGGGACATGACCGCGGCCGGCCCCCTGCCCCCGCCCAGCGGCCCCGACGCGCTGCGCGCGTTGCTGGCCTCGCCGGACCCGGCCCACGCCGCGCGGTCCCTGGCCCGGATCATGGCTGAACTGTCCGGCCGGCCGGTGGCGCTGGCCCTGCCCGAGGCGGACGGCACCGCGTCCCCCGAGGTGTTCGGGGCCGGCCCGAACGACGCGGGCGTGGCGGAGGAGCTGTCTGCCGCCGCGACGCGCGTCCTGATGAGCGAGAGCCGCGAGCTGGTTCCGTGGGCCGCGCCCGAGGCCGAGCCGACCGGCCGGCCGCACGTGGTGCCCCTGGCGGACGGAGCCATGGTCATCGCCGCCCTGGCCCTGCCGGGCGAGGGCGGCGCGGTCGCCCTGGACGCCCCGCACCTGGCGGCGGCCCTGGCGGTGGTGATGGCCTGGAAGCTGGAGCGCGACCGGGCGCTCTCGGCGGCCGCCTTCCGCGACCGCCAGCGCGAGCGGTGGTTCAAGACCGTGGACGCGCAGCTCCGGCTGCTGGACCGCGAGCGGCAGAAGTTCCACGCGCTGGTGAACCGCTCCGACGCCAGCGTGGTGGTGCTGGGGCCCGACCGCATCGTCCGCTGGGTCAACCCGGTCGCCCTCCACACCCACACCGCCGACGGGGACTCCGCCGCCCTGCTCGGGCGGCCGTGCCGCGAGCTGTGTGGCGCCCCGGAGGGCTCGTGCGCCGGCTGCCCGGTGGAGGACGTGCTCCAGGGGGCGCCCATCGCGCACCGCGAGATGCAGCGCGAGTTGGGCGGCGTGTTGCACGACCTGTACCTGACGGCGCTGCCCATCCGCGCGCCGGACGGCAGCGTGGACGAGGTGCTGCTCACCTTCCAGGACCTCACCGGCCTGGAAGTGCTGCGCCGCTCCGAGGCGCGGCTGCGGCAGCTGTTCGAGCGCAGCGCCGACGCCATTTTGATGGTGGAGCCGGCCGCGCTGCGGGTGGTGCAGGCCAACTCCACCGCGCACCACCTGCTGGGGGGCGCCCAGCAGGAGCTGGTCGGCCGCAGCCTGGCGGACCTGCTCGCGGAGTGCGAGCTGGAGCGGCTGCAGGTCTACGTGCGGCAGCTGCTGGCGGGGCGCTCGCCGGGCGGAATGGACCTGGAGATGACCCCGCCGGCCGGGCCCCTGCTGTGCAACATGTGCGGCGCGCGGTTCGACCTCGACGGCACCGAGGTCCTGATGATGGAGTTCCGGGACGTCACCGAAGTGCGCCGCCTGGAGCGCGAGCTGGCCAACGCCGACCGCCTGGCGGCGCTGGGCACCATGAGCGCCGGCATCGCCCACGAGTTCAAGAACCGGCTGGCCCCGCTGCGGGGCCTGGTGCAGCTGTTGTCGCAGGGCGCGCCGGACGCCGCGCGCATCGCGCGCTATGGGCCGATGATGCTGAACGAGCTGGACCGCCTGGCCCGGCTGGTGCGTGACGTGCTGGACGCGGCCCGGCCCCAGACCGCGCACCGCGAGCGGCACGACCTGGTGGACCTGGTGCGGCAGTTCGTGGCGGAGTTCCGGCTCGAGTTCGAGGAGCAGATCGCGGCCCGGGGCCTGGGCGTCCGGGGCGGGGAGGAGCGCGTGCCGCCGCTGCCGGTCCGGGTGGACGTGGACCAGCTGCGGGCGGTGTTCCAGAACGTGCTGAAGAACGCGCTGGAGGCCTGCCGCGACGGCGACGAGATCCACGTGGCGTGCGCGCTGAGCGGCCTGGAGGCCATCGCCACGGTCCGCGACACCGGCGCCGGCATGGAGCCGGCGGTGCTGGACCGGATCCACGAGCCCTTCTTCTCCACCAAGGGCGCCCACGGCACCGGGCTGGGCATGTGCATCGTGAAATCGCTGGTGGAGGCCAACGGCGGAGTGCTGGTGCTGCGCAGCCAGCCGGGCCAGGGCACCGAGGTGGAGATGCGCTTCGAGGCCCTGGCCGGGTCCGGCGAACTCGAGGGCTGGTGCTGGCAGGCTGCCCCGGGCGGTGCGCCGGGCGGGGGCGCCGGACCGGAGCCGGGCGAGGACGCCGGGGAGCGTGCCGCATGAGCCGCTACATCCTGGTGGTCGAGGACGAGCCCGCCATCCGCTTCGTCTACCAGGAGTACCTGGCGGACCTGGGCTTCCCGGTCCGGGCCGCCGAGGACGGCGAGGCCGCCCTCGGGGCGGGCAGCCAGCAGGCCCCGGCCTTGGCGCTGGTGGACCTCAACCTGCCCGGCATGAGCGGGGTGGAGGTGATCCGCGCGCTGAACGGGTTGCACCCCAGGATGCCGGTGGTGGTGATCAGCGCCAACCCGCGCGCCCGCCAGGAGGTGGCCCGGGCCGCGGTGCGGGTCGAGGGCATCCTGGAGAAGCCCATCGATCTCGAGCAGCTCGGCGTGCTCGCCCGCCGCTACCTGGGCTGACCTCCGGCCCACCGGCAGTCTCCCGCTCCCGCATTTGATACTGCCGACTCCGCCGCTCCCGCGGCGACCCCCTGGATTCCCGCCCCGCATCCGACTAAGCTACGCCCCGAAGCAGCCCTGGCCCCGCCCCAGCACTTCCGCCGCCGCCGGGCACCGCTCCGGGCGCGCCCGCGCGCGGCCTACCGGAAAGGGGATCTCCCGATGCGTCTCCAGCTGCGTGCCGCTCTGCCCGTGGTGGCGGTGCTGGCGCTGCTGGCGTGCGCGCCCGCGCCCGCCGCCGCCGCCCCCAACCACGGCCTCGACCTGGCCAACATGGACACCACGGTCTCGCCGTGCGTGGATTTCAACCGCTACGCCAACGGCGCGTGGCTCGAGCGCACCCAGATGCCGCCGTCCTACGGCCGCTACGGCGGCTTCGAGGAGCTGGCCGACCGCAACCAGGAGGACGTGCACCGGCTGCTCGAGGAGATCCGGGCCGACGTGTCGGCTGCGCCCGGCACCAACCGCTGGAAGCTGGCCGCGTTCTACGGCGCGTGCATGGACTCGCAGCTCGCGGATTCCCTGGGGATCGAGCCGCTGCGGCCGGTGCTGGCGCGCATCGACCAGCTGCAGGACGTCTCCGGGCTGGCCCGGCTGGTCGGGGAGCTCCACGCGGACGCGGTGAACGCCCTGTTCCGCTTCGGCGCCGGGGCCGACCGGATGAACAGCTCCATGACCATCGCCCAGGCCGGGCAGGGGGGACTGGGGCTGCCGGACCGCGACTCCTACCTCAAGGCCGACACCGCCTCGGAGCGGCTGCGGGCGGACTACCAGGCGCACGTCGCGCGCACCTTCCAGCTGCTGGGCGACCCCGAGGCCCAGGCCGCCGCGCAGAAGGTGGTGGCCCTCGAGACCGCGCTGGCGACGGTGTCCATGCCGCGCGTGGCGATGCGGGACCCGCGCGCCACGTACCACATGATGGCGCTGACCGAGCTGCAGGGGATGACCCCCTCGTTCCGCTGGGCCGACTATCTGGCCCAGATCGGCCAGGGCTCGCTCCAGAAGCTCAACGTCGCCACCCCGGACTTCTTCAAGGGCGCCGGGCGGCTCCTGGACAGCGTGCCGGTGGCGGACTGGAAGTCCTACCTGCGCTGGCACGCCACCGAGGAGGCCGCCCCGCTGCTGAGCCGCCCGTTCGTGGAGGAGAACTTCCGCTTCTCGCAGCGCCTGAGCGGCGCCCAGGAGATGCAGCCGCGCTGGAAGCGCTGCCTGGGCCTGACCGAGATGGCCCTGGGCGAGGCGGTGGGCCAGGAGTACGTGGCCCGGCACTTCAGCCCGGAGGCCAAGGCCCGGGCGCTGGCGATGGTCAAGAACCTGGAGGCCGCCCTCGAGAGCCGCATCCGCACCCTCGGCTGGATGACCGACTCCACCCGCGCGCAGGCGCTGGTCAAGCTCCACGCGTTCACCGAGAAGATCGGCTACCCCGACAAGTGGCGCGACTACTCCGCGCTGCAGCTGGAGAAGCGCCAGGCGCTGCTGAACCTGATGCGCGCCCAGCAGTTCGAGCGCAACCGCCGCCTGGCCCGGATCGGGAAGCCGGTGGACCGCGGCGAGTGGAACATGATCCCGCCGACGGTGAACGCCTACTACAACCCCTCGAACAACGAGATCGTGTTCCCCGCGGGCATCCTGCGGCCGCCGTTCTTCGACCCCAACGCCGACGACGCGCTGAACTACGGCGGCATCGGCGCGGTGATCGGCCACGAGATGACCCACGGTTTCGACGACAGCGGCCGCAAGTTCGACGCCCAGGGGAACCTGCGCGACTGGTGGACCGCGCAGGACGCGGAGAAGTACGAGGAGCGCGCCCAGAAGATCGTGAACCAGTTCAACGGCTACGTGGCGGTGGGCGAGGTGCACCTCAACGGGAAGCTCACCCTGGGCGAGAACATCGCCGACCTGGGCGGGCTCACCGTGGCCTACGAGGCCCTACAGCGCTCCATGAAGGGCAAGCCCCGGCCGGCGCCCATCGACGGCTTCACGCCGGAGCAGCGCTTCTTCCTTGGCTGGGCGCAGGTGTGGCGCGAACTGATGCGGCCGGAGATGCGGCGCACCCGCGCCATGACCGACAGCCACTCGCCGGGCATGTGGCGCATCAACGGGCCGCTGTCCAACATGACCGAGTTCCACCAGGCCTTCGGCTGCAAGCCCGGCGACCCGATGTACCGTCCGGACAGCCTGCGGGCGAGGATCTGGTAGGGGGCGCTCAGAAGGCCGTCGCCGGCACGCCCAGCGCGCGCAACCGGTCGCGCAGCTGGGCGAGGTCCCCGGGCGCCGCAGGCGCGATGCGGTCGCAGGGCGCCCCGCGGTCGAGGGTGTAGATCTGCACCTCGCGCGGGCGGATGGCGGCCACCGCCGCCAGCCACGCGGCGGTCTCGCGGGGCTCCAGGTTGCCCGCCGGCCCGGCCGTGAACAGCGACTGCAGTGTGACGTCGGGCAGCTCGCGCAGGCCCTGCACCAGGGCGTCCAGGGCCAGTCCGGCGGCGGGGCCGTTGTAGCGGTGGAAGCACGCGGGGGTGCCCGCGTCGAGCTTCATGATCCGCACGTCCAGGCGCGCCAGCGCCGCGCGGACCCGCGGGTCCCCGGCGCGCGAGGAGTTGGACAGGATGGCGGTGCGCGCGTCGGGCGCGAGCCGGTCGCGCAGCTCCCGCACCCCGTCCACCAGCTCCGGGAAGCCCGGGTGCAGCGTCGGCTCACCGTTGCCCGAGAAGGTCAGGTAGGCCGGGGGTTCCGGGAGTTCCTCCAGCGCCCGGCCCACCGCGTCCAGCACCGCCGGCACCGGCGGGAAGTCGGCGGGTGAGGCGGCCGCCGCCGGGTCGGTCCAGCCGTACTGGCAGTAGCGGCAGTTGAAGTTGCACACCTTGCGCCCGGGGGGCAGGACGTTGATCCCCAGCGAGCGGCCGAGCCGCCGGGAGCGGACCGGCCCGTAGGTGATCCCGCGCTTCGGTTCCAGCAGCATGTCACGCCCTCCGCGCCGGCCGGAGCGCGCGGCCCAGCCGGCGGCAGCCCGCGGCGATCTCCTCCTCGGAGACGCAGGCGATGGACAGCCGGAAGTGCGGATCGGCCGGCGGCCGCGGGAAGAACAGGCTCCCCGGGACCACCTTCACCCCGCACTTCCGGATCTGCTCGCCCACGGCCCGCTCGCCGGCCGCGGAACCGCGCACCCGCAGCCACAGCGTGTACCCGCCGGCGGGTTGGGTCCACTCCACGCCCGGCGGCAGGTGCTCCTTGAGACCCTGCAGCATGGCCTGCATCCGCCTCCGGTACACGCGGTGCACCCGCCGCAGGTACGCCTCGTACAGGCCCGAGCCGCAGAAGCGCGCGGCGGCCGCCTGGGCCACCGAGTTGCCGGTCAGGTTGGTCATCCGCTGGAGGGCGAACAGCCGGTCCACGCACCCGCGCGGGGCCGCCACCCAGCCCACGCGCAGCCCGGGGAACACCACCTTCGAGAAGGTCCCCAGGTAGATCACGATCCCGCGGGCGTCCATGGACTTGATGGGCAGGACCGCCTTGCCGAAGTACTTCATCTCCTCCTCGAAGCCGTCCTCGAGGATCGGCACCCGGCGCGCCTCGCACAGCGCCAGCAGGCGCTCCCGGTGGGCCTGGCCGGTGGTGGTCCCGGTCGGGTTGTGGAAGTTGGGGATGGTGTACACCAGCGCCGGCCGCCGCCGCAGGGCCCGCTCGAGCGCGTCCAGGTCCGGGCCGTCGGCCCGCATCGGCACCTCGCGCAGCGCCAGCCCGTGGAAGCGGAACAGGGCCAGGGCCATGGAGTAGGTGGGCGACTCGGCCACCACCGCGCTGCCCGGCCCGGTGAGCAGCCGCAGCACCAGGTCCAGGCCCTGCTGGGCCCCGTTGGTCACCAGGATCTCGTCGGCCGACGCCGCCACGCCGTGGGCCCGCATGCGGCGCGCGATGGCCTCGCGCAGCGGCGGGTAGCCCCGGGCGTCCCCGTAGTCGAGCAGCTCCCCGCCGTGGCGCGCCAGGGCCGCCCGCACGCACGCGCGGACCTCGCGCTCGGGGGCGAGACGAGGGTCGGCCGAGAGCCGTGCGAAGTCGATCACGCCTTCCCGCGGGTGGGGGTCCTGCACCAGGCGGGCGGCGTCCCGGCCGGCCCGGCGGGCCGCCGGGGAGGCCAGCGCCTCCCAGCGCAGCAGCCCCGCCGCGGCGCCCGGGGCCGGAACCCCGCGCCGGGCGGGCGCGGCGGCCACCGGCCGGGCCCGCTGGCGGACCGTGGAGTACGAGCCGGGCCGGCTCTCCAGGTAGCCCAGGGCCCACAGTTCCTCGTAGGCGCGCAGCACGGTGGAGCGGTGCACCCCCAGGGTGCGGGCCAGGCTCCGGGTGGGCGGCAGGCGGTCCCCGGGAGCGAGCGTCCCGCCGTCCACCAGGCGCACCACCCGCTCGCAGATCTGCCGGTAGATGGGGACCGCGCCGGCCTTGTCCAGGGTCAGCAGCAGCATCTCGGCCTCCTTGAGTCTCGCGCCCAGCGTAGCCCTGGATTGGTAGGTCCACAACGACCAATTCTCGAAATTTGGAGCATGCCAATCCAGCGGGTCCGGTAGGCGGCCGGGAGCTTGGGCGGCGCCCCAGGCGAGCGGATTGGCCGGTCCCGAAAAGACCGGATTGGAGCTTCCGGGCCGGCCGGGGCGGTGCGAACATGGGTTCCGCGGGCCGGGCGGCGCCGGGCGCCGCGTGGAATGGGGGGCCGGCCATGACCCAGGACAACTGCTACCAGGACGCGCTCCGGGCGCAGGCCTACGCGCGGCTGGAGTTCCCGGGCACCTACTATCTGGCCTACCGGGACCTGCCGGAGCTGTTCCGCCGGCACGTTCGCGGCCGGCGCGCGGTGGACTTCGGCTGCGGCGCGGGGCGCTCCACCCGTTTCCTGCGCCGGCTCGGCTTCGAGGCGGTGGGCATCGACATCTCGGCCGACATGCTGGACCGGGCCCGGGAGATCGACCCGGCGGGGGACTACCGCCGGGTGGAGAACGACGCCCTCGCCGGCCTGGGGCAGGGCGCCTTCGACCTGGTGCTCTCCGCGTTCACCTTCGACAGCATCCCCACGCTGGAGCGCAAGGCGGCGGTGCTGCGCGGGCTGGCCGCGCTGCTGGGCCCCGGAGGCCGGATCGTGAACCTGGTCTCCGCGCCCGAGATCTACGTGCACGAGTGGGCGTCGTTCTCGACCCGGGACTACCCGGAGAACCGCGCCGCCCGGTGCGGGGACCCGGTGAGGATCGTCATCACCGACATCGAGGACCCCCGGCCGGTGGAGGACGTGCTGTGGACCGACGCCGGCTACCGCGAGGCCTACGCTCGCGCCGGCGTGGAGGTGGTGGCCGAGCACCGGCCGCTGGCCCGGGAGGACGAGCCCCACGCCTGGGTCAACGAGACGCGCATCCCGCCGTGGGTGATCTACGTGCTGGGCCGGCCGGGGGAGGCAGGGCGCGGCGACAAGTGAGCCTGGCCTCGGCGGAGCGAGGGCCTCCCCGCTCCGCGGCCCCCATCCCCTTAGCGGAATCCAGTTATCCTCTGGCCGCATCCATTCTTAGCGCAGGGGCGCTCCCCGGCACACCTCCCGTCCCGCCCGCTCACAGAAGGATAAGTCAATGCTGCCAGAGGAGTTGGAGCTCGAAGCCCGGTTCGACGCGCGGATCCAGGGGAATGCCAAGATCGAGCCGAAGGACTGGATGCCGGACCGGTACCGGTCCCAGCTCATCCGCCTGATCTCGCAGCACGCCCACTCGGAGATCGTGGGGATGCTCCCGGAGGGGAACTGGATCACCCGGGCCCCCTCGCTGCGGCGCAAGATCGGCCTCTTGGCCAAGGTGCAGGACGAGGCCGGCCACGGGCTGTACCTCTACTGCGCCGCCGAGACCCTCGGCATCAGCCGCGAGGAGATGTTCGACCAGCTCCTCGCCGGCACCGCCAAGTACTCCAGCATCTTCAACTACCCCACCCTGTCCTGGGCGGACGTGGGCATGATCGGGTGGCTGGTGGACGGCGCGGCGATCCTGAACCAGACCACCATGGCCAAGTGCTCGTACGGGCCGTACGCGCGCAGCCTGCTCCGGATCTGCCGCGAGGAGAACTTCCACAAGCGCCAGGGCATGGAGATGGTCGCGGCGCTGGTGCACGGCACCCCGGCCCAGAAGGCGATGGCCCAGGAGGCGCTGAACCGGTGGTGGTGGCCGACGCTGATGATGTTCGGCCCGCACGACTCCAACTCCCCGAACTCCGGCGAGCTGATGCGCTGGCGGGTGAAGCTCCGCACCAACGACGAGCTGCGCCAGCGGTTCGTGGACATGACCGTGGCGCAGGCGCAGGCCTTCGGGCTCACCATCCCCGACCCGGATCTCCGGCTCAACCGCGAGACCGGCCACTGGGAGACCGGGGAGATCGACTGGGAGGAGTTCCGGCTGGTGATCGGGGGCCGCGGCCCGTGCAGCGCCGAGCGCCTCGAGGCGCGCCGCCGCGCGCACGACGACGGCGCCTGGGTCCGCGACGCCGCGCGGGCCTTCGAGCGGAAGCACCGGGGCGAGGGAGCGGCCGCCTAGCCATGAGTGCCGCCCGATCCCCGCACGACCAGTGGGAGCTGTGGGAGGTGTTCGTCCAGGAGGGCGACGGCCAGGCCCACGTCCACGCCGGCAGCCTCCGCGCGCCGGACGCGGAGCTGGCGCTGCAGAACGCGCGCGACGTGTACGCCCGCCGCGGAGCGGTCGCCAGCCTGTGGGTGGTCCGCACCGCCGACATCACCGCGACCAGCCCCGAGGACGGCGGGGCCTTCTTCGAGGGGCCGCGCACCAAGGCCTACCGGCACACCCACTTCTACCACCTGCCCGCGGGCATGAAGGACGCATGAGCCCCGCGCTGCCCATGGCCGCCGGCAGCCTGGCGGAGTTCCTGCTGCGCCTGGCGGACGACCGGCTGGTGCTGGGCCACCGGCTCTCCGAGTGGTGCGGCCACGCCCCCATCCCGGAGGAGGACATCGCGATGGCCAACCTCGCGCTGGACTGCCTGGGCCACGCCTCGCTGCTGCTCGAGGAGGCGGGCCGGGTGGAAGGGCGGGGGCGCGACGCGGACCAGCTCGCCTACGGGCGCGAGGTGCACGAGTTCCGGAACTGCCTGCTGGTGGAGCAGCCGAACCGGGACTTCGCGGCCACCATGGTCCGCCAGTTCCTGGTGGACGTGCACGCCGACCTGCTGTACGGCCGCCTCGAGGCCAGCGCGTTCGAGCCGCTCCGCGACATCGCCGCCAAGGCGCGCAAGGAGGTCCGCTACCACCGCCGCCACAGCGGCGAGTGGCTGCTGCGGCTGGGCGACGGCACCGAGGAGAGCCACGCGCGGACCCAGGCCGCGGTGGACGGGCTGTGGAAATACACCGGGGAGCTGTTCCAGGACGACGAGCTGGCGCGCGCCGCCGCCTCGGCCGGGGTCGCCCCCGAGCCGGGCGCGCTGCGCGAGGAGTGGCACGCACAGGTGGCCGCCCAGGCGGGCCGGGCGACGCTCCGCCTGCCCCAGGAGCGGCCGCGGCTGGTGTACAGCGGGAGGGCGGGGCGGCACACCGAGGCGCTCGGCCACCTGCTGACCGTGATGCAGTCGGTGGCCCGCGCCCATCCGGGCGCGGCGTGGTGAGCCATGGACCCACCGTGCGGTGAGGAGCGGGTGCGCGAGATCCTGGCCTCGGTCGCCGATCCCGAGATCCCGACGCTCTCCATCCTGGACCTGGGCATCGTCCGCGGGATCCGCTGGGCCGGCGACCGATACGAGATCTCGATCACCCCGACCTACGCCGGATGCCCGGCGCTGGCCACGATCGAGGCGGAGATCGTGGGGGCCATGCGCCGCGCGGAAGTGCCGGCGGCGGTGCGGCGCACGCTCGCCCCGGCCTGGACCACCGCGTGGCTCACCGAGTCCGCCCGGGAGAAGCTGCGGGAGAGCGGCATCGCGCCCCCGGGGCCGGCGGAGATGCGGCTGGATCCCGGGCCGGTGGCGTGCCCCCACTGCGGCTCGTCGGACACCGAGCGGATCTCCGCATTCGGCTCCACGGCGTGCAAGTCGCTCCACCGGTGCACGGCGTGCGGATCGCCGTTCGACTACTTCAAGCCGATCTGAGGCGAAGAAAGGCTGGACTCTCCCCGCGTGAACCACGACCCCGTCCTGCGCAGCGATTCCGGCGCCGTGGCGCTGCTGACCCTGAACCGCCCCGCCGTCCTGAACAGCTTCGACCGGCCCATGGCCCTCAGGTTGCAGGAGCATCTGGCGGCGTGCGCGTCGGACCCCGCCGTCCGCGCCGTCCTGGTGACCGGCGCCGGCGCGGGCTTCTGCGCCGGGCAGGACCTCAACGAGTTCCTGGCCTCGTCGGGGGACGCGGCCGTCCTCGGGGCGACCGTGGAGGCCAGCTACAACCCCGTCATCCGGGCGATCCGGGGGCTGGAGCGCCCGGTGGTGTGCGCCCTCAACGGCGTGGCCGCCGGCGCCGGGGCGAACCTCGCGCTGGCCTGCGACTTCGTGCTGGCCGCCGAGAGCGCCACGCTGGTGCAGTCCTTTTCCAGGATCGGGCTGGTTCCCGACAGCGGCGGGTCGTTCTTCCTGCCGCGCCTGGTGGGGCTGGCCCGGGCCACCGAGCTCATCATGCTGGGGGACAAGATCACCGCGGCGGAGGCCGCCCGGTGCGGGCTCATCCACCGGGTGGTCCCGGACCGCGAGCTGATGGCCAGGGCCCAGGCGCTGGCGCTGCGGCTGGCGGCCATGCCCACGGTGGCGCTGGGCCTGGCGAAGCGCCTGCTGAACCAATCGCTCACGAACTCGCTCGAGGAGCAGCTGGCGCTCGAGCGGGATCTGCAGACGCTGGCCGGGAAAACCGCGGATTTCCGCGAAGGCGTCGCGGCCTTCCTGGAAAAGCGCCGGCCGTCCTACCGGGGGTGCTGATGGACAGCCAAGCGAACGCCCTCATCCCGGTGGGCGTGGTCGGCGCCGGGACGATGGGCGCCGGCATCGCCCAGGTGGCCGCGGTCGCCGGGCACCGGGTGGTGGTGGTGGACGCCGACGCCGCGGCTGCGAACTCGGTCCCCGGGCGGGTGGCGGGGGCCCTGGAACGCCTGGCGCAGAAGGGCCGGATCACCGGCGCGCAGCGGGACGCGGCGCTCGGGCGGCTGGCCGCGGGGCGGACGCTTCAGGACCTCGCGGGGGCCGGGCTGGTGATCGAGGCGATCTCCGAGGACCTGTCCGCCAAGCGCGGGCTCATGGGCTCGCTGGGAGAGGTGCTGGCCGGCGGCGCGGTGGTGGCCACCAACACCTCCTCGCTGTCGGTCACCGCGGTCGCGGGCGCGTACCGGCGGCCCGGGAAGGTGCTCGGGATGCACTTCTTCAATCCCGCGCCGGCGATGGAGCTGGTCGAGGTGGTGCCCGCGCTGCAGACCTCGCCGGACACCGTGGCCGAGGCGCTCGCGCTGGCCCGGGCCTGGGGCAAGGACCCCATCGTGGTGCGCGACACGCCCGGGTTCCTGGTGAACCGCGTGGCGCGGCCCTTCTACGGCGAGGCGCTGCGGATGGTGGAGGAGGGGCTGGCGCGCCCGGAGGAGGTGGACGCGGCGGTGACCGCCGCCGGCGGCTTCCGGATGGGGCCGTTCGAGCTGATGGACCTCATCGGCAACGACGTGAACCACGCGGTGACCGAGGCCATCTTCCAGCGCACCTACTTCGACCGCCGCTACCTCCCCTCGGCGCTCCAGCGCCAGTACGTGGAGGCCGGCTATCTGGGCCGCAAGTCCGGCCGGGGGTTCTACGCCTATCCCCCGGGCCCGAACGGGCGGCCGCCGGTGGCCGAGGACCAGGCCCAGCGGATCACCCGGCGCATCCTGGCGCTGCTGATCAACGAGGCGGCCGAGGCGGTGCGCCTGGGGCTGGCCGCACCGGACGACATCGAGCGGGCCATGACCAAGGCCACCCACTACCCGAAGGGCCTGCTGCGCTGGGCGGACGAGATCGGGATCGGGAACGTGGTGGGCGAGCTGGAGGCGCTGCTGGAGCGGTACGGCGACCCGCGCTACCGCCCGTCGCCGCTGCTCAAGTCCATGGCCCGCGAGGGCGCGAGCTTCTTCTGAGCCCGGGGGCGGGGGCGCCGCCGGGCCCGGCAGGTGGAGACCGAATGCGAGAAGCCTACATCGTCGCCGGCGTACGGACGCCGATCGGCAAGTACGGCGGGATGCTGTCCCCGGTGCGGGCGGACGACCTGGCCGCGCACGTCCTGAAGGGCGCGCTGGCCGCCGTCCCGTCCGTCCCCGCCGCCGACATTGACGACGTGGTGCTGGGCTGCGCCAACCAGGCGGGCGAGGACAACCGGAACGTCGCGCGCATGGCGCTGCTCCTCGCAGGGCTGCCGCCCTCGGTGCCGGGTCTCACCGTGAACCGGCTGTGCGCCTCCGGCATGGACGCGGTCACCCACGCCGCCGCCATGATCGGCTCGGGGCGCGGGGACGTGTTCCTGGCCGGCGGGGTGGAGCACATGACCCGCGCTCCGTACGTGCTGGCCAAGCCGGCCGAGGCCTTCGGTCGCCGGCCCGAAGTGTTCGACACCACCCTCGGGTGGCGCTTCGTCCACCCGGGGATGCGGGCCGCCTACGGCGTGGACTCGATGGGGGAGACGGCCGAGAACGTGGCCGAGCGGTTCCGCGTCTCGCGCGAGGACCAGGACCGGCTGGCGCTCCGCTCCCAGCTGCGGGCGGCGGAGGCCCGGCGCTCCGGCCGGCTGGCCGCCGAGATCCTGGGGGTCGAGGTGCGGAGCAAGGCCGGCGCGCAGGTGCTGGACGCCGACGAGTTCCCCCGCCCGGACACCACGGAAGCGAAGCTGGCGGCGCTGCGCCCGGCGTTCCGCGAGGGCGGGACGGTGACCGCCGGGAACTCCTCCGGCGTGAACGACGGAGCGTGCGCCATGGTGGTGGCCTCCGAGGACGCCCTGCGGCGGTATGCGCTCCAGCCGCTGGCCCGGGTGGTGAGCTTCGCCGCGGCCGGGGTCGAGCCCCGGTTCATGGGGGTCGGACCGGTGCCCGCCACCCGGCGCGCCCTGGAGGCCGCCGGGGCGTCGCTCGCGCAGCTCGACCTGATCGAGCTGAACGAGGCGTTCGCGGCGCAGGTGCTGGCGTGCACCCGCGAGTTCGGGCTGGCGGACGACGACCCGCGGCTGAACCCCAACGGCGGCGCCATCGCGCTGGGTCACCCGCTGGGGATGTCCGGGGCGCGGCTGCTGCTCACCGCGGCGCTGGAGCTGCGCCGGCGCTCGCTCACTCGCGCGCTGTGCACGATGTGCGTCGGCGTGGGGCAGGGCGTGGCCACCCTGCTGGAGCGGGCGTGAGCCGCGCCGTGCCCGCCCGGGCCCGCGCCACCGGCTTCCGCTACCCCTTCGAGGGCCGCCGGCCGGTGGTCCATCCGTCGGCCTTCGTGCATCCGCTGGCGGTGCTCATCGGCGACGTGCGCGTCGGCCGGTCGGTGTACGTCGGCCCCGGCGCGGTGCTGCGGGGGGACTGGGGCTCGGTGGTGGTGAAGGACGGCTGCAACATCCAGGAGAACTGCGTGGTCCACTCGTTCCCCGGCGCGACCGCGGTGCTGGAGGAGAACGCGCACATCGGGCACGGGGCGGTGCTCCACGGCGCGCACATCGGACGGAACGTGCTGATCGGCATGAACGCCGTGGTCATGGACAACGCGGTCATCGGGGAGAACACCATCGTGGGGGCCCTCACCCTGATCCCGTCGGAGGCGGTGGTGCCCGCGGGGAAGGTCGTGGGCGGGAACCCGTTCGCGATCCTCAGGGACGCCTCGCCCGAGATGATCGCCTGGAAGTCGCAGGGCACCGGGCTGTACCAGACCCTTCCGGCCCGGTGGCGGGCGGCGTCCGCGCGGAAGCCGCGGGCGCGGCGTGCGGCCGCGGCCACCCGCGAGGCCGCGTTCCGGACCTGGAAGCAGACGCAGGCCGGCCGGCGCCGGCCCTGACCGCATGGAGAGACGATGATCGCGGTTCGAAGCTACGTGGCCGGGGAGTGGGTGGCGGGCGCCGGCGGCGCGACGGCCCTCTTGAGCGCCGTGACCGGCGAGCCGGTGGCGGAGGTGCGCTCCGGGGGGTTCGACGCCGGCGCCGCGCTGCGCCACGCCCGGGAGGTCGGCGGCCCGGCGCTCCGCCGGCTCACGTTCCACCAGCGGGCGCTCCTCCTGAAGGAGCTGGCGGCGCACCTGAGCGCGCGCAAGGAGGAGTACTACCGCCTTTCCACCCACACCGGCGCCACCCGGCAGGACAAGTGGATGGACGTGGACGGCGGCTTCGGGACGCTGTTCACCTACTCCAGCAAGGCGCGCCGCGAGCTGCCCAACGACGACGTGCTCGTTGACGGCGCGGCCGAACCGCTCTCCAAGCGGGGGACCTTCGTCGGTCGGCACGTGTACCTGCCGCGCCGCGGGGCGGCGGTGCAGATCAACGCCTTCAACTTCCCGGTGTGGGGGATGCTGGAGAAGCTGGCGCCGGCGTTCATCGCCGGGGTTCCGACGATCGCAAAACCGGCGACGGTGACCTCGTTCGTCGCCCACCGGGTGGCGGAGGACATCGTGGCCTCGGGCCTGCTCCCGCCGGGGACGTTCCAGTTCCTCGCCGGGGGAGTCGGCGACCTCCTGGAGCACCTGACGTTCGAGGACAGCGTCAGCTTCACCGGCTCGGCCAGCACCGCGGCGCTGCTGCGGGACGCCCCCGCGGTCCGGGACCGCAACGTGCACCTCACCCTGGAGACCGACTCGCTGAACAGCTGCATCCTGGGCCCGGACGTCGGGGCCGCCGACGAGGAGTGCGCGCTGTTCGTGGAGGAGATCGCCCGCGAGATGACCATCAAGTCGGGCCAGCGCTGCACCGCGATCCGGCGCTGCTTCGTGCCCGCCCCGCTGGTGGCCGACGTGGTGGAGCGGCTGCGCGCGCGGCTGGGGCGGATCGTGGTGGGCGACCCGTCGGCCGAGGGCGTGGACATGGGCCCGCTGGTGAGCCTCGGGCAGCGCGACGAGGTCACCGCCCGGGTGGCGGAGCTCGCCGCAGGCTGCGAGCGGGTGGAGCTCGCCTCGGAGGTCCGCGGCAACGGCCATGAACGCGGCGCGTTCTTCGCCCCCGCGCTGCTGGTGGCGCGCGACGCGCTGCGGAGCCGCGCGGTGCACGAGGTCGAGGCGTTCGGCCCGGTCACCTCGGTCCTCGGCTACACCTCCACCGAGGAGCTGATCGAGCTGGTGGCGCGCGGTGGCGGCAGCCTGGTCTCCACGGTGGTCACCAACTGCGACGCGGTGGCGCGGGAGATCGTGCTCGGCATCGCCCCGGCGCACGGGCGCGTGCACCTCCTGAACCGCCGCTGCGCGGCCGAGTCCACCGGGCACGGCTCGCCGCTGCCGCACCTGATCCACGGCGGGCCCGGCCGGGCCGGCGGGGGCGAGGAGCTGGGCGGCATCCGGGGCATCCAGCAGTACATGCAGCGGACCGCGCTGCAGGGATCGCCCACCACCCTGGGCGGCGTGTACCACGAGTACACCCGCGGAGGCGAGGTCCGCGAGGACGGCACCCACCCGTTCGCCAAGTACCTGGACGAGCTCCAGGTGGGCGACTCCATCCTGACCCACCGGCGGACCATCACCGAGGCCGACCTCACCAACTTCGCCGGGGTGAGCGGCGACTTCTTCTACGCCCACATGGACGAGCCCGCGGCCAGGGAGTCGCTGTTCGGCAAGCGGGTGGCGCACGGGTACTTCGTGCTGGCCGCCGCAGCCGGGCTTTTCGTGCGGCCCGGCCCCGGGCCGGTGCTGGCCAACTACGGGCTCGAGGGCCTGCGCTTCACCCGGCCGGCCGCGCCCGGGGACACCCTCCAGGTGCGGCTCACCTGCAAGGCGATCCGCCCCAAAGAGGGCGAGGACCACGGGGTGGTGGAGTGGGACGTCGTGGTCCGGAACCAGGACGGCGAGGAGGTCGCGGTGTACACGCTCCTGACGCTGGTGCGCAGGCGCCCGCGGGGGGACGCCGCGTGAGCACGCCCGTCGCCGGCGGGCAGGTGCGGCTCGCGGTCGAGGACCACGTCGCCCGGGTGGAGCTGGACCGCCCGCCGGTGAACGCGCTCAACCGGCCGTTCGTGGCCGAGCTGCGGGAGGCGGCGGTCGCTCTCGGAGGGCGGCCTGACGTGTGGGTGGTGGTGGTCACCTCGCGGCAGCGGGCGTTCAGCGCCGGCGCGGACCTCAAGGAGCGGGCCGCGATGCCTGAGGCCGAGGTCCTGTCCGCGGTCGAGGGCATCCAGGGGCTGATCCGGGCGTGGGGCGAGGTGCCCCAGCCGGTGCTGATGGGGCTCGAGGGCGCGGCCCTGGGCGGCGGGCTGGAGCTGGCCCTGACCGCGGACCTGCTCGCGGCCGCCGAGGGCGTGAAGCTCGGGCTCCCCGAGGTCGGTCTGGGGATCATCCCGGCGGCCGGGGGCATGCAGCGCCTCGCGCTGCGGGCCTCCCTGGGGGTGGCCCGCAAGTGGGTTCTGTCCGCGCAGCCGTTCACCGCCCGCGAGGCGCTCGCCGACGGGGTGGTGGACGCGGTGTTCCCGGCGCGCACCTTCCGGGACGACTTCGAGCAGCTGGTCCGGACCGTCGCCGGGAACGCCCCGCTGTCGCTGCGCCAGGCGAAGTCGGTGTTCGCGCGGCTCACCGCGCCGGCGCTCCAGGAGGGAGCCGCGGTGGAGCGCCGCGCCTACGAGCCGCTGGTCGCCACCGCCGACCGCCAGGAGGCCCTGCGGGCCTTTGCCGAGAAGCGCCCCCCGCGCTGGGGCGGGAAGTAGCGCCGCACCGGCCCCGGTGCCGCCGGGATCCCGGGCCGCGCCCGGAATCGCGCGTGCCCTGTCCTCGGATCCCGTGATAGAATCCGCCGTCCGCCCCATCCCAAGCCATCCACACGGAGGACGAGCGCGTGAGCGACACGGGGGTCATCCTGGAGGTCCGCGAGGACGAGACCATCCGCCGTCACCAGATCGCGAACCGGCTGACCGACGTGGAGCGGCGCCTGCTCACCTACCTGGCCAAGCACCAGACCCTGATCGCCTGCGTCGGGAACATCGGCGCGGGCAAGAGTTCGCTGGTCAAGCTGCTCGCCTACAGCACCGGCATGAACGCGCTGTTCGAGCTGCCCGACGAGGGGTTCGAGGACCACATCGCCCAGAACCAGTCGGTGTTCCCCCTGCTGGCGACCGCCAAGAACTCCGCCAAGCGGACGCTGGGGCGCTACTACGGCGCGATCAACGAGTTCATTGCGTGCCAGGCGCGGGAGCGGAGCGGCAGCGCGGCGTGGGCCGCGGCCCAGCGGAACCTCGAGAGCGCCGCCCTGGACATCCAGCACGCCTACCTCGACCTGCGCAAGATGCAGCTGCAGGCGGTGCCGCACCTGTCCTCCTCCACCTGCATCGACGGCTCGCCGTTCGCCGACCGCTACGCCTTCTGCGAGGTGCTGCACCGCGACATGGACGTGCCGTACCTGACGGCGGAGGCGCTGCAGGTGATCGACGCGCGGCTGGAGAGCGAGTTCCGGCCGCTGGTGCGGCCCGGGCTGCTGGTGCTGCTGAAGAGCCCGGTCGAGTGCCTGCTGCGGAACATCCGCGACCGGCGCCGGGACGAGGAGCAGTCGCACGCGGACGAGGTCCCCGAGGGCCTGTCCCGGCTGGTGCGGGCGCTCAACCGGCGCTACGACGAGTTCGTGGGACACCTGCGGCAGAGCGGCTGGTACACCGGCCCGGTGCTGGTCATCGACGTGTCGAGGATCGACTTCGTTTCCAACGTGCGGCACCTGATCGCGGTCTACGACGGGATCGAGACGCTGCTGGTGCCCAAGGAGTTCCGGGCCTAGCGAGGCGCGGCGACGGGGCGCCGGGCGCAAAGTCCAGGTGCTCCCGGTGCAGCCCGGGTGGTAGAATGGAACGTCCGTGGTGCCGCGCGCGCCGGGGACCGAAACACTGCGGTCCGCACCCGTCGCAGGCTCCTCTCCGCCGCCGGGCCCCCCGGCGCATGTGCCGCGCTGGCACCCCCGCGATCGAGTCCCGGGCTCGGGCCCGGGCGGACCGCGGGGTCGTTCGCACACCAACCTCTCATCCGGAAGGTCGCCTGTGGAATTCCGCAAGCTGGGCATCGTGGGCGGGGGAGCGATGGGCAAGTCCCTCGCGGAGAAGGTCGCGTCGAACGGCATTGACGTGATCGTGGTGGAGGTCTCGGAGGAGAAGGCAGCGCGAGCCCGCCAGGAGCTGGCCGCGAGCCTCGATCACGAGCTGGAGAAGTGGGGGATCACCTCGTCGGAGAAGAAAGTGGTGCTGTCGCGGGTACGCTTCACCTCCGACATCCGCGAGGTGGCCCCGACGGACATGGTGATCGAGACGGTCAACGAGGAACTCGAGACCAAGAAGGACGTGATGCGCCGCCTGGGCGAGGTGTGCCCGCCCGACCAGGTGTTCATCACCAACACCTCCACCCTCAGCATCACCGAGATCGCCGCCGCCTCCGGCCGCGCCGACCGGGTGGTGGGGATGCACTTCACGCACCCGGTCACGCGCACCCCGGTGGTGGAGGTGGTGCGGGGGGTCGAGACCTCGGACGAGAGCTACGAGATGGCGCTGCAGCTCGCCGGGGCGCTGGGGAAGACCCCGGTCAAGGTGTTCGAGTACCCCGGCTACATCGTGACCCGGGTGATCCTCCCAATGCTGAACGAGGCGATGTACGTGGTAATGGAAGGCGTGGCCAGCGCCGAGGACGTGGACCTGGCCATGAAGCTGAGCTACGAGTTTCGCGTCGGCCCGCTGGAGTACGCGGACCGCGTGGGCCTGGACAAGATCATGGCCTGGATGGACCACCTGTTCCGCGAGCTGGGGGACGTGAAGTACCGGCCCTGCCCGCTCTTGCACAAGCTGGTGCGCGCCGGCCACCTGGGCCGGAAGACGGGCCGGGGGTTCTTTGCCTACTCCGGGCGGCAGCGCGTGGCCGCGAGCCGGCAGGAGGTGGCGCTGTGAAGGTGCTGGTGCTGAACTCCGGCTCCTCCTCGGTGAAGTACCAGCTCATCGAGACCTCCCTCGAGATGATCGAGGCCGATTCCGACCACGCCATCGCCCGCGGCTCCGTCGAGCGCATCGGCACGTCCAGCGCGGTCCACACCTACCGTCCCGCGGGGCGCGAGAAGCGCTCCGAGGTCAAGGAGATCCTGGAGCACCGCGTCGCCATCGCCGAGATCATCCAGACCCTGACCCAGCCCTCGACCGGGGTGATCGGGCGGGCCGAGGAGATCGAGGCCGTGGGCCACCGCATGGTGCACGGGGGGGAGAAGTTCACCCGCTCCGCGCTGTGCACGCCCGAGGTGGTGCAGCAGATCGAGGACTGTTCCGAGCTGGCGCCGCTCCACAACCCCCACAACCTGCGCGGCTTCTACGCGGCGCGGGAGATCCTGCCGGCGGTGCCGCACGCGGCGGTGTTCGACACCTCCTATCACCAGACCATGCCGCCGCACGCCTACCTGTACGGCCTGCCGTACGTGCTGTACACCCGGCACTCCATCCGGCGCTACGGCTTCCACGGCACCTCGCACCGCTTCGTGGCCTGGCGCTCGCGCGTGCTGCTGGGGCGCCCGCGGGAGGAGACCCGGCTCATCACCTGCCACCTCGGCAACGGCGCCAGCATGTGCGCGATCGACCACGGCCGCTCCATCGACACCTCCATGGGCTTCACCCCGCTGGAAGGGCTGCTCATGGGCACCCGCTGCGGTGACCTGGATCCCTCGGTGCTGTTCTACGTCATGCACAAGGAGGACCTTACCGAGCACCAGGCCACCACGCTGCTGAACAAGCACTCCGGGCTGTACGGCCTGTCGGGGGTGTCGAACGACATGGCGGAGGTGCTGGCGGCCGAGGCCCAGGGGAACGAGCGCGCCAAGCTGGCCCTGGACGTGTTCTGCTACCGGGTGAAGAAGCACGTGGGGGCGTACGCCGCGGCCCTGGGCGGGGTGGACGCCATCATCTTCACCGGCGGGATCGGCGAGAACGCGGCCCCGGTGCGGGCGCGCACCCTGGCGGGGCTGGAGTTCCTGGGGGTGCGCCTGGACGCGGGGAAGAACGCGGCCGCCGTGGGCGGCAAGGAGGCCGACATCTCGGCCCCCGAGGCCACCGTGCGCACCCTGGTGATCCCCACCAACGAGGAACTCATCATCGCCCGCGACACGCTGCGCCTGGTGGTGGGGAAGCTCCACCCGGGGAGCTAGACGGCAGGCGGGCGCGCCGGACTCCGGCGGCCCTTCCTCCACCGGCCGGCGGCCTCGGCGGCGTTGACTCCCCGCGGCGGGCCGCCTAGCCTTGCTGCGCCCATGAAAATGCCCGCTCCGGCCCGATCCCGAACCGGCCAGGTGCAGCTGGTGCTGGCGGGCGTGGTGCTGCTCGCCGCCGCGCTCGCGGCGCTCCGCGCCTCGGGCCTGGCGGCCATCCCCGGCCCGGTGCTGCTCGGCTCGCGCTGGCTGGTCATCCTCGGGCTGGTGCTGCTGGGGCTGCAGCGCCGGACGCTGACCACCTGGATCCTGGTGGCGATGGTGGCGGGCGCGGAGGTCGGGCACGACCTGCCGCAGCAGGCGGTCCAGCTGCGCCTGCTGAGCCAGATCTTCCTGCGCATGATCCGGACGATCATCGCCCCGCTGCTCTTCTCCACCCTGGTGGTCGGGATCGCCGGGCACTCCGATCTGAAGCAGGTCGGGCGCATGGGCCTCAAGGCGCTCGTCTACTTCGAGATCATCACCACCTTCGCGCTGTTCATCGGCCTGGGCGCCATCAACCTGTCGCAGGCCGGCCGCGGGATCCACCTGCCGCCCGCGCCGCGCACGGAGAAGATCGAGGCCGTCCACCAGACCCCCGCCGACGTCATCACCCACATCTTCCCGGAGAACATCGCCAAGTCGGTCGCCGAGGGGCAGATCCTCCAGGTGGTGGTCTTCGCGGTGGTGTTCGGGATCGCGCTGGCCCTGCTGCCCGAGGCGCGGCGGCGCCCGTTGCTCGCGGTGGTGGGGAGCCTGGCCGACACGATGTTCAAGTTCACGAACATCGTGATGTATTTCGCGCCCGTGGGCGTGGGGGCGGCGATCGCCTACACCGTCGGGCACATGGGGCTGGGCATCCTGGGCAACCTGCTGAAGCTGCTGGCGACCCTGTACGCCGCGCTGGCGGCGTTCATCCTGCTCGTGCTGCTGCCCGTGGCGCTGATGATCCGCCTGCCCCTCCGGCGGTTCGTCTCCGCCATCGCGGAGCCGGTGTCGCTGGCCTTCGCCACCACCAGCTCGGAGGCGGCGCTGCCCCGGGCGATGGAGGCCATGGAGGCCATCGGCGTGCCGCGCCGGATCGTGGCCTTCGTGATGCCCACCGGCTACAGCTTCAACCTCGACGGCACCTCGCTGTACCTGTCGCTGGCGGCGGTCTTCGTGGCGCAGGCCGCCGGGATCTCCATGAGCTGGCCGCAGCAGCTGTTCATGGTGTTCACCCTCATGCTCACCAGCAAGGGGGTGGCGGGCGTGCCCCGGGCGGCCCTGGTCATCCTGCTCGGCACGGCCGCCTCCTTCAATCTGCCGGTGGAGCCCATCTTCATCATCCTGGGCATCGACGAACTCATGGACATGGGGCGCACCTCGCTCAACGTGATCGGCAACTGCCTGGCCACGGTGGTGGTGGCGCGCTGGGAGGGGGAGTTCGCGCCGCCCCCGCCCGCCCCGGCCCCGCCCGAGGCGCCCGGAAGCTGACCCGGGAGGGTCAGGCGCTCACGTAGCGTTCCCGCCGGCAGAGATTCACGACCACCAGCGCCAGGAAGCGCACCACGAGGCTGGGCAGCACGATCCAGGTGCCCAGGACCGGGTGCCCGCCGTGCTTCCAGTAGTACAGCAGCATCGAGCGGTGGAAGTGGTACAGCATGCGGAACGTGTGCTGGCGGGTGGAGGCGCCCTTGATGTGCAGGGTAGTCCCGGCGGGCTCGTAGCCGATCCGCCAGCCGTGGGACCGCGCCCGCCGGCACCAGTCCATCTCCTCCGCGTACATGAAGAACCGGTCGTCGAGGAGGCCGATTTCCTCGAGCGCCTCGCGCCGGATCAGCATGAAGCAGCCGTCGATGAGCGGGACCTCCTGCGCGGCGTCTTCGTCGAGGTACCGTGCGTCGTAGCGGGCGAAGACGCGGCTGCGCGGGAAGAGCCGGCTGAGCCCCACGAACCGGGCGAACGCGTCCCACACGCTTGGGAACTCGCGCTTGCAGGACAGGTCGAGCCTCCCGTCGGGCCGCACCACCTTGCAGCTGGCCGCGGCCACGCGCTGGCGGCGCTCCAGGTAGGCGACGGTGCTCTCGATGGCCCGATTCCCGACCACGGTGTCCGGGTTGAGCAGCAGCAGGAATCGGCCGTGGGCCGCCCGGAGGCCCTGGTTGCAGGCGCGCGCAAACCCCAGGTTTCTCCGGTTCGGGAGGCACCGCACGGACGGCACGCTCCGGGCGAGCCACTCCACGGTGGGGTCGCCGGAGGCGTTGTCGATGACGATCACCTCGCGGGACAGGCGGCCGACGCCCGCCGGGAGCGAGGCGAGGCAATCGCGGAGATAGTCGAGGGAATCGTACGACACGATCACGATGCTGAGATCGGGAGGGCCGTCAGCATCGTGAGCAGGCCGCGCATCGCGCGCGCCTTGGAGCAGTGGCGGAGATGCGGGGGCGGACATGCATGCTGCTCCGCGGTGAATGATGCGCCATTATATCATGTATTGATAGATCGCATCAAGTACCAACGCGCAGCTCGCGGCGGGGCATGCGGGGCTCGATGCTCCGGTCGCGCCGCGCGGATCGCGGGTGCGGGAATGGTGCGTGCGCCGACCCCGGTGCGGCGAGCGGCGGAGTCCGGGGACGCCGTACCCCGGGCGGACCGCGGCCCCCCGGGCCTCCGGCCCGGCCCGCCCCGGCGGCGATCGGGCCGCCGTTGACGGCTCCCGACACCCTGGGTATCGTCAGCGGACCCGCGGACCCATCGCTCCGGCAGGGTCCCGGGCCGGCCGCCGGCCGTCCGGGAGCGGCCCAGCACGGCGTTCACCTCAGGGAGCACTCATGGCCAACCCGCTCTTCGCCAAGAAGCCGTTGAGCCTGTGTCTCGAGGAGATGAAGGGGGAGAACCGGCTGCGGCGCATCCTCGGCCCGGTCACGCTCTCCAGCCTCGGGATCGGCGCGATCATCGGCACCGGGATCTTCGTCCTCACCGGCATCGCCGCCCACGACAAGGCCGGGCCCGCGCTGACCCTGTCCTTCTGCGTCGCCGGCGTGGCCTGCGTGTTCGCCGCCTTCTGCTACGCGGAGTTCGCCTCGATGGTCCCGATCGCCGGCTCGGCGTACACGTACGCCTACGCCACCCTGGGTGAGCTGTTCGCCTGGATCATCGGCTGGGACCTCATCCTCGAGTACGCCGTGGGCTCGGCCACCGTGGCCCACGGCTGGTCGCACTACTTCCAGGACTTCATCGGAATCTTCGGCCTGCACCTGCCCCAGGCGCTCACCATCGCGCCGTTCGACTACGACGTGGGCCGCGGGCATTTCTTCGCCACCGGCTCGGTCGTGGACCTGCCCGCCATCCTCATCGCCGCCATCGTCACGGCGGTCCTGGTCAAGGGGATCCGCGAGAGCGCGACGTTCAACGCCACCATGGTGGGCATCAAGCTGGCCATCGTGCTGCTGGTCATCGCGGTCGGCTCGTTCTACGTGAAGACCGCCAACTGGCACCCGTTCGCCCCGTTCGGCTTCGGCGGCCTGAGCTTCTTCGGCAAGACCGTGTTCGGGAAGACCGCGCCGGACGGCACGGCCCTGGGCATGCTCGCGGGCGCGGCGACGATCTTCTTCGCCTACATCGGCTTCGACTCGGTCTCGACGCACGCGGAGGAGGCCCGCCACCCGCAGCGCGACGTGCCCATCGGCATCGTCGCCTCGCTGCTGATCTCGACGGTGCTCTACATCGCGGTGTCGGCGGTGCTGACCGGCATGGTGCCCTCCGGCAAGATTGACCTCAACGCGCCGGTCTCCAACGCCTTCGCCCAGGTCGGCCTGCGCTGGGCCCAGTTCCTGATCTCTCTCGGGGCGATCTGCGGGATCACCTCGGTGCTGCTGGTGCTGATGCTGAGCCAGCCGCGGGTGCTGCTGGCCATGGCGCGCGACGGCCTGGTGCCCACCAAGTTCTTCAGCGCCGTCCACGAGCGCTTCCGCACCCCGTGGAAGGCGACCATGGTCACCGGGTGCTTCGTGGCGGTGATGGCGGCGCTCCTGCCGCTGCGGGTGCTGGCCGAGCTGGTGAACATCGGCACGCTGCTGGCGTTCGTGATCGTGTGCGCGGCGGTGCTGATCATGCGCTACACGAACCCCAAGGCGGAGCGGCCGTTCCGCGTGCCGTTCGTGCCGTTGATCCCCATCCTGGGGATCCTGAGCTGCCTGCTGCTGATGTTCTCGCTGCCGGTGGAGAACTGGTGGCGGCTGATCGGGTGGCTGCTGGTGGGCTTCCTGATCTACTTCGGCTACGGGAGATACCACAGCGTCATGGCCCGGCTGAGGGCCGCCGGGAAGGCGGAGTCCGCGGGCACCCCGGCCGGCGCCGGGAAGTAGCCGTCCATGGCCGAGGCCCGCGAGTTCAGGCGCGAACTCAAGCTGCTCGACGCGACCATGATCGTGATCGGGTCCATGATCGGATCCGGGATCTTCCTGGTCAGCGCCGACATCGCGCGCACCGTCGGCGGCGCGGGCTGGCTGCTGGTGTCGTGGCTGGTGGCCGGGGTCATCACCCTCATCGGGGCGCTCTCCTACGGCGAACTCGCCGGCATGATGCCCCACGCCGGCGGTCAGTACGTCTACCTGCGCGAGGCCTACAACCCGCTCACCGCCTTCCTGTACGGCTGGACCATGTTCATGGTGATCCAGACCGGGACGATCGCGGCGGTGGGGGTGGCCTTCGCCAAGTTCACCGCCGTCCTGCTCCCGGGCCTGGGCGAGAACGTGGTGCTGCTGGATGCGGGGCTGTTCAAGGTGACCGCGGCCCGGGTGGTGGCCATCGCCAGCATCCTGTTCCTGACCTGGGTCAACACCCGCGGGATCCACGGCGGCAAGATCGTGCAGGACGTGTTCACCCTCACCAAGACCGTGGCGCTGCTGGCGCTCATCGCCCTGGGACTCGCCATCGGCCGGAACGCCCAGGCCCTCGCCGCCAACTTCCCGCAGTTCTGGCACGCCAGCTGGACCCACGTGGAAGGCGGGCTGATCCGCTCGGTCGAGCCGCTCGCGGGCCTGGCGCTGCTGGGCGCGCTGGGGGCCTCGCTGGTGGGGTCGCTGTTCTCGTGCGACGCGTGGAACAACATCACCTTCACCGCGGGGGAGGTGGTGCAGCCGAAGCGCACCATCCCGCTGAGCCTGGCGCTGGGGACCGGCACGGTGATCCTGCTGTACCTGCTCGCGAACGTGGCCTACGTCCAGATCCTGCCGGTGCTGGGCACGCCCGGCGCGGCCGACGTGTTCGGGCGGGGGATCCAGTTCGCGACCTCCGACCGGGTCGGGGTGGCGGCGGCCACGGTGATCTTCGGGGCTCCCGCCGCGGCCCTCATGGCCGGGTTGATCATGATCTCCACGTTCGGGTGCAACAACGGGCTGATCCTGGCCGGGGCCCGCGTCTACTACGCGATGGCCCGGGACCGGCTGTTCTTCGCCAAGGCCGGGGAGCTCAACCGGAAGTCGGTGCCGGGCTGGGCGCTCGCCGCGCAGGCCGTGTGGGCGAGCCTTCTGTGCCTCTCCGGGACCTACAGCAACCTGCTCGACTACGTCATCTTCGCGGTCCTGGTCTTCTACATCCTCACCATCTGGGGCATCTTCATCCTGCGCCGGACGCGGCCCGCGGCCGAGCGCCCCTACCGGGCCTTCGGCTACCCGCTGGTCCCGGGGGTCTACATCCTGGCGGCGGCGGCGATCGCGCTCGACCTCCTGATCGAGAAGCCGCTCTACACCTGGCCGGGCCTCGGGATCGTGCTGCTGGGGATCCCGGTGTACCTGGTATGGACGAGGATGCAGCGCGGGGGACAGGCGCCGGGCGAGGGTTAGCCTCGCGCGGGCCGGGGGCATGGGGGCCCCGTGGGGCCCTGTTCCACTGCCGGAGGCGTGGATGGAACCTTTTCTCAACGAAGAGCAGCTTGCGATCCGGGACCTGGCGCGGACGATCGCCCAGGAGAAGGTCAAGCCAGTCCGGGCGAGGTACGACGAAGAGAGCATCTTCCCCTGGGACATCGTCGAGGAGCTGGCCAAGGTCGACCTGTTCCGGGTGTTCATCCCGAGCGCCTACGATGGGCTGGTCGAGAGCGGCCTCGGGGTGACCAACATGTGTCTCGCCACCGAGGAGCTCTCGAAGGCCTGCGCGGGCATCGCGCTGGCGTTCGCGGGCACCGCGCTCGGCACGTTCCCGATCCTGCTCTACGGGACCGAGGTGCAGAAGAAGAAGTACCTGCCCCAGATCGCCTCCGGCCGCCGGCTCGCCGCGTTCGGGCTCACGGAGCCCATGGCCGGCTCCGACGCGAGCGCCCAGCGCACCACCGCCCGCCGGGTCGGCAGCGAGTACGTGCTGAACGGCACCAAGGTGTTCATCACCAACGGGGGCGAGGCCGACATCTACACCACCGTGGCGCTCACCAACCCGGAGAAGGGAGCGCGCGGCGCCTCGTGTCTCATCATCGAGAAGGGCACCCCGGGGTTCTCGTTCGGCAAGAAGGAGACCAAGATGGGCATCCATGCGTCGGTGACGCGCGAGCTCATCTTCGAGGACGCCCGCGTGCCCCGGGAGAACCTGCTCGGGCGCGAGGGCATGGGCTTCATCGTGGCCATGAAGACCTTCGACGTTTCCCGGCCCGGGGTGGCCGCGCAGGCCCTCGGCATCGCCGAGGGGGCGCTGGAAGAGGCGCTCAGGTACGCGCATCAGCGCCACCAGTTTGGGCAGAGCATCCTGAACTTCCAGGGCCTGCAGTGGATGCTCGCGGACATGGCGACGCAGATCGAGGCCGCCCGGGCCCTCATCTACACCCTCGCGGCCCGGGTGGACGCCGGCGACACCAAGGACATCGGGCACCTCTCGGCCATGGCGAAGCTGTATGCGAGCGACGTGGCCATGAAGGTCACCACCGACGCGGTGCAGATCCTGGGCGGCTACGGCTACATGACCGACTATCCGGTAGAGAAGATGATGCGCGACGCCAAGATCACCCAGATCTACGAAGGCACGAACCAGATCCAGCGCAACGTGATCGGTTCGTGGCTGGCCAAGGAGGGCGCGCGCCTCGCCCGGTGACGGGCCCGCGGGCCCGTCGGGAATCCCCGGCGACCTTATCCGCATCGAGGTGTTAGAGGGGCAGGGCTCCCGTGGCATGCCCGCGCGTCCCCGGTGCGGGCGGGGTGGCCGGCCTTCGGACTCTCGACCCAGGAGGCCCGGATGTCCATTCGACCCGTGAGACGGCTGGTGCGGGCCAAGCCGACGGTGGAGGGCGCGGGGGTGCGCCTGCGCCGCGCCTTCGGCTTCGGAGGCACCTCCGACTACGACCCGTTCCTGCTGCTGGACGATTTTCGCAGCGACCGGCCGGAGGACTACCTGGCCGGCTTCCCGTGGCACCCGCACCGGGGGATCGAGACCATCACCTACGTGCTGGCCGGAACGGTGGAGCACGGCGACAGCATGGGCAACCGCGGGGCCATCGCCGCCGGCGACGTGCAGTGGATGACGGCGGGGAGCGGGATCATCCACCAGGAGATGCCCAAGGGCGACCCGGACGGCCGGATGCACGGCTTCCAGCTGTGGGCAAACCTGCCCTCGGCACTCAAGATGACCGCGCCCCGCTACCAGGAGGTGCAGGCCGGCGAGATCCCGGAGGTCACCGACGACGACGGCACCCGGGTGCGGGTGGTGTGCGGCAGCTTCTGGGGGACGGCCGGCCCGGTGGACGGGATCGCGGCCGACCCCATCTACATCGACGTCTCGGTTCCGCCGGGCCAGCGCAAGACGCTGCCGGTGGAGACCACCCGCCACGCCTTCGCCTACGTCTTCTCGGGGGCCGGGAAGTTCTGCAACGCCTCCGGGCCGCTGGCGGTGCCGACCGAGAGCGTGGGCTGGTGGGCCGATCCGAAGACCCCGCCGCCCACGGAGGCGGACAACCGCTCGCTGGTGCTGTTCGACCGCGGCGACGAGGTCACGGTGCAGGCCGGGGAGGAGGGGATCCGGTTCCTGCTGGTCTCGGGGAAGCCGCTCCAGGAGCCGGTGGCGTGGTACGGGCCGATCGTGATGAACACGCAGGAGCAGCTCCGGCAGGCGTTCGAGGAACTCCAGCAGGGCACGTTCCTCAAGTCCCCGGGGCGGACCTAGCGGCCGCGCCGCGCGCCCGGCGGCGAATCCGCGGGCGAGGAGGCCGAAAGATGAACCAGGGAACCCGCCGGGCCGCGGCGGTGGTGGCGGCGCTGCTGGCCGCCGGCCTCGGCCCGCGCCTGGCGCGGGGAGGCGCGGCGCCGGCCCGAACGACCGTGGAGACCCGCGTGGACGACTCCAAGAAGCCCAGCCAGGCCGAGCTGAAACGACGGCTCACGCCGATCCAGTACCAGGTGACCCAGGAGGGGGGCACCGAGCCGCCCTTTCAGAACCCCTACTGGCAGGAGCACCGGGAGGGCCTGTACCTCGACGTGGTGAGCGGCCGGCCGCTGTTCTCCTCGCGCGACAAGTTCGACTCCGGCTGCGGCTGGCCCAGCTTCTCCAAGCCCCTGGCGCCGGACGACGTCGTGGAGAAGCGGGACGCCTCGCACGGCATGATCCGCACCGAGGTGCGCTCCCAGGGCGCCGGCTCCCACCTGGGGCACGTCTTCGACGACGGCCCGCCGGACCGCGGGGGCCTCCGGTACTGCATCAACTCCGCGGCCCTGCGCTTCGTCCCGGTGGAGGACCTGGAGAAGGAGGGCCTGGGGAGCTACCTGCCGCTCTTCGGGAGGTCCGCCTCCAAGGCGGCGGCCAAGGAGGAGGTGGCCACTTTCGCGGGCGGGTGCTTCTGGGGCATGCAGGACCTCTTCCGCCAGCAGCCTGGCGTGATCGGCACCGAGGTGGGCTACACCGGCGGGTCGGTGGCGCACGCCACGTACGAGCACCACGAGGGCCATGCCGAGGCGATCCTGATCCGGTTCGACCCCGCCAAGACCAGCTACGCGGCCCTGCTGCACTTCTTCTTCCGCATGCACGACCCCACCACGCTCAACCGCCAGGGCAACGACGTCGGCACTTCCTACCGCAGCGCGATCTTCTACCACAGCGAGGCGCAGCGGAAGACCGCCGAGGCGGTCAAGCGCGAGGTGGACGCCAGCGGGAAGTGGAAGCAGCCCATCGTGACCCAGATCGTCCCGGCCGGCCCGTGGTGGAAGGCCGAGGAATACCACCAGGACTACCTGGTCAAGCACCCCGGCGGCTACACCTGCCACTGGGTGCGGAACTGAGCCCGGGCGCCCCGGGCGGCGGATTGCCGGTGTCCCACCCGCGCCGCCGCTGGTAGAATCCGGCCCTCACGGGAGCGCCGCCCGGCCGGCGGCGCGCCCGCCTCGCGAAGGCCCCGTCGGGAGGACGCATGCGCCCCGGTTCCACCCTGCAGCCCGACTCCTGCATCGCCCACTACCGCGTCGTCGGTCCGCTGGGCGCCGGCGGCATGGGCGAGGTCTACCTGGCGCAGGACCAGACCCTCGAGCGCAGCGTGGCGCTCAAGATCCTGCCCCCCGAGCTGACGCACAGCCAGGAGCGGGTGCGCCGCTTCGTCCAGGAGGCGAAGTCGGCCTCGTCGCTCAACCACCCCAACATCGTCACCATCTACGAGATCGGCCAGGACCGGGTGCGCGCGACCGGCGGCCAGGCGGAGCCCGAGTCGGGCCCGGTGCAGTACATCTCCATGGAGCTGGTCAACGGCCGGACACTGGCGGTCAAGATCCACGACGAGAAGACCGACCTGCGCACGCTGCTGGGCTACCTGGCGCAGGCAGCGGAAGGCATCGCCAAGGCCCACGCCGCCGGCATCGTCCACCGCGACCTGAAGCCCGGCAACATCATGGTCTCGGAAGACGGGTTCGCCAAGGTGCTCGACTTCGGCCTCTCCAAGCTGCTGGAGCGGCGGGCCTCCGACCCGGAAGCGTCCACCGCGCCGACCCAGACGGGCGAGCAGACCAGCGAGGGGGCGGTGCTCGGCACGGTCGGGTACATGTCGCCGGAGCAGGTGCAGGGCCGGGCGGTGGACCAGCGCTCCGACGTGTTCTCGTTCGGCTGCATCCTGTACGAGGCCGCCACCCGCCGGCGGCCGTTCACCGCGGACTCGAACGTCGAGACCCTGCACAAGATCCTGCACGACAAGCCGGCGCCGATCGAGGAGATCAACGCCAGCGTGCCGGCGGAGCTGCGCCGGCTGGTGCGCCGCTGCCTCGCCAAGAACCCGGACCAGCGCGTGCAGTCCATGAAGGACCTGGCCATCGAGCTGCGCGAGATCGCGGAGGAGTACGAGGCTCTGTCCGCCTCGGCCAGCTCCGGCAGCGGCGCGCCCACCGCGGCGCTCGCAGTGGGGGGCCGGCGGGCGCCGCTGGCCACGATCCTGGCGGTTGCGGCGGTGGTCACCCTCGCGGCGCTGGCGTTCGGCTGGTACGGGATCCAGCGCGCGAGGCGCGAGGCCGGCGGGCCGGCGTACCTGGGGGTGCGCGCGGTGCCGGAGACCAGCCGCGGCGACATCCGCTCCTGCGCACTCTCGGCGGACGGCCGGTACCTCGCCTACGTCGCCGGGCCCGCCGCCCAGGTCAGCCTCCACGTGCGGCAGGTGGCGACCGGCAGCGACGTCGAGGTGCTGCCGCCCGGGCGAGAGATCCTCGAGTTCGTGGCGTTCTCCCCCGACGGCGACTACGTGTTCTATACCGAGCGCAAGGCGGACGCGCCCAACTACCGGAGGCTGCTCCGGGTCCCGTCCCTCGGCGGGCCCTCGCAGGAATGCGCGTTCGACGTGGACTCCCGCCCGTCGTTCTCGCCGGACGGCCGGCGCGTCTGCTTCCTGCGCGGATTCTCGCAGTCGGGGATCACCTCGCTCCGGGTGATGGAGCTGGAGGGCCGCAAGGAACGGGAACTGGCGAACGTGAAGCGGCCGGTGGAGTTCTCGAGCCCTCCGGCGTGGTCGCCGGACGGCCGGCACATCGCCATCTTCGAGCAGGATCCGACCCCGCGGTACGCGGCGCGGCTGGTGGTGTACGACGAGCGGAGCGGGGGGCGGCAGGAGCTGTTCAGGCTCCCGGTGCACTACTTCGAGGATCTGGCCTGGCTGCCGGGCGGGAAGGAGCTGGCGGCCCTGGGCGTGGACCCGGTGCTGGGGCTCAACTCGCAGATCTACCGGGTCGCCTATCCGGGCGGCGGGATCCGGCGCGTGACCAACGACAACTTCGACTACTGGTCGCTGACTGCGGCCGGCTCGGAGGAAGCTCTCGCGGTCAGCCGCCAGTCGGCTCTGGCGAACGTGTGGGCGGCCGACGTTTCGAGCGGCCAGGCCGGCCAGCTCACTTCCTTCACCACCGACGAGACCTCGCCCGGCATGGCCGCGGGCGACGCCGAGGCGGTGGTCTTCGAGAGCTACCAGGACCAGAGCCTCGGGCTGTGGCTCCTGCCGTTCACCGGGGGCGCGCCTCGCCGCATCTCCACCGGGGAGGGCTTTGCGGGCCGCCCGTACCTCGCCTCCGGCAGGGTGATCTTCAGCCTCTATGACCTGACCGGCAACACCCACGTCTGCAGCGTCGCCCCCGACGGCAGCGGCCTCGGGCGCCTCACCGACGGTCCGGGCGAGGAGCTGATCGCCGTCTCCGAGGCGGGTGGCTACGCGCTGTTCGGGCGGGCCGACTCCGTCGGCGGGGTGTGGTCGGTGCCGCTCGCAGGCGGGCCCGCCCGGCTGATCGCCCCCGGCGCGGCCCCGGGAGGGGCGCAGGCCTCGCCCGACGGCCGGCTCGTGGGGGTGGTCGATTACACTCCCGGCCCTGCGGGCCTCACCCGGTGGGACATCCGGGTGATCCCCGCGGGCGGCGGCCCCGCGGTGGCCCGGGTCCACATCCCGGAGGCCTCCGCCGGGCTGGCCTGGAACCTCGCCAACGAGTCCGTCCTCTTCCTGGATCGCGCGGACAGCACCCACAACGTGGCCCGGCTGGCCTTCGCCGGCGGCGCGCCGGAGCGCGTCACCGCGTTCCGCGAGGGGGTGGCCACCCGGCTCGCCCTCTCCCCGGACGGCCGCCGCCTGGCGGTGGTGCGGCGCTTCGGCAAGCGGGCGAGCTTGTGGATCGCCGGCGCGGACGGCAGCCAGCCGGTGCAGGTCCGGGGGTCCGAGACCGACGCCGTGTTCGACCTGCGCTGGACCACCGACAGCCGCCGCGTGCTGTTCTGCGCCGGCAACCAATACAGCGACGCGGTGGTCCTGCGCAATTTCCGCTGACCCGGGAACCGTGGGCCGATCGCGGCGAACGGGACGCGGAATGGCCCGGCTCGGCCAGCGGGAGCCCTGTTGGACGGCGGGCGCACTCGAGGCGGGTCAACTGATGGCCGACGACCGCAGCACCTACCGCGCTCTCTGGGGATGGATCCCCACCCTGTACCTCGCCGAGGGCCTGCCCTACGTGGTCGTGATGACCGTGTCGGTCATCATGTACAAGGGCTTCGGGATCTCGAACACCGACATCGCCCTGTGCACCAGCTGGCTGTACCTGCCGTGGGTGGTGAAGCCGCTGTGGTCGCCGGTGGTGGACCTGCTGGGGACCCGCCGGCGCTGGATCTGGGCGATGCAGCTGCTGATCGGCGGGGCCCTGGCGGGCGTCGCGCTGGTGCTGCCCGGCCCGGCGTTCTTCCGCGCCTCCCTGGCGTTCCTGTGGCTGCTGGCGTTCGACTCCGCGACCCACGACATCGCCGCCGACGGCTTCTACCTGCTGGCCGCCACCGAGCAGCAGCAGGCGTTCTTCGTCGGGGTCCGCACCATGTTCTACCGCATCGCGACCATCGCCGGGCAGGGCCTCCTGGTGATGCTGGCGGGCACGATCCAGGCGCGCACCGGGAGCCCGCGCGCCGCCTGGACCGTCGCGATGGGCGCACTCGCGGTGCTGTTCCTGGCCTTCGGCCTGTGGCACCGCCGGGTGCTGCCGCGGCCCGCCGCGGACCGGCCCGGCGAGGCGCGCCGGATCCCGCGCTTCCTGCGCGAGTTCTTCGCCACCTTCGGCTCGTTCTTCGGCAAGCCGCGGATCGCCATGCTGCTGCTGTTCCTGCTCATCTACCGGCTGGGGGAGGCCCAGCTGGTGAAGATGACCGCGCCGTTCCTGCTGGACCCCCGGGCCCGGGGCGGGCTGGGACTGACGACGACCGAGGTCGGGTTCATCTACGGGACGATCGGCATCGTCGCCCTCACGCTGGGCGGCATCCTCGGCGGCTGGGTGATCGCGCGGCACGGGCTCCGGCCGTGGCTGTGGCCGATGCTGTTCGCGATCCACCTGCCCGACGCGGCGTTCATCTACCTCGCCTACGCGCAGCCGGAAAGCCTCCTCCTGGTCCAGCTGTGCGTCGCGGTGGAGCAGTTCGGCTACGGGTTCGGCTTCACCGCCTACCTCATGTACATGATCCACATCGCGCGCGGCGAGCACCGCACCGCCCACTACGCGATCTGCACCGGCTTCATGGCGCTCGGCATGATGTTGCCGGGCATGTGGAGCGGCTGGCTGCAGGACCACATCGGCTACCGCCACTTCTTCGCCTGGGTGATCGTGGCGACCGTGCCGAGCTTCCTGGTCGCCCTCGGCATCCCCCTCGAGGCGGGCTTCGGGAAGAAGCGCGAGGCCTGAGCACGGGCCCGGCCCCCGGCGGGCCGGGCCCCGCCGGCCGGGGCCCCCGAAAACTGAGCTTCAATTCCCGGGAATGCTGCATCCAAGTGCGGAGCGGGGCTCCCCGCCGCAGGCCCCCGCCGTGCCCACTCCGACCCGCATTGCCGCCGTACTCCCGTCCGATGAGGGGACTGCCATGATCTTCCGACAGTTGATGTCGGTGCCCGGGCGCCGCGAGCGCCTGGGCCGCCCGGGCTCCGGTTCGACCCCCGGCGTGGCCGGGTCGCGGTGAAGGGGGGAGCCGCGGTGCGCACTCTGAGGTGGCTGCCAACGGCACGCTGTACGCTCCCGGCATCATCGAGAAGTTCGTCCGGGTCGTGGGCGACACGCTCAAGCTCTACTACACGACCTCGACCTGGAACCCCTACACCATCGTCCGGATGCGCTCGGAGTTCCTGATCGTGCCCGGCTCCACCGTCGGGGTGGGGCGGCTCTCGCCGGTCAGCGCGCCCCGCCTAGCCGTCGCGCCCAACCCCTTCCGGTCCGGCACGCGCGTGAGCTTCTCGACGGCCGCCGCCGGCCCCGCTGACGTCGGCGTGTACGACGTGGCTGGCCGGCTGGTGCGCCGGCTGCACCACGGCGTCCTGCCGGCGGGGCAGGTATGCGTTCGCGTGGGACGGGACGACCGCCTCCGGCGCCGCGGCGGCGCCGGGCACGTACTTCGTGCGGGTGAAGTCGGCGGATCGGGTGCTGGCGGCGCGGGTGGTACGGTTGCGGTGAGGGGGCCGGGCGCCCAAAACGGAAGGGGCAGCCTCGGCTGCCCCTGTGCGCGGGTCCGTGCGACCCCTGTGAATTTGGTAGCGGGGGCGGGATTTGAACCCGCGACCTTTGGGTTATGAGCCCAACGAGCTACCAGACTGCTCCACCCCGCATCGGCCTGATTACGCTAGACCCGCGGCCCGCCGGTGTCAAGTGCGGCCCCGCCCGTCAGTCCGGGCCCGCCGCCAACCGCATGGTCCGCATGCGGTTCCGCGCCGGGCCCGGAATGGCTGCGGGCCCGAATCCCGCGGCTCCCGGCACGATCCAAGAGGATCAGGATCCGCCACGCTCGCGGGCCGGGTTCGCCCGCGGGCGGGCCCGCCCCCTCGCGCCGTCCCTGTCCCCGGCCCGAGGCCCGCTCCGAGCCCCGTCTACGCGCGCCGGAATCCGGCCCAACCCGGGACGCCCCGGGGGAGGGACAGCACCATGCCGATCCGCAAGATCTCCGATGGCCATTGCACCGTGACTCCTTACCTCATCGTCGGGGGCGTGGCCCGGCTGCTGGAGTTCCTCGGCCGCGCCTTCGAGGCCCGCGAGGTGCTGCGCCTGCCGCGGCCCGATGGCTCGATCATGCACGCGGAAGTGACCATCGGCGGCGCGCGCGTGATGATGGGCGAGCCCACCGCCGAGTTCGGGCCCATGCCGGCGTCGGTCTACCTCGGCGTGCCGGACTGCGACTCGGCGTTCCGCAGGGCGGTCGAGGCCGGCGGGACGCCGGTGATGGAGCCGGCGGACCAGCCCCACGCCGGGCAGCGCTACGGGGGCGTGAAGGACCCCTCGGGGAACATCTGGTGGGTCGCGACGCACATCGAGGACCTCAGCGTCGAGGAGCAGGTCCGGCGGGCGAAGGCGCGGCGGTAGGCGCGCGGCGGGCCGCCCGCGCTAGGGCTGCCGGGGGGCGCCCGGCGGCAGGCCCCGGGGCCCCTTGGGCAGCGGCGGAAGCACCAGGGAGCGGGCGTGGATGGCCTGCTGGGCCACGCTCTCCGGGACCACCCGGATCACGATTTCGCCGGGGCGCACCATGCCCGCGTTCTCACGCAGGAACTTCTCGGTGTAGAAGGGATCGGTGCGCACCCGCTGGAGTTCCTCGTCCACCTGCTTGACGTTGGAGGCCATCACGCGGCTGCGCGCCTCGGCCCGCGCCAGCTCCCGGCGCATGGAGGCGATCCGCACCAGGCCCTGGTCGGAGAAGACAAAGGAGTACACCAGCCAGGATCCGATGGCGGCGAGGGCCAGGCGCACCGCCCACCGGCGCGGCACCGGTCCGGGGGTGCGGCCGCGCGGCCAGGTGGGGCGCTGGAGGCGGCGGGCCAGGTCGAGCACGGTTCCCTCCTCGGGGCGCCTCCCGTCCGTGGGAGACGCGGGGACAATAGCAGATGGCGGCCGCTCCACCAAGCCCGGGCGGTCGCCCGGGCCTAGCCCTGGGCCGGCCGGAAGGCCGGCTCGTTCTGGTCGAAGCCCCACATGAACGGGGGCTCCACGCCGACCGCTCTCAGGAAGGCGTACAGCTGGCCGCGGTGGTGCAGGTGCTCGTCGTAGACGATGCCGATGAGCGCGAACCCCATGAACGGCCGGCCGAAGAACGTGGGCACCATGGCCTGCACCTGGGCGTCGGTGAGCTTCTTCACGTTCGCGTCGCCGCGGTCGAAGCAGCCCCGGCACCACTTCTCCAGATCCGCCACGCTCCGGATGCCCTCCTTGCCGCCGGGCAGGTCGGACTGCTCGAGCTTGCCCTTGACCACCGCCTTGGGCATGGCCTCGGCGTACTCATACATGTGGGTCACCAGCTCCTTGAAGCTGCGCATGCCGGGGACCGGGCAGGCCTCGAGCTTGTCCGGCGGGATCTTGGCGATGGCGCGCAGCGTCACGCCGTGGATCGCGCGGAACTTGTTCCACATCCCGAGGGCGGTTTCGCGGTTCATGGGAGGCTCCTTTCGGCTCACCCGCCGTAGAGTTCCTTGCCGGCGAACCTGGCGGCGTCGGCCAGCAGCTCCTCCAGGCGCAGCAGCTGATTGTACTTGCATACGCGCTCGCTGCGGCACAGCGAGCCGGTCTTGATCTGCCCGGCGTTGGTGGCCACCGCCAGGTCGGAGATGAAGGTGTCCTCGGTCTCGCCGGAGCGGTGCGAGATCACGCACCGGAAGCCGGCCCGGTGGGCCATCTCCATGGTCTCCAGGGTCTCGGTCAGCGTCCCGATCTGGTTGAGCTTGATGAGGATGGCGTTGGCCGACCTCTCTTGGATGCCGCGCGCCAGGCGTTCGGTGTTGGTGACGAACAGGTCGTCCCCGACGATCTGGATGCGCTCCCCCAGCTTGCGGTTCAGCAGGCCCCAGCCCTCCCAGTCGTCCTCGGCCAGGCCGTCCTCCAGGGAGACGATGGGGAAGCTCGCCAGCCACTTCTCGTACAGCGAGACCATCCCGTCCGCGGCGTACGCGACCCCGCCCTCGCCGGCCAGCACGTACTTGCCGCCCTTGTAGAACTCGCTGGCCGCCGCGTCGATGGCCACCGACACGTTCTCGCCCGGCCGGTAGCCGGCGGTCTCGATGGCCTTCACCAGCAGCTCCAGCGCCTCAGCGTTGCTCTTGAGGTTGGGGGCGAAGCCGCCCTCGTCGCCCACGGCCGTGCTGAGACCCCGCTGCTTGAGCGTGGACTTCAGCGCCTGGAACACCTCCGCGCCCGCGCGCAGCGCCTCGGCGAAGGAGTCGAAGCCGTGCGGGAGCACCATGAACTCCTGCAGGTCCACGTTGTTGTCCGCGTGCGCGCCGCCGTTGATGACGTTCATCATGGGCACCGGCAGGGTGCGCGCGTGCACGCCTCCCAGGTAGCGGTACAGCGGCTGATCCAGCGCGTCGGCCGCCGCGCGGGCCGCGGCCAGGGAGCAGCCCAGGATGGCGTTGGTGCCCAGGCGCGACTTGTTGGGGGTGCCGTCCAGCTCGATCATCATCCCGTCGAGGTCTTCCTGGGCGGTGGCGTCCATCCCCACCAACTCGGGCGCCAGCGTCTCGCGCACGTTGGCCACCGCGCTCTGGACGCCCTTGCCCCCGAAGCGGCCCTTGTCGCCGTCGCGCACCTCCAGCGCCTCGTGCTCGCCGGTGGACGCCCCGGAGGGCACGGCCGCGCGGCCCACCGCGCCGCCGCCGAGCTGGATCTCGACCTCCACCGTCGGGTTCCCGCGGGAGTCGAGGATTTCCCGGGCCACCACCGACTCGATGTCCGTATAGCCGAACTTGCCCATCGCTCTGCTCCTTCGTTGGGGCCAGGGAGGTTGCCGCCGTCATTGGCTTCCCGCGAGGAATAGCAAGGCGCGGCCGGCGGCGCAAGCAAACCCGCCCGGGCCGCCGGCCGATGGGGTTCGGAGGCCGGGCGGGCGCGTAGCCGCGCAGGCCGCCGTCCCCCGGTTCCGAGTCGGGGGCGGCCCGGCACCCCGGGGGGGGGAGCCCGGAGGCGTCCGGCGTCCCCGGCGGGGTGGCGGGCGGCCGCCCCCGGCCCAGGTGACAGGCCCGCGGCCGCCCATTACTGTCTCCGCAGCCACAAGGGGTTAGTGCCGGCTCCGGGCGGGGCGGGCGGCTTGACGCGGGGGGCGGGGGCTTCTAACGTCTGCGGCGCCGCAACTTCAGGCGGTGCTTTCTCGTAGGGAATTCCGAGGCACCGGTGGTGGCCGGGGACGGCACAGGGCTCAGCGGCTCCGGATGCCGCCCGGGTCAGGCCACCCGGTGGAGGGGCGCGTGAACTCGGACGATGCGCTTCTGGTCCAAAGGTGCCTCAGAGGCGAGGAGCGAGCCTACGGGGTGTTACTGGGCCGTTACCGCCGTTCGGTCTACAGCCTGATCTACCGGATGGTGGGCAACGCCGAGGAAGCCCAGGACTTGGCTCAAGAGGCCTTCATCCGGGCCTTCCGATCCCTGGCCAGCTACGACCCCCAGCGCTCGTTCGCGAACTGGCTGTTCAAGATCGCCTCCAACCTCACCATCGATTTCTTCCGCAAGCGGCGGCTGCCGACGGTGTCGACGGCGATGGGTGAGGAGGAGGACGAAGGGCGCGAGCTGGACCTGCCCGACCCCAGCCCTTCAGCGCTGGACTCGCTGGTGGAGGACGAGGAGGCCCGGCTGACCGCCGACCTGGTCCAGTCGCTGCCGGAGCACTACCGGATCGTGGTGCTGCTGAGGCACGGGCAGGACCTGACGTACGAGGAGATCGCCGACGCGCTGAGTCTGCCGGTGGGCACGGTGAAGGCCCGGTTGCACCGCGCGAGGCACATGCTCAGGGACAAGTTGGAAGGCCGCGGAAGGATCTGAAGGGAATGACCGTCAAACCGTGTGGGATGGCAGCGGAGCGGCTCCAGGAGTACCTGGACCGGGCCCTGGGCCGCCTCGAGCGCGAGAAGGTGGAGGCCCACCTGCGGGCCTGCCGCGTGTGCGCCCAGGAGGTGCGGTCCCTGCAAGGGTTGTTCGCCCGCCTGTCCGCGCTGCCGCTGTTCACCCCCGATCCCGATTTCGACCGCATCGTGCTGTCGGCCGTGCTCACCAACCGGCGGCGGGTGCTGGGGGTTTCCCCGCTGGGCTGGTTCGCCGCGGCGTACTTCGTGTTCACCCTGGGGCTGCTGGCGGTGGCGCTGGTGATGGCCGGGGTGGACTTCTCCGGCGGGCCCGTGGCGGTGGCATCCCGGTTCGGCCAGGAGGGCCTGCACGCGCTGGCGCGCGGAGCGGGCGCGCTGGCTGTGGCGCTGCAGTTCCTGCGGGACGTGGGGGGCAGGCTGATCGAGGTGCTGCAGCCGCTGGGTCGCCTGCCGCTGCTGGTGGCGATGTTGATCGCCGAATCCACGGTGGGGAGGTCCTACCTGGCCCTCTCCGCCTTTACCGCGCTGGCGTTCTTCCTGCTGTCCGCCCGGCGCTCTGTCGAAGGAGGCGTTCGCCATGTTCGGATCTAGGTGGCTGAACCTGCGAGGCCTGCAGGTGGGGGCCGGGCTGTTGGCGCTCCTGGTGTCCGGGTTGGCGGATCCGGCGTGGGCCCGGAAGACGGTCCACGTCCCCGCGCCAGGACGCGGTCACGTCACCGTGGACGTCACCACCGACGACTCGAGTGACATCGTCACGACCGACAGCGGGGTGGTGGTGCGGCGCGGCGGTTTCAAGGTGAACCTGAGCTCCGGGCCGGCCTTCCTGGGCGTGGAGGGCGAGCGGCTGAGCGAGCTGATGCGCCGCGCGCTGGACCTGGAGGAAGGGTTGCTGGTGCGGCGCGTGGTCCCCGGGAGCGCCGCCTACGGGGCGGGGATGAAGCGCGGCGACATCATCGTCGCGGTGGACGAGGCCGGCATCGGCAGCATGAGCGACCTGCGCGACGCGCTGGAGACCCACCAGGCGGGCGACACCGTGCAGGTGCACATCGTGCGGCACGGCCGGCGGCTGTCGCTGCCGGTGGTCCTGGGCAGCGAGTTCAGCCTGTTCCACGGCCACCACGCCGGGCAGGACGTGGTGCGGTTCGGGGAGAACGTGACCCTCATGCCGGGCCAGGTGGTGGACGGCGACGTGGTCTCGCTGGGGGGCTCGGTGGAGCTGAACCCGGGGGCCACCGTGACCGGGCAGGTGGTGTCCATCGGGGGGACGGTCAAGGTGCACCCCGGCGCGGTGGTGCGCGGCGACGCGGTCTCGGTGGGGGGCAACGTGGCGGTGGACCCGGGCGGCCAGGTGTTCGGCCAGAGCGTGAGCGTGGTCGGGCCCCTCGGGGAGTTCGGCACGTGGCTCCCGTGGGCGCAGGTGTGGACGTGGTGGAGCGTGTTCTGGAAGATCGTGCGCCTGGGCCTGTTCCTCCTGGTGCTGCTGCTGGTGTTCGTGCTGTTCAGGGAGCGCTTCCTGAACGCCTCGTGGCACGCGGCGGCGTACACGATCAAGGCGTTCCTGGTGGGCCTGCTGGTGGTGTGCGCCTCACCGTTCGCGCTGCTGCTGCTGGCGATCACCATCATCGGGATCCCGGTGGCGCTGATCCTGGCGCTGCTGCTGGTCCTGGCCTGGATCGTGGGCTACCTGGCGGCGAGCGAGTTCATCGGCAAGCGCCTGCTGGGGCAGGGCAGCGACTGGACCCGGGGCAACGGGACGGCCGCCGTGGTGGGCCTGCTGTTCCTGACCTCGTTCGGCATCGTGGGCAGCGTGCTGGCCGCGGTGCACGTGGGCGGGCTCAGCGCCATCGGCTTCGGGATCAAGGTCGTAGGCCTCATCCTGGGGCTGATGGCGGGCGTGACCGGCCTGGGCGCGCTGGTGCTGTCCAAGTTCGCGGAGCCGGCCGATCCGAGGTTCTTCGGTGGCACGGCGCCGGCGCGGCCCTACCCGCCCTCCGGGCCTCCCGCCCCGCCGGCCGGGTACGGTCCTCCGGGGACCGGTTACATGCAGCCGCCTCCCTACAGCCCGGGGGTGCCGTATCCACCGGCTCCGCCGATGCCGCCGGGCGCGGCCGCTCCTTACCCGCCGGTGGCGCCGGGCACCTACCCGCCGGTGGCGCCGGGCACCTACCCGCCGCCGCCGCCCGGGGCGATGTACCCGCCGCCGCCTCCGGTTCCGCCGGCGCCCCCGGAGGAGAGCCGCTACGCCCCTCCCGCGGCTCCGCCGGGCCCACCCCCGGCAGGCCCCGAGCAGCACTAGCGGGCGCCGGGGGCAAGCGGGAGGCGTGAGCCTGCCCCGCCGGGGGCGGGAACTCCCAGGTAGGAGGCCGGCTGGGTATTTTCACCCAGCCGGCCTCCTGTGTTCGAGCCCGAGCTTCGACTGCGGGGCCGCTCTCAGGTGCCCCGGGCTAGCTGCCGGCTCTGGATAAAGCTTTATCTTTCAGGACGATCAGATTCCTGTTGCACGGGCCGCCGGGGGGCGCTACGATCACATTAGTGACTCTTTATCTCTGGCACAGAAACTGCGGAGAGGAGTCACCGAGCACCCACGGAGGGTGCCTGAAATCGCCAGGCTGGTGCCGCACGGGAGGGTGGCGCCACCGCGAGTTCAACCTTTTCCTCGCGCAGGTTCCCGATTCGTACGCCCGCTCGCAAGCGCCTTCCCGGCGCGCTTGCCCCCATTCTCGTGGCGACCGTGGCCGCCGCACTCGCGGCAGCCGCCCCGGCGGGCGCCACCAGCCAGCCCGTTCCCGGCGTGGTCGTGTACTCCGCCGAGGAAGTGCTCCGGCTCTACGTCCATTTCGAAGGCTCGCAGGCCGTCCTGGACGCGCCCGACGGCACCCAGTGGCCGCTGGTCACCGCGCCCGGCCAGGCGGGGCTCAGCAACACCGGCGACGGCCGCTACCACGCCATGCCCGAGTCCGAGGTGTGCGCCGCGCTGCGGGGCGTGGATTTCCCGCTCTCCCGGGTGCCCGCCCAGGTCTTCATCCTGCCCTACCCCCGGCGCGACGTGCCCGCCTCCGCCGCTGGCTCGGGCTGTCTGTTCCTGGCCCCCGGGGTGCAGGAGTACGGCCGCGAGGAGGTGCACTTCGTGGTGACCCACGAGCTGGGCCACCTGGTGCAGGCGGCGCTCCTGCCCGATGACGACGCCTCCGGCTGGAACCGCTACCGCGAACTCCGGGGCATCACCGACACCAACGTCTACTGTGCGGGGGCGGCGCACGCCGACCGGCCGCACGAGATCTTCGCCGAGGACTTCCGGTTCCTCTTCGGGGACGATGCCTCCCGCTACTCCGCGGGGATCGAGAACGGCTCCCTGGAGCTGCCCACCGCGAACCCCGCCGTGCGGGCGTTCTTCCTGGGCCTGGCCCAGGGGGGCAGCACCTCCTGGGTGCGCTCCAGCGGGCTCTCCAACGGGCCCAACCCGTTCGTCTCAAGCACTACGATAACTTTCGATTTGGCTTCCACTTCCGCCGCGCCCTCGGCTCCGGCCGGGAGCTCCGCGGCGGCCCAGGCCCCGGTTCGGGTGCGCCTGGCGGTGTACGGGGTGGACGGCCGGATCGTCCGCCAACTCGTTGATGGGAAATACCTTCCGGGCCAGTACCGGGTGGTGTTCGACGGCCGCGACGGCGCCGGGGTCCAGCTGCCCCGGGGGGTGTGGTTCGCCCGCCTGGAGGCCGGGTCCCAGGTGCTGGTCCGCAAGCTGGTGCTCTCCCGCTAGGAACCCTACCCAGGTGGTAAAATAGGGCTTGACCTCGCCGGCCGCCAGGCTGTACCGTGAATTGCTTCCAGGGGCGCGGCGTATAGACCCCAACTCTGAAAATCTGGCGCAGCACCGCGACTTCCTTTCCGAGCGAGAGCGGGGCGGGTACGGCTTGCTTTGCTCCTCACGGTCGCAGTGGGAGTCCACGCCTCGGGAGTCCAGTTTGATCTCGCTGCCGGCGGCAGCAACTTGACCCGGCGCGGGCCGCGACAGCACACCGGGCTGGCGTAGCTCAACTGGCAGAGCATCTCATTTGTAATGAGACGGTTGGGGGTTCAAGTCCCTTCGCCAGCTCTCCTGTTGCGCGTCCCGCCGTCGGAGCGCGGCGAGATTTGCGCCGGGCGGGAGCCGGCCAACCGGAGTGTCCGATGTGCGTGGTGGGGTGCCCGAGTGGCTAAAGGGGACGGTCTGTAAAATCGTTGGCTCAGCCTACGGTGGTTCAAATCCACCCCCCACCACCACCCATGTTGGAGGTCGTGATCGGATCCGGGCGGGAGTAACTCAGGTGGTTAGAGTCACAGCCTTCCAAGCTGTTGGTCGCGGGTTCGAGTCCCGTCTCCCGCTCCACCACGTGAAGGCAGACCCGGAGGCCTGGCAGGAGAGCTGATCGCAGGACGCCGGCTGCGGTGATCGGGCGGGATGCGGGGTGGACCGGAGCCGCGCGCCGCGGGTGCGCGGCCCGCTGCGCGCGGGGCGCGCGGTGGCGGCCCGGAGCCCGGGCCCGGCGCCCGCCGGTGGAGTCGGCAGGGGTCGTCATCGCCCGAGTAGCTCAGTCGGTAGAGCATCTCCATGGTAAGGAGAAGGTCAGCGGTTCGATTCCGCTCTCGGGCTCCACTCCGCAGGAGCTGCCGTTCCTGACCCGGGCCGCCGCCCGGAATCACGTCCCGTACCCCGAGGAGGTCGTTGTTCCATGGCCAAGCAGAAGTACGAGCGCACGAAGCCGCACGTGAACGTGGGGACGATAGGTCACGTGGATCACGGGAAGACGACGCTGACGGCGGCGATCACGATGGTGATGGCGCAGCGGAACCCGAAGATTGCGGTTCGGACG
>DATKKS010000014.1:0-3009 GCA_035542815.1 Saccharimonadales bacterium (SeqCode) | reverse complement strand
GCCTACTTCAAGTCCATCCTGCGCGACGGGTCGGTGCTACCCCTGCGCGAGTTCTACCGCGAGGCGACCTCCGCCTTCATCGACCTGCGCAAGGGCTTCATGCACGCGCCCATGGCGGTCACCGCGGCGGTGGCCGGCGTTCCGCCCACGGAGCTGTGGCGGGTGTGGCCGGCGCTGGCCGGCCCGTGCGTCGCCGCGTGCTTCTACGTGCTGGCGAGGGCGCTCTCGCCCTCGCGCGCGGCCGCGGCGCTGGGCACGCTGGGCTTCGCGCTGCTGTACACCGGGCCGGGGTCCAACTTCCTGCTCACCGTGGGCTGCCCCAAGCAGACTGCGGACGCGCTGGCCTGGCTGGCGTGGGCCGGGGCCGTGGCGCGGCTGCGCCCGGGGGCGCCGGCATCCCCCTTCCCGGTGGCCTGGGTGCTGGCGGCCGCCTCCATGGTCCACGTGTTCGCGGCCGTCCCGTGGTTCTTCAGCTGGGGCCTGTTCGCGCTGATCCTCCTGCTGGTGCCGTCCATGCGGCGGCACGCCCCGGCCGCGTGGCGGCTGCTCGTGGTCAGCGCGCTGTGCTGCGCGCCCATCCTGGCGTGGCGCTTCCTGGTCTCCTACCACCCGGTCAACATCCTGCACACGCGGGTGGACGGCCTGCTGATCCTGCCGCTGGGCTACGTGCAGGCGCCGCTCGCCCTGGTCCAGCGGCTGGGGGCCACCGCGTGGCTGTCGCTGGTGATCTCGCCGTTCTTCCTGGCCCACGACCGCAGACCGGAGCGGCTGCTGATGTGCCTGACGCTGTGGGGCGCGGCGGGGCTGCTGCTCAACCCGGCGGCCATGCCGATCCTGGCCCCCAAGATGAACTACATGGTGGGGCGCCTGTACGTGCCCGCCCTGGCGCTGTGCCTCACGGCCATGTGGGCCGTGGATCAGGCCCGGGGCCTGGCCTCCGGGCCGCTGCGGCTGCGGGCCGCCGCCGCGGTGTGGCTGGCGGCGGTGGCGCTCCTGGTCGGGCCCGACCTGCGCGCCGGGGTGAAGGGCTACGGGCCCGAGGCGCTGGCGGCGGCGGCCGCACAGACGCCTGCGCCGTGGGGCGCGGCGCTCGGATTCCTGGACCGGAGCTACCCCCGAGCCCAGGTGGTGGCGTCGGACCCGGTGACCGAGTACAGCGTCGCCGCGCTCACCCGGCACGACGTGCTGGCCACGCTGAACCAGCACTCCTCCCCCAGCGACCCCGAGGCGCTGGACCGGATCCGCGCCGCCCAGGACATCATGAGCCCCGGCTGCGGCCCGGCCCGCACCGCGGCGCTGCTGCGCCGCTATGGCGTGGACCTGGTGGTGGTGAACCACACCTTTCGCTACCGGCTGATCTACTACCTGGCCGCGCTGGACCCGGTGGACTATCCGGCGATCGAGGACAAGTTCCGGGCCCACCCCGAGGTGTTCCGAGAGGTGTTCCACGGCCCCGGCCAGTGGGTGTACCAGGTGCGCCCCGAGGCGCTCTCTGCCTACGCCTCCCTGCCCGGCCCGGCGTGGCCGGAGCTGCAGCCGCCCGCCGGCCGGCCCGCGGTGGACGTGGGAGAAGGCACCTGGCTGGCCGACGCGCGCCTCGAGCCGCACCGCGTGGCGCGCGGGGACTCGGCGGTGCTGGAGTGCCTGGTGCGGCGCGCGGCGCCGCCCGCGCCGGGGGACCCGCTGATGGCCCGGGTGGACCTGGCCACGGACTATCGCGGCGCCCCGCGCTGGCTCCCGCAGCGCCTGCGGCGCCTGGCGCTGCAGCGGCGCGAGGGGCGCAGGTACCGCCTGCACTCGTACGCGATGCTGGGCGGCTCCGGCGGGGCTCCCGAGTACTGGCCGCCCGGCCGCTGGGTGGCCTGGCGGAGCGTCCTGTACGTGCCGCGCCGCGCCGCTCCGGGGCCCTACCGGCTCCTGGTCCGCGTGGAGCGCCAGGAGATGGTGCCCAGCATGAGCCTGCGCGAGTACCTGAGCGACGACTACCCGCCGTGGGGGCCGGCGCTGGACACCCTGTGGGTGCAGCCGTGAAGGGAGACCCCGCGTGACCGCTCCGATCCGCGCCCACGGGCCCCGGACCAAGCTCGGCCGGCTGTTCGGCGAGCAGCGGGCCAGCTGGGTGCGCAACGCCCCGAGACATCTCGGGTGCACCGCCATCGACGTGGCCATGAAGGTGTTCCGGCCCGGCCGGACCTTCCAGTTCCGGGGCCGGACTTACCCGTACGCCTACGCGGTCTACAACCACACGCTGAGGAACGAGCGCTGCGTGGAGATCCCGGTGGTCTGGGAGCTGATCCGCGGGCAGGCCGGCGGCCGGGTTCTCGAGGTGGGGAACGTGCTCTCGCACTACTTCGCGGTGAACCACGTGGTGGTGGACAAGTACGAGAAGTGCCGCGGTGTGCTGAACGCGGACCTGATGGACTTCCGCCCCTCGGAGCGCTTCGACCTCATCGTCAGCATCTCCACGCTCGAGCACGTCGGCTGGGACGAGGAGACCCGCGATCCGCCCAAGCTGCTGCGCGCGGTGGAGCACCTGCGCTCCCTGCTCAACCCGGGCGGGCAGCTGGTCTACACCTCCGCCCTGGGCTACAACCAGTTCCTGGACGAGAGCCTCCGGGGCCCCGGCCTGCCCCACACTGAGGTGCACTACCTCCTGCGGACCGCGAAGTACTTCGGCTGGCGGCCCGCGACCTTCGACGAGGTGATGGCGGTGCGCTACGGCCACCCCTTCCCGGGGGGCAACGCGGTCATGATCGCGTACAGCCGGGCGGACTAGGCTCGGGCGCCCCGAGAGGCCAACGGCGGCGGGCCCTGGGTGCGTGCCCCGGGCGGCGCGCTACTGATCCGCGAACAGCGCCAGGTTCGCGGCGGTCCAGGCGCACTCGCCCCCCAGGTTGACCAGGGTCAGGACGCTCGGGTGGCGGTTGTCCACGTGGGCTCGAGCGGCCTCGGTGACCGGCAGGAAGGCGTGCACCGGCTCGGGGCCGGCGTGGATCTCCTTGTCCACCA
>DATKKS010000013.1:0-24742 GCA_035542815.1 Saccharimonadales bacterium (SeqCode) | reverse complement strand
GGGCGCGAGGACAGGGTGTGCGGGCAGATCAGGGTGGCCACCAGCACGCGGGCGCCGGGCATGACCACCGGCCCGCCCGCGGAGAGCGAGTAGGCCGTGGCCCCGGTGGGCGTGCACACCACCACGCCGTCGGAGGTGAAGTCCCCCAGGCGCTCGCGGTCCAGCGTGAGGCGCAGCTGGACCACCTTGACGTGGTCCGCCTGGCGCACCGTGACGTCGTTGAGGGCCACCCCGCGGTGCAGCGTCCGCCCGTTCCGCGCGAGCACCCGGGCCTCCAGCATGGCCCGGCTGTCGAGTTCGTACTGGCCCTTGAGAACCTGCCCCAAGGAATGCGGGAAATCCTTTGTCTCCATGATGGTTAGAAAGCCGATGTGGCCCAGGCGCATGCCCAGGAGGGGGAGCCGGTAGCGGCACACCCGGCGGGCCGCGGCGAGGAACGTGCCGTCGCCCCCCAACACCAGCACGAACCGCGCGGCGCGGGCCAGCTCGGGCACCGCGGAGATGCGCACCCCGGGCGGCAGCGCCGCCGCGTGCTCCGGGAACCCCAGCGCCTGCCAGCCCTGCGAGCGCAGGTAGCGCACCAGCCGGGGCAGGATTCGCCGCGCCGCCGGCTTGCGCGGGTTGGGGAACAGCGCGACCGCCTTCCTACTTCGTGACATAGGCCCGCCAGCGCTCCCGGATCCGCCGGGCGATGAGTTCCGGGGTGAGCCCCACGTCGCGCAGCAGCAGCTCCCGCCGCCCGTGCTGCACGAACTCGTCGGGGATGCCGATGCGCCGCACCTCCACCCCCGGGAGGTCGTTGCGCTCCAGGGCCTCCAGCACCGCCGAGCCGAACCCGCCGGCGGCGGCGCCCTCCTCCACCGTGACCAGGCGCCCGAAGCGCCGCGCGTGCCGCACCAGCAGCTCCTCGTCCAGCGGCTTGGCGAAGCGGGCGTTCACCACCGTGGCGTCCGGGCCCTCGGCGCGCATCAGCTCGGCGGCCTCCAGCGCCCACGGCACCGCCGCGCCCAGCGCCCAGATGGCCAGGTCGCGCCCCTCGCGCCGCACCTCGGCGGTGCCCCAGGAGAGCGGCCGGAAGCCCTGCCGGCCGGCGCCGGGCACGTTGGCCCGCGGGTAGCGCACCTCCACCGGGCCGGTGGCCTGGGTCACCGCGGCGTACAGCATGTCGGCGAACTCCTGCTCGTCGCAGGGGGCCATCAGGGTCAGGTTGGGGATGCAGCGCAGGTAGCCCAGGTCGAACGCCCCGTGGTGGGTGGGGCCGTCGTCGCCGGCGAAGCCGGCGCGGTCGGCGGCGAACACCACCGGCAGGTTCTGGAGCGCGATGTCGTGCACCACCTGGTCGTAGGCCCGCTGCAGGAAGGTGGAGTAGATGGCGCACACCGGCCGGAACCCGCCCACCGCCAGCCCGCCTGCCAGCCCCACTGCGTGCTGCTCGGCCATGCCCACGTCGAAGCACCGGTCCGGGAAGCGCTCCTGGAACGCCCGCAGCCCGGTGCCCTCCAGCATCGCGGCGGTGATGGCCACCACCCGGGGCTCGCGCTCGGCGATCTCGATCAGGATGCGCGCGAACTCCTGGCTGAAGGTCGCGGTGGCCGACGGCTGGGTCTTGCCGGTCACCTTGTCGAAGGGGCCCAGGCCGTGGAACTTCACCGGAGCGGCCTCCGCGAAGCCCACCCCCTTGCCCTTCTTGGTCAGCACGTGCAGCAGCACCGGCTCGCGGAAGTCCTTGAGGTGCACCAGGGTCTCCTCGAGCAGCTTGAGGTCGTGCCCGTCGATGGGCCCGTAGTACTTGAACCCCAGCTCCTCGAACAGCACCCCCGGCACCATGAGCCCCTTGAGCCCCTCCTTCACCCGGCGCGCGAGCTCGCGGGCCTTGGAGGCCATCGGGACCTTGCCCAGGAGGTCGTAGATGTCCGCCTCCACCCGCCGGTAGCCGTGGCTGCTGGTCATCCGGGTGAGGTAGGCGGCCAGCGCCCCCACGTTGCGCGAGATGGACATCTCGTTGTCGTTGAGCACCACCAGCAGCCGCCGCCCGGTGCCGCCCGCGTGGTTGAGGGCCTCGTAGGCCATCCCGGCGGTGAGCGAGCCGTCCCCGATCACCGCGATCACGTGGTTGTCCCGGCCGGCCAGGTCGCGCGCGGTGGCCAGCCCGGCGGCCACCGAGATGGAGGTGCCGCCGTGGCCGGCGCCGAACACGTCGTGCGGGCTCTCGGCCCGGCGGGTGAACCCCGAGAGGCCCCCGTACTGGCGCAGCGTGTGGAAGCGCTCCCGCCGGCCGGTCAGCAGTTTGTGGCAGTAGGCCTGGTGCCCGACGTCCCACACGATCTGGTCGGTGGGCGACTCGAACACCCGGTGCAGCGCCAGGGTCAGCTCCACCACCCCCAGGCTGGGACCCAGGTGGCCGCCGGTCTCCGACACCACCCGCAGGATCTCATCGCGGATCTCCTGGGCCAGCTGCTCCAGCTGCTCCAGGGTCAGCAGCTTGAGGTCCTCGGGGCCGTGGATCGAATCCAGCAGGCGGGTCATCGGTTGGGGCCTCCGAGCAGGAACCAGACGAGGGTGAAGCCCACCCCCACCAGCGCTCCGGCCAGCACCTCCAGCGGGGTGTGCCCCAGCAGCTCCAGCAGGCGCATCTCCACCAGGTGTTTGTCGTGGCGGTAGTGGCTGTCGATCAGCCGGTTGAGGAGCGTGGCCTGGCGGCCCGCGGCGCGCCGCAGGCCGGCGGCGTCGTACATCACGATGAGGCTGAAGTATACCGTGACCGCGAAGAGCACGGAACCGAATCCCTCCCGCAACCCCACCGCGGTGGACAGCGCCGCGACCCCGGCCGAGTGGGAGCTGGGCATGCCGCCGGTGGCGAACAGGCGGCGGAAGTCGAGCCGCCGCTTGGCGACGCTGCTGGCCACGAACTTGAACACCTGCACCAGCACTCCGATGGAGACCGCCACCCACAGCGGGCTCAGGGCCTCCTCGTTCAGCGAGTGCGGCAGGGCCATGCGCTCAGCACCTCCGGGACTCCACGAACTCCACCACGCCGGCCCAGGTCTCCCGGCACCGCGGCAGGGCCCGCGCCAGCGCGCGGGCGCGCCGGCACAGGCGGAGCAGCTCCGCGCGGGCCGGCTCCAGGCCCACCGCGCGCGGCAGGCTGGCCTTGCGCCGGGCGGCGTCGCTGCCGGCGGCCTTGCCCAGCTGCTCGGCGCTGGCGGTGGCGTTCAGCAGGTCGTCGCCCGCCTGGAACGCCAGCCCCAGCACCTCCCCCAGCCGGCCCAGCTGGGCCTCCTGCGCCGGGCCGGCGCCGGCCCACACCGCCCCGATCCGGGTGGCCGCCGCCATCAGCGCGGCGGTCTTGAGGCGGTGGATGCGGCGCACCGAGGCCCGGCTGGCCGGGCCGCCCTCGCCCAGCATGTCCCACACCTGGCCCCCGACCATGCCGCGCGAGCCCAGCGCCTCGGCCAGCAGCCTGAGGCTCCGCTCGCGCCGCCCGCACTCGCGGGCGGAGCCGGCCCCGGCGAGGGCCTGGAAACTGAGGGCCAGCAGCGCGTCCCCGGCCAGCAGCGCCACCGGCTCGCCGAACCGCCGGTGCACCGTGGGCCGCCCGCGCCGCAGGTCGTCGTCGTCCATGCACGGCAGGTCGTCGTGCACCAGCGAGAACGCGTGCGCCAGCTCCAGCGCCGCGGCCGCCGGCCACAGCCCGGCGGAGTGCCCGCCCAGGGTGTCGTAGGCCAGGCGCGCCAGCGCCGGCCGCACCCGCTTGCCCGGGCCCAGCGCCGCGTAGCGCATGGCCTGGTGGAGCGAGCTGGGCGGCACGGACCCCTCCGGGAGGAGGGCCCGCAGCTCCCGCTCCACTCGCCGGGCGGCCGCCCGGCGGTAGGGCTCAAAGGCCAAGCTCGGCGTCGTCGTCGGCAAGCGGCTCAAGGTACGGGGCGCCGGATTCCTGCTCCAGCAGCAGCTGCACGCGCTTCTCGGCCTGCTCGAGCCGGCGGCCGCACAGGCGGGCCAGCTGCATGCCCTCCTCGAACGCGGCCAGGCTCGGTTCCAGCGGCAGGTCGCCCTGCTCCAGCTGGGCCACCAGGGCCTCCAGCCGCTCCAGGGCGGTCTCGAAAGGTACTTCGGGGACGCCGGGCTCCCCCCCGGGCGGGGCTCCGGCCGGCTTCCGGGGCGGCCGGGGGCGGCCCCGGTCGGACGTGCTGGGCATGCTCGATTCCCTCCGGCCGGGCCTCAGCGGGCCCTCGGGCCCGTGGGCTCCACCGTCTCGACGCGCGCACCGGCGCGCCCGTCGCGCAGCACCAGGAACACCGCCTGGCCCACCGCCAGGCCGGACACCGAGGTGACCGGGCGGCCGTCGCGCGCCCCTTCAAGGTAGCAGAAACCGCGGCCCATGACCTGGGCCGGCGAGAGCGCCAGCAGGTGGGTCCGCGCCCGCTCCAGGCGCTCCGCCTGGCGCGCGCGCCCCTGGGCCGCCGCGCGCACCAGGCGGCGCTCCAGCTCGTCCAGGCCCTGCATCCGTTGCGCCAGCAGGTCCCGGGGCCGGCCCAGCGCGTAGCTGCCGCGCAGCGCCCGCAGGTGCAGCGCGCGCCGCTCCAGCGCCGCGCGCATCGCCAGCTCCAGCCGCTCCCGGCGCCGGGCCAGGGCCGCGGCCTGCTCGGTCCGCTCGGGCACCGCCCGCTCGGCGGCGGCCGAGGGGGTCGGGGCGCGCAAGTCGGCGGCGAAGTCGCACAGGGTGAAGTCGGTCTCGTGGCCCACCGCCGAGATCACCGGGATGGCCGAGCCGGCCACCGCGCGCACCACGGCCTCCTCGTTGAAGGCCCACAGGTCCTCCATGGAGCCCCCGCCGCGGGCCACGATGAGCACCTCCGCGGAGCCCTCGCGGTTCACCCGCGCGATGCCCCGGGCCACGTCCTCGGCCGCGCCCGCGCCCTGAACTTGGACGGGACACAGCAGGATGCGGATGCCCGGCCAGCGCCGCCGGGCCACTTGGATGATGTCGTGGATCACCGCTCCGCCGGCCGAGGTCACCACCGCCAGGGTGCGCGGGAAGGCGGGCAGCGGCCGCTTGCGGGCCTCGTCGAACAGCCCCTCGGCCTGCAGCCGCGCGCGCAGCTCCTCGAAGCGCCGCTGCAGCTCGCCCAGCCCGGCCTCCTCCAGCCGCTCCACCACCAGCTGGTAGGAGCCGCGCGCCTCGTAGATGGTCAGCCGGCCGGCGGCCTCCACCTGCAGGCCGTTGGCCGGCTGGAAGCGCATCTCCCGCTGGCTGGCGCGGAACAGCGCGCAGCGCAGGACGCAGCGGCCGTCCTTGAGGTCGAAGTACATGTGGCCGGAGGGCTGCTGGTGGTGAAAGCCGCTGATCTCCCCGGCCACCCGCACCGAGGGGAAGCTCTCCTGCAGCAGGCGCTGCGCCAGCAGGTTGATCTCGGTGACGGTGTAGACGCGCCGCGAATCGGGGGCCGGGCTCACGCCGGGCCCCGCTCGGCGGCCGGGACGGAGCCCAGGGTCCGCTCGCACGCGGTGACCGCGTTGCGCATCAGCATCACCACGGTCATCGGGCCCACCCCGCCGGGCACCGGCGAGAGCCACGCGGCCTTGGGGGCCACGCTGGCCTCGTCCACGTCGCCGATGAGGCGGGTCTTGCCGGGGTGGTCGGGGTCGGGCACCCGGTGCACGCCCACGTCCACCACCACCGCGCCCTCGCGGATCATGTCCCCGGTCAGCGCCCCGGGCTGGCCGGCGGCCATCACCACCACGTCCGCGTCGCGGGTGTAGCGGGCCAGGTCGCCGGAGCGGCTGTGGCACAGGGTGACGGTGGCGTCCACCCCCTTCTGGCTCAGGATGGTGGCCAGCGGCCGGCCCACCAGCCGGCTCCGCCCCACCACCACCGCGTGGGCCCCGGCCAGCGGGATGTGGTAGTGGCGCAGCAGCTCGAAGATGCCCAGCGGAGTGCACGGCCAGTAGGCGTTGGGGTCGCCCAGGGTGGCCCGGCCCACGTTGGTGGGGTGGCAGCCGTCGAGGTCCTTTTCGGGGTTCACCGAGCGCAGCGCGTAGGCCTCGTCCCAGCCGTCGGGCAGGGGCAGCTGCACCAGGAAGCCGTGGATGCGCGCGTCGGAGTTGAGGCTCCCGATGCGGGTGAGCAGCGTGGGGTAGCCGTCGCTCTCCTGGATGCGCACCAGCTGGGCGAACAGCCCCAGCGCGTCGGCCGCCTCGATCTTGCGCCGGACGTAGATGTCCGAGGCCGGGAGGTTGCCCACCTGCACCACCGCCAGCCCGGCGGTGCGGTGCTGTCGGCGCAGCGCCTCCACCCGCGCCTTGACCTCCTCGCGCACCGCGGCGGCCGCGGCCTCCCCTTCCAGCCGGCGCGCCTGGGTGGTCATCGCACCGGCTCCCGCACCGGCTGGATGGTGAGCGCCCGGCCGCTGTCCTCGTCCACCTCGATCATCGCCCCGTTCAGCCACACGTCGCCGCGGGCGGGCTGGAAGCGCACCGGGAGCCCGGTGCGGAAGCGCTGCAGGGCCAGCTCCTTCTCCACCCCGATGATGGAATCGTGCGGGCCGGTCATGCCGGCGTCGGTGATGAAGGCGGTGCCCCCGGGGAGCACCCGCGCGTCGGCGGTCTGGACGTGGGTGTGGGTGCCGACCACCGCGCTCACCCGGCCGTCCAGGTGGTGCGCCACCGCCAGCTTCTCGGAGGTGGCCTCGGCGTGCACCTCGATCAGGCGCACCCGCACCTCGCGCCACTCCGGCCGCGACAGCTCCGCGTCCAGCGCGCGGAAAGGATCGTCCAGCGGCGCCATGAAGGTCCGCCCCAGCACGTAGGCCACTCCCATGAGCTCTCCCGTCTCGGTGCGCCAGATGGCGGAGCCGGCGCCTGGGGTGCCGGGCGGGAAGTTGAGGGCCCGCAGCAGCCGCGGGTGGCGCGGGATGAAGTCCGCGATCGCCCGCTGCGCCCACAGGTGGTTGCCGCCGGTGAGGACGTCGCAGCCCGACGCCCACAGCTCCTCGGCGTTCTCCGGGGTGAGGCCGTAGCCGCCGGCGGCGTTCTCCGCGTTGGCCACCGTCGCGTCCACCCCGCGCTCGGACTTGAGCCGCGGCAGCAGGCTGCGCACCGCGGCCCGCCCCGGGGAGCCGAACACGTCGGCGACGAACAGGATGCGCATCCCGGCGGCCTACTTGGCGTACTCCACGGCCCGGGTTTCCCGGATCACCACCACCTTGATCTGGCCGGGGTACTCCAGCTCGCGCTCCACCTTGCGCGCGATCTCGCCTGCCAGCAGCTGGGCGCGCGCGTCGTCCACGTGCCGGTGCTCCACCATGATGCGGATCTCCCGCCCCGCCTGGATGGCGTACGACTTCTCCACCCCGGCGAAGGAGTCCGCGATGAGCTCCAGCTTCTCCAGCCGCTTGACGTAGGTCTCCAGCGACTCGCGCCGCGCCCCCGGCCGCGCGCCGGAGATGGCGTCCGCCGCCTGCACCAGCGCGGCCATCAGGTACTGCGGGTTGAAGTCCTCGTGGTGGAACGCGATCGCCTCCACCACCGGCCCCGGCTCGCCGAACTTCTCGGCCAGCCCCCGTCCGATCACCGGGTGGGAGCCCTCCACCTCGTGGTCCACCGCCTTGCCGATGTCGTGGAACAGCCCGGCGCGCTTGGCCAGGCTGTTGTCGTAGCCCAGCTCGGAGGCCATGATCTCGCACAGGTAGGCCACTTCCTTGCTGTGCTCCAGGATGTTCTGGCCGTAGCTGGTGCGGAACCGCAGCCGGCCCAGCAGCCGGATCATCTCGGGGTGCACCCCGGCGATGCCCAGGTCGAGCACCGCGCGCTCCCCGGTCTCCACGATCTCCTCGTCCATCTGGCGGCGGGTCTTGTCCACCACCTCCTCGATCCGGCCGGGGTGGATGCGGCCGTCGGCGATGAGCTGCTCCAGGGAGCGCCGGGCCACCTCGCGGCGGATGGGATCGAAGCCCGAGATGACCACCGCCTCGGGGGTGTCGTCGATGATGACGTCGATGCCGGTGGCCCGCTCGAAGGCCCGGATGTTCCGCCCCTCGCGCCCGATGATCCGGCCCTTCATCTCGTCCCCCGGCAGGTTCACCACCGACACGGTGCTCTCGGTGGCGTGCTCGGCGGCCGAGCGCTGGATGGCCAGGGTGACGATCTTGCGGGCCTCCTTCTGGGCTTCGCGCTGGGCGCCCTCGCGGATCTCCACCACCCGGCGGGCGGCCTCGTGGCGCGCCTCGCTCTCCATGTTGGCGATGAGCTGCTGCTTGGCCTCCTCGGCGGTGAAGCTGGCGATGCGCTCCAGGCGCACGTTCTGCTCCTGCACCAGCCGGTCCAGCTCGCCCTGGCGGGTGGTCAGGGCCGACTCCCGGGTGCCCAGCTCCTTCTCGGTGGTGCGCAGGGTGCGCTCCTTCTTCTCCACCACGTCCAGGCGCCGCAGCAGGTTGTTCTCGCGTTCGTCGAGGCGCTTCTCGCGGGCGGTGATCTCCGCGTTCTGGCGCCCCATGTCGCGCTCGTGCTGCTGCTTGGCCTGGTAGGCCTGCTCCTTGGCCTCCAGCAGGACCTGCCGCTTGTGGGTTTCGGCGTCCCGCTGGGCCTCCTCCAAAAGCCGTTGAGAGGTGCGCTGCGCGCTGGCGAGGCTCTTCTCGCCCACGTTGCGGCTCACGAAGAAGCCCACCAAATAGAAAACCACGGCCCCCAGGCCCAGGCCCAGGGCCCCCATCAACAGAGCGGTCGGATCCATGGCGAAGACCCCTCCGGGTCTGTGGTTGCAAGTCCGGCCGGGGGGCAAAGAAAAACCCCGCCGGTGTGCCGTGAGTGAAGGTCCTGAGCCAGATACCCTAAACTCGGGGCATCCCCCCGCCTGGTTTGCGCCCCCGCCTTTCGACGGGTCCCACTCCGCAGGCGGAGCGTAGGACGATCCTCTTTCAGTGTTGGCTCAAAGACACTGTACCAGCACGGGCACGGCAGGGCTTTTCCGTTCGGGCGGTCCGGTTGGGGACCGATCACACCTCCTGGGGAATCGGGCGCCTAAGCCTGAGGCTCCCGGGCCGCCCGGGGTCCCCCCGACGGGGGTCCCTCGGGTGCGCCGGAAAGAGTGGCCACCAGCAGCCCCTCCAAGTGCTCCGCGCGGTCGCGGACCTCCTGGTTGGAGCGCTGGCGCTCGTCCCGCTCGCGGAACAGCTCGTCCGCGATGTTGAGCGAGGCGAGAATCGCCACCTGCGAGAGCGAGGGCAATGCCAGCCGCTCGTTGACCTCCCGCATCTTCTGGTCCACGTAGGCGGCCACACGTTTGATGTACTCCGGGTCCGCCTGGCCGCGGATGTTGTACTCGTTGCCGAAAACCTCGATGCGAACGGTTCTGACGTTTTCCGGCATCGTGGATCGTCGTCCTCAAGCGGCTCGCAGATTCCAGGGCGCTGCCGCACCGCACCGCGCCTGCGGGCGCGGGCTGTTGCATCTTCTGGGAACTGTATGAACAGGGAGGCCGGGCCGCCGCTAATGCGGCGCGCCCAGCTTCTCCTCCTCGACCGCCCGCAGCTTCTCGAGCATCTGCTCCACCCGGCGGGCCAGGGTCACACGTTCCTCGGCGAAGCGCGCGAGCCGCGCCTCGGCCTCCTGCTGCTGCTGGCGGAGTTCCTCCGCCCGGCTGGCGGCGGTCTCCGTCATCCGGAGCCGGGCCTCCAGCTCGTCCTTCAGGCGGCGCAGCTGGTCGCGTTCGCCGCGCAACTGCTGGATCAGCTCCGCCGCCTGCTGAATGCGCCCTTCCAGCCTGTCCAGATCCACAGCCGGCAGATTCGGTTCCATCAACTGAGCCCCCAGACATCCGTGCCCGGGCCGCCGGCCCTACCGCAGCCGCGCCCCGTGCTGCTCCTCCAGGCGCCGCACCACCCGGCCCACGGCCTGGTCCACCTCCGCGTCCGACAGGGTGCGCTCGGCGCTCTGGAACTCCAACGAAAACGCGAGGTTCTTGAGCCCGGTGGCGACCCTCTCCCCCGCGTACACGTCGAACAGGCGGACCGCCTTCAGCGAAGTCCCGCCGGCGTCCGTGATGTCCCGCTGCAGCGCCGCGGCCGGGGTCTCCACGGGCACCAGGAACGCCAGGTCCCGCTTCACGCTCGGGAAGCGAGACCACTCGCGGAACATTCCCGCGAGGCGCGCCGTCCGCTCCAGCGCAGCCACGTCGAGTTCCGCCAGGTAGGTGGGCCCGGGAATCTCGAGCCGCTCCAGCAGGGCCGGGGCGACCTCTCCGAAGTACCCCAGGCACACCCCGACGGCACGCAACTCAGCCGCGCAGCCGGGCTTGAAACCGTCGCCATCGTAGGCCAGGGACTCGGGGTTGTCAATGCGCAACGCCCCCAGCAGGGCCTCCAGCACGCCCTTGAGGTCGTACCAGTCCGCGAGATCGGGCCCCAGCCCGAAGCCGGACGCGTGCCGGGGTCCGAAGAGCGCCAGCCCCAGGGTCTCGGGCTCCTCGGGCAGCGGCCGCGGCGAGCGCAGGAACACGTGCCCCAGCTCGAACAGGCGCACCGCGCGCCGCCCGTGGCGGGCGTTGTGGCTCACCGCGCGCAGCAGCCCCGGCAGCAGCGAGGGGCGCAGCAGCGAGAACTCCCGGCTGAGTGGGTTCTCCAGCGCCAGCGGCGCGCGCCGCGCCTCGGGCGGCAGCACCGGGGCGCTGGCGACGTCCTCCGGGGCCACCAGCGACGGGCACTGCGCCTCGAAGAAGCCCAGCCCCATCAGGGTGCCGCGCAGGTGGTCGCGGAACAGCTCCGCGGGCCGGCGCGTCCCGAACCGCGGGGTCACCGAGCCCGGGTCCTCGGGGATCTCCAGGTAGCCCCGGTGCCGGGCGATCTCCTCCACCAGGTCCACCTCCTGCCCCACGTCCACCCGCCAGCTCGGCACGCGCGCCTCGATGGGAGCGTCCTCCCCCGCGCCGCCCGGCTCCAGCTCGAAGCCCAGGCGCCGCAGCGGGGCCTCCAGCTCCGCCCGCGGCAGCGGCAGCGCCAGCAGCATCCGCGCGCGCGCCGGGCGCAGCGCCACGCGGCGGCGCTCGGCGCGCCCGGGCCAGGCGTCCAGCCGCTGCGGGAGCACCCGGCCGCCGGCCACCTCGGCCAGCAGCGACGCCACCCGGTCCAGCGCCTCCAGCACCACCTCCGGGTCGGTGCCCCGCTCGAAGCGCCGCCCGGCCTCCGACGCCAGGCGCAGCTTCTGGGCCCCCTGGCGCACCCGCGCCGGGCCGAAGCAGGCGCTCTCCAGGAGCACCGCGCGGGTGTCCGGCCGGACCTCGCTGGCCTCGCCGCCCATGAGGCCCGCCAGCGCCAGCGGGCCCTCGGGATCCACGATCAGCAGCGTCTCGCCGGGCAGCTCGCGGTCCACCGCGTCCAGGGTGCGCAGGCGCTCCCCGGGGCGCGCCCGGCGCACCCCCAGCCGCCCGCCGCGCACCTTGGCCAGGTTGAAGGCGTGGATCGGCTGGCCCAGCTCCAGCATGGTGAAGTTGGTGGCGTCCACCACGTTGTTGATGGAGCGCATGCCCAGCGACTCCACCCGCAGGCGCAGCCACGGCGGCGAGGGCCCCACCTGCAGCTCCTGCACCACCCGGGCCGCGTAGCGCGGGCAGTCGGCGGGGTCCTCGATCTCGACGCCGGCGACCCCCGGCAGCGCGCCCGGCTCCACCGGCAGCGCGCGCAGCGGGGAGCGCAGCGGCTCGCCCAGCGCCGCGGCCACCTCGCGCGCCAGGCCTCGCACGCACAGCGCGTCGCCCCGGTTGTGGGGGATGTCCACCTCGAGGGCGGTGTCGTCGAGCCCGGCGGCGCGGGCGAAGTCGTCCCCCGGCGTCAGGGCCGGGTCCAGCTCCAGGATTCCCGCGTGCTCCTCGGACAGCTCCAGCTCCCGGCCCGAGCACATCATGCCGTTGGAGAGCACCCCGCGGATCTTGGACTTGCGCAGCACCCCGCCCGGCAGCTGCGCCCCGTCCAGGGCCACCGCCACGGTGATCCCGGCGCGGGCGTTGGGCGCCCCGCACACGATCTCCAGCACCTGGCCGCCCACGTCCACCTTGCACAGGGACAGCCGGTCGGCGTTCGGGTGGCGCGCCCGCTCCACCACCTTGCCCACCACCACGCCGGAGAAGCGCGCCCGCGGCTGCACCGAGTCCACCGGGAAGCCGCGCGCGGTCAGCAGCTCCGCCAGCGCGTCGGGCGGCGGGGCCGCGGGCACCCATTCCTTGAGCCATTGGTAGGAGAGCAGCATGGGCCTCCCGCTAGAACTGTTCCAGGAACCGCAGGTCGTTTTCCAGGAAGTAGCGGATGTCGCGGATGCCGTAGCGCAGCATCGCGATCCGGTCGTACCCCATCCCGAAGGCGAATCCGGTCCACTCCTCCGGGTCGATGCCCACGGCGCGGAACACGTTGGGGTGCACCATGCCGCAGCCCAGGATCTCCAGCCAGCCGGTGCCCTTGCAGGCGCCGCAGCGCGCGGGGGCCTCCGCCGTGCCCACCTGCCCCGTGCCCCGGCACACCACGCAGGTCGCGTCCATCTCGCCGCTGGGCTCGGTGAACGGGAAGTACGAGGGCCGGAAGCGGGTGCGGGTGTGGGCCCCCAGGAACGCCCGGGCGAAGGCCGTGAGGGTGCCCTTGAGGTGGGCCATGCTCACCCCGCGGTCCACGTACAGGCCCTCGATCTGGTGGAACTCGGCGGCGTGGGTGGGGTCCAGCTGCTCGGCGCGGTACACCCGGCCCGGGAACACCATCCGCAGCGGCGGTGGAACGTTCTCCATGGCCCGGATCTGCACCGGCGAGGTGTGGGTGCGCAGCAGCACGCCGCCCTCCACGAACAACGTGTCGTGGGCGTCGCGCGCCGGGTGGTGCGGGGCGAAGTTGAGCGCTCCGAAGTTGTGGTGGTCGTCCTCCACCTCGGGCCCCTCGTAGGTGGAGAAGCCCATGCCGTGGAAGATCTCGACCAGCTCGTCGCGCACCTGGCTCAGGATGTGCGGGCGCCCGGTGAACGGCCGGCGGCCGGGCAGGGTGAGGTCGAGCGCCGGCCCGCGGCGGGTGGCCACCGCCCCCAGCGCGGCGCGGCGCTCCTCGAGCGCCGCGCCCCAGGCGGCGCGGCAGCGGTGGGTGGCCGCGCCCAGGGGCTTGCGCCGCTCTGCGGGCAGCTGGCCGACGCTGCGCAGCAGGAGGTTCAGCACCCCCTTCTGCTTGAGCAGGCGCAGCTCGGTCGCGTCCAGCTCCTCGGGGGTCTGGGCCGTGGCGATCGCCGCCCGCCCGGCGGCCTCCAGCCCGCCGGCGGCGGCCTCCATCTCCGGCCACCCCTCGGCCGGGTCGCGGAGCAGCGCGTCCAGCGCGCTCCGCACCCGCTCCTCGGCGTGGTCCAGCGGGCCCGGGGGCATGGCGGCTACGCGGTCGCGGAGCGCGCCACTTCCACCAGCTGGGCGAAGCCGGCGGCGTCGCGCACCGCCAGCTCGGCCAGGATCTTCCGGTCGATGTCGATGTTGGCCTGGCGGAGGCCGTGGATGAGGGCGTTGTAGGTGATCCCGTTGAGGCGCGCGGCCGCGTTGATGCGCTGGATCCACAGGGCCCGGAACTCGCGCTTGCGGGTGCGGCGGTGCTCGTACGAGAACTGCAGCGCCCGGAACAGGGTCTCGCGGGCGGTCTGGAACAGGCGGCTGCGGCCGCCGAAGTTGCCCTTGGTGGCGGTGAGCACCTTGCGGCGCTTGGCGCGTCCCGGGACGACGGTCTTGGCTCTCGGCATGGTGCTCCCCCTATATCCCCAGCAGGCGCCGAGCGCGCTTGGCGTCGGCCGGCTTCAACACCACGCTGCTGCTGAGCTGGCGCTTGTTCTTGGGTGACTTCCCGGTCTTGAGGTGGCGCGTGCGGGCGTGGTTGCGCACGATCTTGCCGGTGCCGGTCACGCGGTAGCGCTTGGCCGCCGCGCGGTTGGACTTCATCTTGGGCATGTCGGTTAACCTTCCCTCGAGGGCGGGCCGGAGGCCGGCACGGCGCCCGCGGTTTCTCCTTCCTTGGGTGACTTGATCTTCAACCCCGGCTTGGCGATCATCACCATCACCAGGATGCGGCCCTCCATGCGGGCCGGCACCTCCACCTGCCCCACCTCCGCCAGATCGGTGATGACCCGCTGGAGCATCTTGTGGCCCAGGTCCTGGTGGGCCAGCTCCCGGCCGCGGAACGTGACCGAGACCTTCACCTTGTCGCGCGCCAGCAGGAACGCGCGCGCGTGCTGGACCTTGAACGTGTAGTCGTGCTCCTCGATCTTGGGCCGGAGCTTGACCTCCTTCATGCGGGTCACGTGCTGGTGCTTCTTCGCCTTGCGCTGCCGCTTGCTCTGTTCGTACTTGAACTTGCCGTAGTCCATGATGCGGCAGACCGGCGGCCGCGACGTGGGCGACACCTCGACCAGATCGAGCCCGGCGCTGCGGGCCATCTCCAGCGCCTCCTGGGTGGCCAGCAGGCCGACCTGCTGCCCGTCGGCGCCGACCACGCGCACCTGGGGGACGCGGATCCGGTCGTTGATGCGCACTTCAGCTTGTTTGGCGATGGGCTTTCCCTCCTGCTCGGGGTGGCTCCCGCGCCGGCCCCCGCCGGGCGGGACAACAAATCAGGGCGAGGGTGGTCCTCCCCCTCGCCCACGGGCGATGCAGTCCAAATTCATCGTGATCGATGATTCGAACCCTTGAGGCAATCCTTCGCCCGGGGGTGAGGACCACCGGCCGGCGAGCCACGGCCGGGTCCTACTTTCAACGGCCTCAACGGCTTGGCGCGAGGCACTCAAGAAGTCTAGGTCTTGGCTGCGACCTCGGCAAGGACTTTTTCGGCCCACGCCGCGGGGCTCATGGCGCCCTCCTGCCCGCGCCGCTTGTGGCGCACCGCCACCTGGCCGGCGTCGGCTTCGCGCCGCCCCAGCACCAGCATGTAGGGCACCTTCTGCAGCTCCGCGTCCCGGATCTTGTGGCCCAGCTTCTCCGGCCGGCGGTCCACCTCCACCCGCAGGCCGCGCCCGCGCAGCTCGGCCGCCACCTGGTCGGCGTACGGCAGGAGGTCGTCGTTCATGGGCAGGAGCACCGCCTGCACCGGGGCCAGCCACACCGGGAACTCGGCCGCCACGTGCTCGATGTAGTTGCCCACGAAGCGCTCCATGGAGCCCAGCAGCGCGCGGTGCACCATCACCACCTCGTGGTCCCGGCCGTCGGCGCCGGTGTACATCACCTCGAAGCGCTTGGGCAGGTTGAGGTCCACCTGGATGGTGGGGCACTGCCACTCCCGCCCCAGCGCGTCGGTGAGCTTGACGTCGATCTTGGGGGCGTAGAAGGCCCCGCCGCCCTCGTCCACCTCGTAGGGCAGCCCGCGCTTCTTCAGCGCCCCGGCCAGCGCGGCGGTGGCCTGCTCCCACTCCGCCTCGGTGCCCAGGTAGTGGTCCTGGGGCCGCGTCGCTAGGAACACCCGGTACTCGTAGTGGAAGGGCCGCAGCAGCGCGTCCATCAGCTCCAGCACGCCCTCGATCTCCTCGGGCAGCTGCTCCGGGGTGCAGAAGATGTGCGAGTCGTCCTGGGTGAAGCCCCGGACCCGCTGCATGCCGTGGAGCACCCCGGAGCGCTCGTACCGGTACACCGTGCCCAGCTCGGCGTACCGCGCGGGCAGTTCGCGGTAGCTCCACTTGCGGGTCTGGAAGATCTTGATGTGCGCCGGGCAGTTCATGGGCTTGATCCGGTACGGCTGCCCCTCGATGTCCATGGGGCTGTACATCAGGTCGCTGTAGTTCTCCAGGTGCCCGGAAGTGTGGTAGATCCGCTCGCTGGCGATGTGCGGGGTGTACACCAGCTGGTAGCCGCGCTTGAGGTGCTCCTCGCGCCAGAAGTTCTCGATGAGGTGCCGCACCATGCCCAGCTTGGGGTGCCACAGCACCAGCCCGCCGCCCACGTCCTCGTGGATCGAGAACAGGTTCAGCTCCCGGCCCAGCTTGCGGTGGTCGCGGCGGGCGGCCTCCGCCAGGCGGTGCAGGTGCTCGGCCAGGGCCTCCGGGCTGTCCCAGGCGGTGCCGTAGATGCGCTGCAGCATCTCGTTGTTCTCGTCCCCCAGCCAGTACGCGCCGGCCACCCGGGTCAGCTTGAACGCCGGAATCTGGCCGGTGGACTCGAGGTGCGGCCCGCGGCACAGGTCCAGGAAGTTGCCGTGCCGGTAGTAGGTGACCTTCTCGCCCTCCGGGATCTCGTGGATGAAGTGCAGCTTGTAGCGCTCGCCGCTCCGCGTGAAGCGCTCCAGCGCCTCTTCCCGGGTGGTCTCGATGTACTCGAAGGGCTGGTTGGCGCGCACGATCTCGCGCATCCGCGCCTCGATTTTCTCCAGGTCCTCGGGGGTGAACGGGGTGGGCCGGGCGAAGTCGTAGTAGAACCCGTCCTCCACCGGCGGGCCGCCGGCGACCTTGGTCTCGGGGAACAGGTCGGTCACCGCGTTGGCCATCACGTGGGCGGTGCTGTGGCGGATCCGGTACAGCAGCTGGTCCCGCGGGGGAGCCTGGGATTCGGGCACGGGATTCTCCTACGAGAAGGCCCGGGAGCCGGTCCGCCGGGGGCATCGGCGTCGGGGTTTCCGGGCCGGATCGGGCGTCATGGTGGGCGATAGTGGACTTGAACCACTGACCCCCTGCATGTCAAGCAGGTACTCTAACCAGCTGAGCTAATCGCCCGAAACAAGATCCAGCGTATCCTAGCAACTCCCGGTCCACTGTCAAGAAACCCGCCCCGCGGCGGCGGGGGCGGATGCTATAGTGGATGTGGGCCGCGCCCGGCTGGGCGGGCGCGCCGGCAACTTCGCGAAACCGGGAGTTCGAGGACCATGTTCGACATCGGCGGCAACGAGGCGCTGCTCATCATCCTGGCGATCCTGCTGCTGTTCGGGGCGAAGCGCATCCCGGACCTGGCCAAGTCGCTGGGCTCCGGCCTGCGCGAGTTCCGCCGGGCCATGAGCGAGATCAGCCACGAGGTCACCGCCGCCACCTCCCTCGAGCCGACCCCTCTGGCCCGCCCGCCGGCGCCCGTGTTCTCCCCCCCGGAGAGTTCGCTGCCGCGCCCGCCGGCCGGCCCCGTCCCGCCGCCTGGGGACGCCGGCTTCCCGCCGGCCGAGGCCACCGCGGGGAAGATCGTACCCCCGGCTGCCGCGCCGCCCGGAGGCGGCCCGGCCCCGCCCGCCGCCGGCCCCGCCGGCTGAGCTCCGAGCCAGCACCGCAGCTCGCTCCGGCAGTCGCGCGCCGCTCAGGCGGTGCGGCCGCGCGCCGTCCGGGGCGCGCGCCGGCCCGCGCCGGCGGATCGGCGCGCGGGCGCACCCAGGGTTCGCCCGGCGGCCGGGGCGATCAGGCGGAGCTTCTGCACCAGCTCCGCGAACTGCTGCGGGAAGAGCGACTGCGCGCCGTCGCACAGGGCGTTGTCCGGGTCGGGGTGCACCTCGATCAGCAGCCCGTCGGCGCCCGCGGCCACCGCGGCCAGGGACAGCGGCGGAACGTTGACCCGGATGCCCACCGCGTGGCTGGGGTCCACGATCACCGGCAGGTGCGAGAGCTTGTGCACCACCGGCACCGCCGACACGTCCAGCGTGTTGCGGGTGTACGGCTCGAAGGTGCGGATGCCGCGCTCGCACAGCAGCACCTGGTGGTTCCCGCCGGCCATCACGTATTCGGCCGACATCAGCCACTCCTCGATGGTCGCGGAGAGCCCGCGCTTCACCAGCACCGGCTTGGCCACCTTGCCCAGCTCGCGCAGCAGGTAGAAATTCTGCATGTTGCGCGCCCCCACCTGGAAGATGTCCACGTAGGGCATCATCATCGGGATCTGCCCGGGGTCCATCACCTCGCTCACCACCGCCATGCCCACCCGGTCCGCGGCGCGGCGCAGGATCTTGAGCCCCTCCTCCCCCAGCCCCTGGAACGAGTACGGCGAGCTGCGCGGCTTGAACGCCCCGCCGCGCAGCACCCGGGCCCCGGCGGCCGCCACCAGCCGGGCCGCCTCCACCGTCTGGGACTCGCTCTCCACGGTGCACGGCCCGGCCATCAGCACCACCTCGCGGCCCCCGATGTCCACCGAGGCGGCGCGGACCACGGTGTTCTCGGGGTGGAAGGTGCGGCTGGCCAGCTTGAACGGCTCGGTCACCCGGTGCGCCTCGACCACCCCGGGCAGCACCTGGAAATCCCTCGGGTCCACCGACTTGGTGTCGCCCAGGGCGCCGATGACGATCTTGTTGGCGCCCGCGGCCCGGAAGATCTGCAGCCCCAGCGCGTGGAGCCGCGCCTCCACGCGCGCCACCTCCTCGGGGGTGCAGTCGGGCCGCATCACGATGACCATGTCATTCCGCTCCAGGGGCCGGCGCGCGGCCGCAAACGGAAAAACCCACCTGGGCCTCTGCCAGGTGGGCTCGGACACGCGGTCTGGGAAATCGCCCGGCTACCGTGCCGCCCCCACCCGGGGCCGCCACCACCACGTGCGGTACGTGACGCAGCCGAACGATGCCACCATGACCTGGATCCAACTCCTTCATCCATAAGCGTACCCGCCGCAGCGGGCCGGTGTCAAGGTCGCACGGCCCCCGGTGCGCGTCAACCGGGTCCGCCGGCGCGCCGCCAGGGCCCGCGCGCCGCGGCGCTCCGCCTGCCGGGCGCGGCCCGCGGCTGCGGCGGGGCGCGGGCCGGCCGCCGCGCCTCACCCCAGCGCCCGCACCGCCTTCTGTGCCAGCCAGGCGTCCGCCAGGGTGAGCGCCATCATGGCCTCGGCCACCGGCACCACCCGCGGGCACACGCACGGGTCGTGGCGCCCCTCGGTGGCCACCGCGACGGGCTCGCCCCGGATGTTGAGGCTCTGCTGGGGCACGCGCAGCGAAGAGGTGGGCTTGATCGCCAGGCGCATCAGGATGTCCTGCCCGGTGGAGATCCCGCCCAGGATGCCGCCGGCGTGGTTGCTGAGGAAGCCGGTGGCGTCCATGGCGTCGTGGGCCTGCGAGCCGCGCAGCCGGGTGGCGGCGAAGCCGTCGCCGATCTCCACCCCCTTGATGGTGCCGATGGACATCATGGCCATGGCCAGCACCGCGTCCAGCTTGTCGAACACCGGGTCGCCGAGGCCCGCCGGCACGTTGCGCGCCACCACCTCCACCACCCCGCCCACCGAGTCGCCCGCGTCGCGCAGCCTGAGCAGCAGCTCCGCCATGGCCGCGGCCGCCGCCGCGTCCGGCGCCCGCACCGGGTTGCGCTCGGCCTCCGGGTAGTCCCGCTCCCGGGCCTCGATGTCCCCGATGCGCACCGTGGCGGCGAAGATCTCCACCCCCAGCGGGGCCAGCAGCCGCCGGGCGATGGCCCCGGCGGCCACCCGGCACAGCGTCTCGCGGCCCGAAGCCCGCCCGCCGCCGCGGTGGTCGCGGTGGCCGTACTTCACGAAGTAGGTGTAGTCGGCGTGCCCGGGGCGGAACACCTCGCGCAGCGCCTCGTAGTCCTCCGGGCGCGCGTCCTGGTTGCGCACCAGGAATGCGATCGGGGTGCCGGTGGTGAGGCCCTCGAACACCCCCGAGAGCAGCTCCACCTGATCCCCCTCCTGCCGCTGGGTGGTCACCGCGCTCTGCCCCGGGCGGCGGCGGTCCAGCTCGCGCTGCAGGTGCTCGCGGGCCAGCGGAATGCCCGGAGGCATGCCGTCCACCACCCCGCCCAGGCCCGGGCCGTGGGACTCGCCGAACGTGGTGGCGCGCAGGAAGCGCCCGAACGTGGAGCTCATGGCCGCGGTCCCTCCCCTGGGGTGAAGTCGGGGACGCGCCCGGGCCGCGGCCTGCGGCCGGCCCGCGGGCGGGGCGCTCCCGGTCCGAGAGCTTAGGGCGGGAGTGCCGGCGGGGCAAGCGCCACGGCCCCGGGGCCGCCGCCCCGGCGGGAGCGCTTGACGGCCGGGCGGCAGTACGGGATCGTAGCCCCCGGAGATGCGCTGCGCGGGTCCGCGGGACGGGCCGCGAGCGGCTGCCCCGCGCGGGACGGCCCTTCCGGCCCGTCCCGCCACCGTTGTGGGTGTGGGGGGACACTCGCATGTGGAAGACCGCCGCCGGCAGTACCGGGCGCCTGCTGCAGCTGTGCATCGGCTACTTCTTCTTCTACGTGCTCACCGGCATCTTCGCCAAGGTCTTCACCGGCGGCTACCCGCTGCGCATGCCCGAGCTGAGCTACCTGGTCAGCAACACCCTGGGTGGCAGCGCCATCGCGGTCCTGGTGGTGTTCGCGGCCCGCTGGCTGCCGCTCAAGTCCAACCGGCTGGTGAAGTGGGGCCCGTTCACGGTCCCCTCCGAGGTGGCCTACATCATCCCCTCGGGCATCTGCACCGCGATCGTCATCCCGGGCACCACGCTCATGTACACCCTGAAGGGGGTGTCGGTGATGGTGGCCATGGTGATCATGCGGGGCTGCATCATCGTGGTCAGCCGGATGGTGGACGCGATCCAGATCCGCCAGGGGATCCTCAAGAAGCGGGTGTACGCCGAGGAGAACTGGGCGGTGCTGTTTGCGCTCCTGGCGGTGGCCACCAACCTCCTGCTGCTGCCGCTGGTGAACGCGCTGGCGGCGCGCGGCATCCCCGCCCCGGAGTGGCTGGGGATCAAGCCCTCCGCCGCGGGCGGCGGCTTCGACCTGTTCCACGCGGTGGTCCTGTGCCTGTACCTGACCGCCTACATGATCCGCATCTACATCATGAACTACTTCAAGAACACCCGCGGGAAGGGCGTGCCGCTGGACAACCAGGGCTTCTTCGCGGTGGAGCAGATCTCCGCCTGCATCAGCATGCTGGCGCTGGTGGCGCTGTTCTACTTCGCGGCCCCCGCGCTGGGCTGGCGCGGGCCGCTGCTGCAGGACTTCCGCAGCGCGGTGCAGCACCTGGACGTGCGCGCGGTCCTGGCCGGGGTGCCGTTCGGCATCGTGGCGTTCTTCTCGGTGTTCATCTTCATGTTCAAGGGCCGCACCGCCACCTTCGCCGGGCTGGTGAACCGGCTCACCTCGCTGCTGGCCGGGACCGCCGCCACGCTGTTCATGTTCTTCGTGTTCCACTCCAGCTTCCCGAGCGCCCAGGACTGGGTCTCGGTGGTGTTCATCCTGGTGGCGGTGTACTTCCTCACCCGGGCCGAGCGGCTGCGCACCGCCGAGCTGGCCCGCTCCGCGGCGCTGGAGCCGGCGCGCTGACGTTGACGCGCCCCGCGCGCCGCGGGATCATGAATGCAGCGGGCACGCGGGCAGGGATCGCGTCCCGTTCCGGCGTCGCTGGATCACCGACCGACCCAACCCACGCACCCTTCCGCAGGTCCCGCCCGCAGCTCCCCGCGCGAACCCGCGCCGGGCGCGCCGCCCGGCGCGCGAGAGGAGGGACGTGTTGTGTCCATTTCCGATGAGCGACCCGAGCCCGACATCTACGACGCCCTGAACCGCGCCAACGGGGCGCTGGGCACGGCGGTGGCGGCGCTGGTGGTCGCGCTCCTGGGCTGCGGCGCGCTGGGCTACGCCAACCTTCGGGCCGGCGCCGCGCTGCACCGGGTGCAGGCGGGTGCGGCGCTCGAGCGCGGCCGGGTGGACTCCCTGATGGCGGCCGCGGCGCTGCGGGTCCAGGCCGGCGAGGCCCTCGCCCGCCGGTCCGTGGACAGCCTGCGGGTGGCCGCGCGGCGGGCCGAGGCGGCCGCCGCCGGCGCCGCCGCCGGGGCGCGCGCGGCGGCCGCGCAACAGGCGGCGCTGGCGGCCCGGCTGGGGAGCCTCGAGGGGGCTCAGCGCAGCGGGCTGGAGCAGGCGCGCACCGAGATCCGGGCGGAGTTCTCGGACAGCCTCAGGGTGCACGCCGCCCCGGTGCAGGCGTTCATGGCCCGCAGCGAGCCGGAGCTGGCCGGGCTGCCCGCGCTGCGCGAGCAGCTCAGCACCCTGCGCCAGGACCACGAGACCCTGGCCCAGCGGCCGGATCCGGTGGGGCTCAAGCTGTGGCGGGTGGCGGTGACCCTGGGGGTTCCGATCGGGATCCTGACCGGCGTCGGGCGCTAGCGGCCCGGGCGCTGCCGCAGCTGCGTCCACAGCCGCCCGAACACGTCCTCCAGGGCCGGTCCGAGCTTGGCCGGGTCGTCGGTCTTCTCCGGCTCGTTGAGGAAGACCGCGTACGGGACCTGGTGGCCCTGGATGGGCAGGAAGCCGTGCGGCGCCGGGGCCAGCCGGTCCCAGTCGTTGAGCTTGTAGTAGAACTCCATCTTCTCGTCCGGCAGCGAGTGGTACAGGATGCTGTCGGCCTGGTCGGGCCGGAAGCGGCGGCGGTTCTTGCGGCACGACTCCTCGTAGGAGACCTTGATGTAGACGATGCCCGCGCGGGACAGCACCTCGTCGCCGAAGTGCGAGAGGGCCTCGCCGAAGGCGTGCTCCCCGCCCCGCGAGAACTCGATGATGCCGGTGTGCCGGTCGTGGTAGGCCGGGTCGCGCGCCAGCTTCTTGCGGTACTCCAGGTCCAGCCGCTCGATGTACAGGTTCCACACGAAGGGGTCGGTGAAGTAGTAGTCCTTGGTGGTGAACAGCCGCGGGCGGCCGTGGCGGCTCAGGATGTCGTCGATCTCGAACGTCTCCCACACGTACAGGAAGTCGTCCAGCTCCTCGAAGGGCAGGATGTGGAAGCGCCGCCGGCGCTCCTCGTCGGTGCACTTCTTGAGGTAGTCGATGACCTCGCTCTTGCCCGCCGCCGGGCGCCCGATGAGGATGATGGTCTCGAACGTGTCCCGCATGCTCCCCTCCTGCCCCCGGGGCTCCGCCAGTTCCGCAAGCGCCGGCCGGGCCTCGCGCTCCCGCGCGAGGGCCGCCGCGCCGCTCGATGCCGTGGGTTGAGGACCGCAGTCTAGCAGAGCCGCGGCCCGGCCGCGATGGCCCCCCGGGCCCGCCCGGCCGCCCGCAACGGCGAGGGGGCCGGACCGGAGTCCGACCCCCTCGGGGGGCGAGCCGCAATCGAGCGGGGCGCGCGCCGGCGGCTCAGCGATAGAGCTGCTTCAGGGCGCCCCAGGTGCGGGCCTGCACCGGCGTGGTGCCGCAGTGGCCCGGCCCGATCTGGCCGTTGTTGTAGTCGTCCAGGGTGTTGGCGGCGCTGTTCACGGCGGACGGAGACAGGTAGCCGCCGCCCACCGGGGGCACCACCAGCCCGCCGATCATCGCGTCGGCGCCGGTGAGCGTGGTGGACACCACCATCGGGTCGGCCCCGAACGCGATGTCCAGCTTGGCCGCGATGACCTGGTGCGCCAGGATCAGGAGCCCGTTTCCGCCGGCCGGCGTGCCCAGGATGGACAGCAGCTGGCTCTGGTTGTAGGTCACCGTGCCCAGGGTGAGGCTGGTCACCGGCCAGGCGCTCGGGTGGTTCTTCCAGTAGCCCTGGGTGTAAGTGCAGTTGTTCACGCGGGCCGCGGTGCCCGAGTAGAGCGACGCCGAGTTAGGGCCGTCGGGGGCTCCGCTCCCTCCCAGAGCCCGGGCCCGGAGCACGTAGCCGGTGGACGCCGGGAACTCGTTCGGGTTGTCGGTCAGCACGCCGGTCTCATCGAACAGGTCGCCCGGCACCACCGCCGCGGGGACATTGGCGCCCAGGAGGAAGCTGGAGGAGGACGTGAGCAGGTGCCGGGTGGGGACGCCGGTGAAGCTGGCCCGGTGCACGTCCGGCGAGCCGGGGTCGGCCGGCCAGCCGCCCAGGGCGTCGAAGGCCGCCCGGCTCATCCACTCCACGACGAAGCCGGAAGGCGCCCCGCTGGGTCCGGCAGTGACCTGGACGGTGAGGTCCGAGGGACTGGCGGAGACCAGGCTCAGATTGGGAGGGTCGAGCGCTTGGGCGGGTGTCGTAGCCAGGGCCATGCAGGCCAGCGCGGCTGCCGCGATACACAGCAGATTGCGGTATCCGGGGGGCATTGGGCGGTCCTCCTCCTTGGCGGAGCTCGAGTTGCGCGGCCTGGGGAATTCGGGGAACACCCTGCGCACAGGGCGATGGCGCGTGGGTCGGAATCCGACCCTGATACACTATACATCGAGATTGACTTGCCAGCAAGAAGGAAACTGTCCATCTTCTTTATCAGAAGGGTGGCGCCCACGTTCTCAGAACAGCACCCCGACGGTCAGCGGGACCATCTGGAGGCTATGGCTCCCCGGCCCGTTCCCGGCGTCGAACACGTTGGCCACGTGGGCCTCCGCGAACAGGCTCAGCCCCATCAGCTTGAGCGTGGCGCCCGCGCCCGCGTCGAGCCCGAAGCGGGTGACCGAGGTGGAGGCGCCGACATCGGAGCTGGCCTGCACCTGGTAGACCCCCGCTCCGGCCAGTATGCAGGGCCGAACCGGGCCCACCGAGAGCAGGTCGTACTCCAGGCTGCCCACGCCGGCGAAGAGCCGCTGGCTGCCGGACGCGCCGACGTGGGCCGCGTCCCAGCCGAAGTGCTGGAATGTGACGCCCAGGCGCACCACCATCGGCAGGGCCGGCAGGCGCAGGCGCAGGAAGCCGCGGGCGTGCCAGCCGTTGTGGAAGGCGTCCCGGGCATCCCCCACCGGTACGCTGGGCCCGCCTCCGATTTCCAGCTCCACCGGCTTCTCCAACCCGGGGGCGGGTTGCGCCGCCGCCGGGGCCGCGGCCAGCAGCAATGCGAGGCCCGCGAACAGCACTCTCATGGTGGTCCCTCCAGGTGCGTCCCGCCCGCCTGCGCGGCGGCGTCCCCGGCCAGCGCCGCGAGGATCCCCCGCTCGGCCCCGCCGCGGC
>DATKKS010000012.1:0-20249 GCA_035542815.1 Saccharimonadales bacterium (SeqCode) | reverse complement strand
CGCGTCCGGCCCCGGCGCGCCCCCGCCCGCCCCGGCGACGCGCGCGGGCGAGCGCGCGGGCGCGCCGCGCGCCGGCGCCTGCCCGGCCCGCCCATGAGCCCCGTCAGCCGCTTCCCGTTTCCCGCCTGGGACGACAGCCTGTTCGTGCTGCTCAACGGCCACGCGCACGCCGCGTGGCTGGACGCGCTGATGCGCGCGCTCACCGCCGCCTCCGGGGTGCGCCCGCTGCTCTACGCGCTGGCGCTCCTGCCGGTGCTGGCGCTGCGCGGCCGGGCCCGCGCCAACTGGGTGCTGGCCTGGCTGGCGGTGGCGCTCGCGGACCTGGCGGTCGCGCGAGGGCTCAAGCCCTGGGTGCACCGCGCGCGGCCGGCGGACGCCGGCCTCCCGGTGCGGGCGCTGGTGGAGCTGCGCCACTCGCTGGGATTCCCCTCGGCCCACGCGGTCAACCTGGGGGCGTTCACGGCCGCGCTGGCCGCGCGCGGCTCGCGGCTCGCGTGGCCCGCGGCGCTGCTGGCGGCGGTGGTGGGCTACTCGCGGGTCTACGTGGGGGTGCACCGCCCGCTGGACGTATTGTGGGGCTGGCTGCTCGGCATCGGCGTGGGACTGCTGTGCGCCCTGGCCTGGGAGCGCCTGGCCGCCCTGGGGCGGGCGCGCGCCGCGCCGCGTCCCTAGCCGGCGCAGCCAGAGCGCGCGGGTGCCCGGCGGCCGGACCGCCGCCCCGTCAGGGCACCACCAGCTCGCAAAAGAGGCTCGCCCCGGCCACCTCCTGGACGCGGGGAACCAAGCCCAGCCGTGCCGCCAAGAGGGTGAAGCGGGCGGCGTCCACGGTGGTCGCCCGGAAGCCGTCACGGCACACGATCACGCCGTCGCCGGTGGCCTCGCGGTCGATGGGGCCGATGAGGCCGTGCGCGGCCTGGGCCTCGAACCACGCCAGCCGGTCCTCCCAGAAGCGCTCCGCGTAGCTGGAGAACAGCACCCGGCCGCCCGCCCGGGTGACCCGCACCGCCTCCGCCAGCAGCCGCTCCTGGTCCACCGCGAAGGCCGAGATCCCGTTCTGGATGCACGCGGTGAGGTCGAAGCTGCGGTCCCGGAACGCCAGCCCCGCGGCGTCCATGGCCGCCAGCCGCAGGCCCGGGGCAGGCCCGACGTGCTCGCGGGCCAGCCTGAGGCTCGGCTCCGAGGTGTCGATCCCGGTGACGCTGCGCGCGGCGGCCACCAGCGGGCGCAGCACCCGGCCGTAGCCGCATCCCAGCTCCAGCACCTGCATCTCCGGGGTGATGCGCTCCAGCACGAAGGCGATCTCGGCCTCCAGGTACGCCCGCACGCGCGGGGGGGCCAGCGCGTAGCAGTCGCGCAGCCGCTCCCCGGCCAGCCGGTCGGCGTAGTATCCGGGCATCTCGCCCCCGTCAGAAGATGAAGTCGGTGGACAGGAAGCTGGACCGCCGCTCCCGCACGATGTCGGCCAGGATCGCCTGGTTGAGGGGCTCGGCCTTGGCCGCCACCAGCGTGCGGATGCTGAAGCAGCGCAGCGCGTCCGACACCGACAGGGTGCCCTCGGCGGAGCCCTTGCGCCCGGTGAAGGGGAAGGAGTCCGGCCCCCGCTGGCACTGGCTGTTCAGGTTGACCCGGCACACCTGGTTGACCAGCGGATCCACCAGCCGCGCGAGGTCCGCCGGATCGGTGCCGAAGATGCTGAGCTGCTGGCCGTAGGGCGACTCCGCCACGTAGCGCACCGGGACCTCCAGGTCCTCGAACGGGACCACCGGCACCACCGGACCGAACTGCTCCTCGTGGTAGAGGCGCGCCCGGGGGCTCACCGGGCACACCACCGCCGGCGCGTAGAAGCTGCCCCGGACCGCCCCGCCGCGGTTCACCACCCGCGCTCCGAGCCGCACCGCATCCTCCACCAGCTCCCGCAAGCGCTCCGGCTTCCCCGGCTCCGGCAGCGGGGTGATGCCCACCCCGGCCTCCCACGGCATGCCCGGCCGGAGCGCGTCCACCGCCGCCGAGAACCGCTCCAGGAACCGTTCCGCGACCGAGACGTGCACGAACAGGAGCTTCAAGGCGGTGCAGCGCTGGCCGTTGAAGGACAGGGTGCCCAGCCGGCACTCCCGCACCGCCAGGTCGAGGTCCGCGTGGGGCAGGATGATGGCCGGGTTCTTGGCGTCCAGCCCCAGCACGCACCGCAGCCGGTGCGGGCGCGGGTGCTGCTTCTTGAGCAGGTCGGCCACCCGGCTGGTCCCGATGAACGCCAGCACGTCCACCTGGCCGGAGGCCATCAGCGGGCCCGCCACCACCGGGCCGTCACCGTACACGGTGTTCACCACCCCCGGCGGGAACGCGGCGCGGAACGCCTCCAGCAGCGGTCCGAACAGCAGCACCCCCAGCTTGGGCGGCTTGAACACCACGCAGTTGCCCATCACCAGCGCGGGGATGAGCGTGGTGAAGGTCTCGTTCAGCGGGTAGTTGAACGGGCCCATGCACAGCACCACCCCGAGCGGGGCGCGCCGGATCTGGGCGATGGTGCCCTGCTGGATCTGGAAGCGCGAGGCGCTGCGGTCCAGGTCCTTGAGGGCCTCCAGGGTGTCGCGGATGTACTCGACCGTCCGGTCGAACTCGCGCTCCGAGTCCGCCCGGGACTTGGCGATCTCCCACATCAGGAGCCTCACCACCTCGCCGCGCCGCTCCACCATGCGGCGCGCGAACTCCTCCACGTGGGCGATCCGGGCGGCCACCGGGAGCGTGGGCCAGGCGCCCCGGCCGCCGTCGTAGGCCGCCACTGCCGCGTCCAGCGCCGCGCGGGCCTCGCCCGGGCCCAGCCGCGGGGCCCCGCCGATGACCCGCGGCGCCGGCCCCGCCGGGCCCTCGGCCCACACCGGCGAGACCACCTCGTGCAGCGGACCGCCCCAGGTGAGGATGCGCCCGTTCACCAGGTACTCGCGCTGCTGGATCGGGCCGGGCAGGCTCGCCTCCGGGGGCAGCTCCTCCGGACCCGGGAACCCCAACGCCGTCATCTCCGCCATGGTCTGTGCCTGCCCTTTCTCCGGGTTCGGGGGCACCCCGTCGCCGGCTCCGCCGCCCGGCACCGCCCCCGGTGCCGGGACCGGGTGGGGGGAATTCCCCGCTAGTGGAACACGAACGCATCCCGGGCGTCGAGTCCGGCGCGGTCGCACCGGAGGCCGACCCGCGCCCGCGGTGCTCGCGGAGGGAGGCCCGGCCCGCCGGTCCGGCGCCTTGACGCGGTCTGGGTTGAGGCATAGGGTGCCCGCGACGGCATGGGAGGAGTCCCGGCCGCCGCAGGCGCGGAGGTGCCCCATGCCCGTGACCTACGTGATTGAGCCCTCGGCCAGCATCGTTCGGACCCGCTGTGTCGGACGCGTCCGGTTCGACGAGGTGATGCGGCACTTCGCCGACCTGGCGGCGGATCCCGATTGTCCCGACACCCTCGACGTCCTGCTCGACCTGAGCGAGCTGACCTCGCTGCCGGAAACCTGGCAGCTCCGGTCCGTGAGCTCCGAGATGGGCCTGGTCAGCCACCGCGTGCACTTCGGCGCGTGCGCCATCGTGGCCACCTCCGACGCGGTGTTCGGGATCGCGCGCATGTACGAGGTCCTCGCGGAAGACCACTTCCGGGCGACCCGCGTCTTTCGGGAGATGCGGCCGGCCGAGGAGTGGCTGGCGTCCCATCGCCAGGTGGCCGGGGGGCGCCCCGGCCTGCAGAGCCCCGAGCCACCCGGGAGGAGATGCCCATGACTGTGAAGTGGTGGCTGGCGGCGGCCCTGTGCCTGGTGGCGGCGGCGGGCGTGTCGTGCGGCGGCAGCGAGGCCACGGCGCCGAAGCAGACGCAGATCACGGGAAGCTGGAACGCCACCAAGGTGGAGTACGTCAGCACCGGCGGCCTGGGGACGGTGGACCTGATCGCCGGCGGGGCCACCGCCACCATGGTGCTCGGGGCTGACAACTCCTTCACCTATGCCTGCACCCCGGCCGGGGGCGGCACCCCTACCACGACCCACGGCACCTATGTGCTGACCCGCGACGTCATCCAGGTGACCCCCACCGGCTCCGCCTGGTCGTGGACCTGGAGCGTGGTGCTGTCCAACAACAGCCTGCGCCTGACCGGCGCGAGCGCGGAGTACGATTTCAACACCGACGGGGTGGGCGAGCCCGCCACCTGGAACCTGACTTTCACGCGCTAGCACCCCGGCCCGCCGTTCCCGCATTCCGGCGGCATCCCTCGCGCCGCGGCTGAATCCGAGGTTTAGCCGAGGCGCTCTTGGGTCCTCCGCGCCCGCCGGCGGGCCGGCCCCCCCTCCGAACCGGCCGCCAACTTCAGCCGAAAAGACCGTGCGTGGCCGCCAGTCTTGATGTCGGTCTCCCCACATCGAGTGGGCCGAGCCCGGCCGGGAGGAACTCATGCGGCAGTGCTCCGCCATTCTCGTCGGCCCCTGATTCTGCTCTGGGCCCCGACCGCCTCCGCCGTCGTCTGGAACGTGACCATCGCGGACTTCTCGTTCACCCCGCGGAACCTGACCATCTCCGCCGGGAACTCGGTCTGGTGGACCAACACCGGCGACTTCCTGCATACCACCACTGCAGCAACCACCCCATGCTCATGACCGGCAGCATCACGGTGAAGAACCCCACGCCGGTGGAGACCACCAGGTGGGGGCGGTTGCGGAGGCTCTACGGTCCTCCGACGCCGACCCAGACCGCGGCTCCGCGCCCGGCGAAGGCGCGTCAGAGCCGTCCAGGGCTGGACCCTGGGGCCCGAGCCACGCCAGGAGTTCCACTGCCGGCTGGCGCCGGGGGAGCGGTCCCGCCTGGGGCTCTCGATCCTGGGCCAGCCCACCGCGGACTCGATCGCGGGTCGCCTCTCGGCGCACCTCCGCCCGCCCGCGGGGGTTGGCGTTCCGCGCCTCGACGGCCGATAATGCCTCCGGAGGAACGCCTGAATGGAGACGGGGCGCCGCTTGCGTGAGGACTTGCCGTTCGCCCGCCCCGCGGTGGTGCTCTCGGGCGGCGGGGCGCTGGGCGCGTACCAGGTGGGCGTGCTCCGGGTGCTGCGCCAGCTGGGCCTCCGCCCGGCCATCGTGAGCGGGGTGTCGGTCGGGGCGATGAACGCGGTGGCCTGGGTGGCGCAGGGCTTCGAGACCGCGCAGCTCGAGCGCACCTGGCTCCACCTCGGGCCGTCCAGCATGGGTTTCCGCTGGACCACCCTCATCCTGCGCGTCGCCGGGCTGTTCCTGGCCGCGCTGGCCGGGATCGAGATCGTCCTCACCCTCTTCGGATCTCCCAACACCGGCGTGGCGCGCCTGATCTTCCGCCGCTCCTCCGTGCCCACGCCGCCCTCCTGGGCGTACGACTCCCTGGCCTGGCTGGTGGTCGGGAGCGCCGGCCTGGTGTCCACGCTGCTCGCGCCCCGGGCCGAGGTGTGGCTGGCGAACGCCTCGGCCGCCGGCGACCCGGAGCGCTGGCAGCGCTGGCTCGGGCGAGGCCTGCTGGCGGTCCTGGCGGTCCACCTGGTGACCTGGGCCCTCGCCTGGCCCTGGCCGCACCGATTCAGCGCCACGCTCCTCCTGGTGGGCGCTCTGGCCTGGCTGGCCAACCGGCAGGCCCCGTCGGGCCGCTGGCTGCGGCGGGTGCTGGCCGGGCTGCTGCCCGAGAGCGGGGGGCGGGGGCTGTGGCAGGGGCTCTCGCGCCGGCGGGTGCTGGAGAGCCTGACCGCCCAGGGCGACCCGGCCCGGCTGACGTCCGGCGTGGTGCGGCTGCTGATGACCGCGGTGGCGGTGGACACCGGCCGGATGTGCCACTTCGTCAACTGGGGGCCGCCCGACCCGGCGTTCCGCGACTCCATCCACTCGGTGCTGGGCGAGGTGATGGTGCTGCGGAAGCCCGAGGACCTGATCCAGGCGGCGGCGGCCTCCTCGGCCATCCCGATCGTGTTCCAGCCGGTCCGGGTGCAGGGCCGGGAGTTCGTGGACGCCGGGCTGCTCTCCAGCCAGGTGGTTCGCGCCACCGTGGCCGCCGGTGCGGACGCGCTGCTGGTGGTGGTGATGTCGCCCGCGGTGTGCCCCCACCCGGTGACCGGCGAGATGCACCTCTTCGAGCTGGGCGCGCGGCTCATCGAGCTTGGCACCTGGCGCGACCTGCGCAGCGAGCTGGGCGGCCTGCCCGCCCCCTGGAGCCGGGGCGGGCGGCCGGCGCGGGTGTGCCTGGTGGAACCGGATTCCCCGCTGCCCGGGGGCTTCATGCGGATCGAGCCCCACGAGGCGGCCGCGCTGGAGCGCCGCGGGGCGGAAGACGCCTGGCGCGCGCTGGACCGCGCCGGCTGGCTCGCCGAGGCCTAGGCCGGGCCCCCCCGGTGGGGCCCTCACGGGCGGTGCCGGGCCGCCTTGGGATCACTCTGCGTCCCGGTTCCCCGCGTCGGATTGACCCGCGCCCCTGCGGGCCGCCCGACGTCGGAAGGCTGGTGCGGCTGTAGGAACGCCCCGGAGGTGACGGCATAGCGATCGGGAGCCGGCGGGCCGCGCAGCTGCGGCCCGCCGGCGTCCCCGCCGGGCGGCTCCCCCCGGGGCCGACCCGCCACGAGAACCCGCTCCCCGCGCCTTCCCCCCCCGCCCCGGCGCCCGGATCTGCTTGACACTGTGGCGGATACTGATAAAATTGATGGGTTGAACTTGATTCGGCGGCGGCCTCAGGGACGCCGCCCGCGGCCTGCCATCGTCAGCGAGGTGCCCGGATGCCGATTGCCGAGGGAGTGATCCTGGGAAAGGGAGTCCGGATCTTCCAGCCCGATCTCGTCAACCTCTACGGCTGCACCATCGGCGACGACACCAAGGTGGGCGCCTTCGTCGAGATCCAGAAGAACGCCTTCATCGGCGCGCGGTGCAAGGTCTCCTCCCACACCTTCATCTGCGAGGGGGTCACCATCGAGGACGAGGTCTTCGTGGGGCACGGCGTGGCGTTCATCAACGACAAGCAGCCGCGGGCCTGCGCGGACGGCCAGCTGCAGACCGAGGCCGACTGGGCCGTCGTCCCCACCCTGGTGAAGCGGGGCGCCTCGATCGGCAGCGGGGCGGTGATCCTGTGCGGGGTGACGATCGGGGAGCAGGCGATGGTCGGCGCGGGAGCGGTCGTGACCCGGGACGTGCCCCCGGGCGCCGTGGTCATGGGGGTGCCCGCCCGCGTGGCGCGGCAGGTCCATGCCCGCGGAAAGTAGGATGACCCCCGAGGTCCTGCTGCTGCTGGTCGTCTCCGCGCTCCTGACCGCCTGCGCGAACCTGATGATGCGCCACGGGCTGCTCCAGGCGGGCGGCCTGCAGATCCAGGGAGGTGGGGTCCTCGGGGTGGTCGCGCGCCTGGCGCGAGAGTGGACCTTCGTGGTGGGCGTCCTGGCCTACGCGCTGGCCGCCGTGGTGTGGTTCCGCGTGCTCTCCATCGCCGAGGTCAGCACCAGCTACCCGATCCTGGTGGGGCTCACGTTCACGCTGGTCACCGTCGGGGCCGTGCTGTGGTTCCGGGAATCGGCCAGCCTGCTGAAGGTCGCCGGGATCGCGGTGATCCTGGCGGGAATTCTGCTGATCGCGAGGGCGGCACGGGCATGAACTCTTCGAATCTCCGAATGGGCGTCATCGGCTACGGCTATTGGGGCCCCAACCTGGTGCGCAACTTCGCGGAGACGCCGGGGACGCAGGTGACCTGCGTGGCGGACATGGACGCCCGGCGCCTCGAACCCCTGAAGCTCCGCTACCCCGCGGTCCGCACCACCAGCGACGCGCGGGAACTCATCCAGAGCCGGGACGTGGACGCGATCGCGATCGCCACCCCGGTCTCGACCCACTTCGATCTCGCGGTGGCGGCGCTGCGGGCCGGCAAGCACGTGCTGGTGGAGAAGCCGCTGACGGAGAGTTCCGAGAAGTGCCGCCGCCTGATCGACGAGGCGGCCGCCGCCGGCCGGCTGCTGATGGTGGACCACACGTTCCCGTACACCGCCGCGGTCAAGAAGATCCGCGAGCTCATCCAGTCCGGGGAGCTGGGGGAGGTCTACTACTACGACTCGGTGCGGGTGAACCTCGGCGTGTTCCAGCGCGACGTGAGCGTGATCTGGGACCTGGCGGTGCACGACCTGTCCATCATCGACAACATTCTCCCGCACAAGCCTGTCGCCGTGTCCGCGACCGGCATGAGCCACCTCAAGGGCCAGGCCGAGGACATCGCCTACCTCACCCTGTACTACGCCGGCAGCACCATCGCGCACATCCACGTGAACTGGCTGGCGCCGGTGAAGGTCCGCCAGACCCTGATCGGGGGCAGCAAGAAGATGGTCGTCTACGACGACGTGGAGCCCACCGAGAAGATCAAGGTCTACGACAAGGGCGTGGCGATGGAGGCCAGCCCGGCGGCCATCTACCAGATGATGGTGAGCTACCGGACCGGGGACATGTGGGCGCCCAAGCTCGACGGCAGCGAGGCGCTGCGGGTGCTGGCCGGGCACTTCCTGGACTGCGTCACGAACGGGAAGGAACCGATGACCAGCGCCGAGTCGGGGCTCCGGGTTGTGCGGATCATGGAGGCCGCCACCCAATCCATGGCCAGCCACGGCCAGCCGATCGAACTAGGTTGATCGTGCGGGCCCGTGGGGTGGCTCTTTGACGCGGGATGACGTGAGGACGGGAGCGCCATGATACCGTTTCTTGACCTGAAGGCCCAATACCGCAGCATCCAGACCGAGATCCGCGCCGCGCTCGACGAGGTGCTGGAGAACACCGCCTTCGTGCTGGGCCCGGCCGTGGCCAGGTTCGAGGAGAAGTTCGCCGCCTACTGCGGCGTGAAGCACTGCCTGGGGGTCAACTCCGGCACCAGCGCGCTGCACTTGGCGCTGCTGGCCGCCGGCATCCAGCCGGGGGACGAGGTGATCGCCCCGGCGATGACCTTCATCGCGACGGTCTCGGCCATCGACTACGTCGGCGCCCGGCCGGTGCTGGTGGACGTCCACCCCGAGAGCTACTGCATCGACCCCTCCAAGATCGAGGCGCGGATCACCCGCAAGACCAAGGCCATCGTGCCGGTGCACCTCTACGGCCAGTCGGCGGACATGGACCCGATCCTGGAGGTGGCCCGCAAGCACGGGCTGGCGGTGATCGAGGACGCCGCCCAGGCCCACGGCGCCGAGTACCGCGGACGGCGCTGCGGATCCATGGGTGACATCGCCTGCTTCAGCTTCTACCCGGGCAAGAACCTGGGCGCCTACGGCGAGGGCGGCGCGGTGGTGACCAGCCGCGACGACCTGGCCAAGACCGTCCGGATGCTGCGCGACTGGGGCCAGGAGAAGAAGGGCCTGCACGCGCTGCGGGGCTTCAACTACCGCATGGAGGGCTTCCAGGGCGCCGTCCTGGGCGTGAAGCTGGAGCACCTCGAAGCCTGGACCGAGGGCCGGCGCCAGGCCGCGCGGATGTACGACGAGCGGCTGGGGCAGGTCCCCGGGATCGCCGCCCCCAAGCAGATGGGCTACGCCCGGCACGTGTACCACGTGTACGGAGTGCTGGTCGCGAACCGCGACGCGGTGGCCCAGAGTCTGCAGCAGAAGAGCATCGGCACCAACGTCCACTATCCCGTCCCGATCCACCTGCACCCGTGCTTCGCGGAGCTGGGCCACAAGCGTGGAGACTTCCCCATGGCCGAGCGCCTGGCCGAGCAGGAACTCTCGCTGCCCATGTACGCGGAGCTGAACGGCGCGCAGGTGGAGGAGGTCAGCGCCGCGCTGCGGGCCGCCGCCGGGGGCCGAGCCTGAGCGGGTAGGCCCGGCGCGGGCCGCGCCCGCACCTCCCGGAACAAGGACACGCCGAGTGGTCGCTCCCGAATCCCAGCCGAACTCCCCCGAGCCCATGTTCCTCTCGGTGGTCATGCCGGCCTACAACGAGGCCGGCAGCCTCGAGGCCGTGATCGAGGACCACCTGCGGGTCATCCGGGGGCTCCCCGGCGCCGTGACGGACTGGGAAATCGTGGTGATCGACGACGCCAGCACCGACGACACCCCGCGCATCCTGGCCGAGCTCGCCCGCCGCGAGCCCCGGCTGCGCGTGGAGCGCCACCCCGCCAACCAGGGCATCTTCCGCTCCTTCGAGGACGCCCACCGGACGGCCCGCGGGACGCACGTGTTCTCCACCGGTTCCGACGGCCAGTGGCCGGCGGAGAACCTGGCGCGGCTGTTCCAGGTGCTCCGGGCGAGCGGCGCGGACCTGGTGTGCGGGGTGCGCCCCGACCGGTTCCGCACCTACACCCCGTGGCGGCGCTTCATCTCCGCGAGCTTCGCGCTGCTGCCGCGGCTGCTGTTCCAGGTCGAGGTCCGCGATCCCGGCAGCATCAAGCTCGGCCGGCGCGAGGTCTTCCAGATGGAGCTGCGCTCGCGCAGCGTGTTCAACGAGGCCGAGCGCATCATCGTGGCATGCCGGCGCGGGCTGCGGGTCGAGTTCGCCCCGGTGGAGTTCCTGCCCCGCCGGACCGGCAAGGCGCTGGGCGCGAAGATGTCCAACGTCGTCGGTTCGGCGCGTGACTGCCTGCGGTGCTTCTGGTTCTACCGGGTGCGCGGGGGCGGCCGGGACGCACGCCGGGGCGGGTCCCTGAAGGGGAAGCCGGAGTGACCCGGCGCCGACACCCGGCGAAGGAGGAAGCATGAGCCCGGTTCGTTCCAGCCTCGGGGCCCGGCTGGGGGAGGTCCTCGAGCACCGCTACTTTGTCCCGCTGTGCCTGCTGACCGGGCTCGTGCTGCGCCTGGCCTGGATGTTCCTCCTCCCGGCGCTGCCGGCCAGCGACTTCAAGTGGTACTTCGACCGCGCCGCGGGCATCGTGCACGGCCTGGGGTACGTGGATAACGGCTACCCCACCGCCACCCGGCCGGTGGGATATGCCGCCTTCCTGGGCCTCGCGTTCCTGCTCCCCGGCTCGCCGCTGATCACCGCCAAGCTGCTCGGCGTGATGCTGCAGGGCTGCGCCATGCTGCTGACCTACCAGGTCGCCCGGGCCGTCCTGGAGTCGCGGCGGGCGGCGGCCGCGGCCATGCTCATCGTGGCGTGCTATCCGAACCAGATCGCGTACACCGCCATCCTGGCCTCCGAGAACCTGTTCCTGCCGCTGCTGCTGCTGGGCTCGCTGCTGATGATCCAGGGGCTGCGGGGCGACCGCGCGCTCAGGGTGGTGGCCGGGGGCGTGGTGTTCGGGGCGGCCGCCCTGGTGCGCCAGCAGGCCATCGTCCTGCCGGTGCTCCTGCTGCTGGTGTTCCTCCGCGAGGCCCGGCCGGTGCGGCGGAAGGCCGTCCTGGCGGTCGCGGCGCTGTTGGCGATGGCGGTGGTGATCGCGCCCTGGACCGCGCGCAACCTGCGCACGTTCCCCGGCCTCACGCTGGTGGCCCACAACGCGGGCTACAACTTCCTCTACTACAACGGCGACCAGGCCGAGATCCAGACTGTGCTGCACTCCACGATGGACGAGTACCACAAGGACCACCTGGCGATGCAGCTGGGCCTCGCGCACGTGCGGCGCCACCCGGTGGAGTTTGTGCTGCGGGCTCCGGCGCGGTTCTGGGGCTGCTACTCGTACGACTACGAAGGCATCCGCTGGACCGTGGTGTGCCTGGAGCGGGCCAGCGCCACGGTGCTGCGGCTGTTCAACCCGCTCAAGGCGCTGGCGCAGCTCGCCTACCTGGCGCTGTGGCTGGCCTTCGCGGGGGGCCTCATCCGGTCCGCGACCCGCCCGCGCCCGCGCTACTTCTTCCTGGGGCTGGTCATGCTGGCCTACTTCGTAGGCATCAACACCGTCTTCGGGGGCGGCCCGCGCCTGCATTTCCAGGACATCCCCTGGATGGCTCTCTACGCCGGCGCCTTCATCGACTGGACGCTGCCGGCGCCCCGGAGGGCTACCTGCGTGAGCTGAGCCCGCTGCCGGCGGGCGTCGCCATGTCCACCCGCCTGCAGGGGTCCTTCGACTGGCTCCAGATCTTCGTCCACACCAAGGCCGAGCTGGAGCGGCTCGCGCCGCGGACCGTCCGGGCGCTCAACCCGGACGGCCTGCTGTGGGTCAGCTTCCCGAAGGGAACCTCCAAGGGCCAGTCGGACCTGACCCGGGACCAGGGGTGGGAGAGCCTGCGGCGGAGCGAACTCAAGTGGGTGACGCTGATCTCGGTCAACGCCGCGTGGTCCGCCTTCGCTCTGCGCCCGTACCGGCCGGGCGAGGAGCGGCAGTCGTTCCGATAGGGGGGCAAGTCCCTCCGGACCGCCACATGAGGAAGCCCCACCGACGACGTGGGTGAACTTCCTCCCACTAATTCGAGGATCGCCTCGGACCGCATCGGTAGGAACCGCGGCCGCGTGCTCCTGGGCCGCCGATTCTGATCGGCTCATCTGCGGCAATCCGGCACCGGCCCCGGGCCGGGGATGCTCCAACCGATTCGTCGGGTCGCGGGAGCGTTCGACTACCCCGAAACCTGATCCCCTTGCGTGCATCCGAATCCTCAATTCCCGGGCCGCGGGCGCTCGCCGCCCGCACCGCGGGGGCGCCCGTCGGACCGACCCTGCCCAGCCCGGTTTGGAGGTCCATGGACTAGATGCCGCCGCCCCCACCTCCGGGGGCGCCCTACTGCTCGACTCTGGCTGCCCCAGCTGGGAACGACCGACCACGCCCCGTGGCGCGGCAGCCCCGGCGCCAAATGAGAGGGATCCCATGCAGCGCCCCCGCGTGACGCTTCCTTTCGTATGCCTGCTCCTGCCCGCGTTTTGCCTGCCCCGGCCCTCCCACGCCGTCACCTTCGACACCCCGCTGGTGCGGAGCTTCCAGGCCGGCTCGAGCCTTAACAACGCCTTCACTTACGGCCTGGCGGTGGGCGACATCAACGGGGACGGCAAGCCCGATGTGGTCGCCACCAGCGTGGGGACCAACACCGTGTCCGTCATGCTCGGGAACGGGCTGGGCAATTTCGATCCGGGGAACGAGTACCCCGCGGGGCTGAGCCCTTGGGCGGTCGCAATCGGCGACCTGAATGGGGACGGCCGGCCCGACCTGGTGGTGGCCAATGAGGGAGGGAACTCGGTATCGGTGTTCCTGCAGAACAACACCGGCGGCTTTCAGCCCCGCACCGACTACCCGACCGGGGCCGCGCCGGTGTCGCTGGCCCTCGCCGACCTCAACGGGGACGGCAAGCTGGACGTGGTCACGTCAGACTCCGGCCCCGGGACGGTCTCGGTCCTGCTGGGCAACGGGGACGGGACCCTTGGCGCCCGGACGGCTTACGGGCAATTCGCCATTCCCGCCGGCCTGGCCGTGGGCGACCTCAATTGCGACGGCATTCCTGACTTGGTGGTGGCGGACCGGGGCGACAGCACCGCCTCGGTCCTGCTGGGCAACGGAGGCGGGACGTTCCTGCCGCAGGCCAGCTACCCGACCGGATGGCATCCGGTCGCAGTTGCGCTCGGGGATCTGAATGGCGACGGGTTGCCGGACCTGGCGGTGGCCCGGGACGACTCCGTCGCGACCGGGGTGGTGCTATGGGGACACCCCGACGGCACCTTGGGCCCCAAGGTCTCCTTCGACGCGGGGCCCCACCCTGTCGCCGTGGCGATCGGCGATCTCGACGGGGATCTGCAGCCCGACTTGGTGTTCAGCGACGCCAGCACCAGCAAGACGGTGTCGGTGGTCCCCGGCTTCGGGGGAGGGGGGTTCGGGCCCCGGGAGATCCACCCGGTGTTCGACATCGGGAACGTGGCTCCCGGCGCGTTGGCGGTCGAGGACGTGAACGGCGACGGCCGCAAGGACATCGTCTTCGCCAACATGAGCACCTCGGTCTTCTTCGTGTTCTACGGGCGCGGGGCGGGCTCGTTCACCGCGCACTCGGACTTCACCACCGCCTCGAACCCCATGGCGGTCGCGGCCGGGGACTTCAACGGCGACGGCAACCCCGACCTGGTGACCGCCAACTACGGGTCCAACTCGGTCTCTCTCCTCCTGGGGAACGGCTCGGGCGGGTTCGGCCCGAAGACCGACTTCGCCACCGGCTCGCAGCCCCGCGGGATCGCGGTGGGGGACCTGAACGGCGACGGCAAGCTGGACATGGTGGTGGCCAACACCAGCGCCAACAGCATCTCGATCTTCCTGGGGAACGGCTCGGGAGGGTTCGGCCCGCGGAACAACTACCCAACCCTGAGCACCCCGCGCGGCGTGGCCGTCGCGGACCTCAACGGCGACGGCAAGCCCGACGTGGTGGTCACCGACCAGGGCGCGGCCTCGGTCTCGGTGTTCCTGGGAACGGGCGGGGGCAACCTCGGGACTCGGCACGACTTCGCCACCGGGAGCCAGCCGTGGGCGGTGGCGGTCGCGGACTTCGACCGGGACGGCAAGCCGGACCTGGCGGTCGTGAACTACTCCTCAGGCACCCTTTCCCTGCTCATGGGGAACGGCGATGGCACGTTCGGGCCGAAAACCGACTACTTGACCCACCCGCACCCCGTCTCGGTGGCGGCGGGGGATGTGAACGGCGACGGCTACCCGGACCTGGCCTTGGTCGGGACCGACTGGTCGTCCGTCGAGGTGTTCATAAGATTCGGCAGTGGCTTTACAGGCGCCGATTTCCTCACCGCCCCCAACCCGACCGGCGTGGTCTTCGGGGACTTCAACGGTGACAGCGCCCTGGACCTGGCGGTCGCCTGCGGCGGTTCCGACTCGGTGTCGGTGCTGCTGGGAATGGGCGACGGCGACTACGGCCTCTACGGCATTCATTATACCAGCTGCCCGGTCGCGAGCAGCCCCGTGTCGTTGGTGGCTGCCGATCTGAACGGAGACGGAGTGGCCGATCTGGTGACCGCCAATTCCGCTTCCAACTCCGTCTCCGCGCTGGTGTCGCTGGAGCGCACCCGGATGGCAGCGGCGGTGACCCCGCCCTCCATTGCGCTCGGTGACACCGCCACCTGCCTCGGTTCGCTGTTCGTCCAGGGCCCGCTGGGGGCAGCCCCCTCGGGGCTGTTCCATTTCTTCGACGGCAACACTCTGCTGGCCACCTTTCCGGTGAGCTTCGACTCCATCCGGGTGAACCCGGAGTGCCTGGGGTCTCATTCGCTGACCATCACCTACAGCGGCGACAGCCGGTACCTGGGGAGCATCTCCCGGGTGGCGGTGCTTGCCGTGCACCCGTACACCTTTGAGGGCGTGGCCGTTCACCCCATGGGCGGCGCCACGCTGGTCAGCGACGGTCCCGGGGCATTCCGCGTCACCGGGATCGGCAGTTCCGGGGCGGACGGGGCGACGCTGGTGCCGCCGGCCGGGGTCTCGGCGCTGGTGAGCCACGGCACGCTCCCGGGCGAGGCCTCCCTGACCTCGGGCGCCTACCTGGAGATCTCCTCGCGGGCCGCCGGTTCGGCGCCCGGCGACTCGCTGGGCTTCACCCGGTTGACCCGCCTCGACGCCCCGAACTCCTACGCGGTCACCGGGGCGATCGCGGGGGCGTCTGAGAAGATGGTCGCGGTGTTCAAGAACGGCGCGGAAGTGTACCGGGACCGGCGGCCTGCCGGGGCGGCGCTGCCGGTGGCCAAGCTGGTCACGTGTCTCGCCTGCGGCCTCACCACCAACGACGCCCTGGGGGCGCGAGCCCTGAGCGTAGGTTCGACGCAGCCGGTCTCGCCGCTGCTGCTGCGCTGGCAGTGGGCGGACACCACGGCGATGACCGTGCAGAACCGGCCGGGGGGCGCTCCGGACACCGCGGTGACCGGCGACGAGCTGTACATCTACGAGGCCGACCCGCCGGCGGGACCGTACGCCACGCTGGCCGCGCTGACGATCCGCGGGAAGGGGCTGGGGGAGATCCGGATCACTTCGGAGGAGAGCGGGACGCCGGTGGCGGCGCCGGCGCCGCCGCAGGACACCCGGCTGTGGTTTGCGGCGCCGGCCCCCAGCCCCGCGCGCGGGGTGGCGGTGTTTGCGTTCCGGCTGCCGCGGCCGGACCGGGTGACGCTGGAGCTTCTGGATGTGGCCGGGCGGCGGGTGGGAAGGCGTGCGCCGGAGAGCTTCTCGGCGGGTTCGCACGCGGTGCGCTGGCAGGCGCCGGTGGGAGCTTCGGGCCTGTACCTGGTGCGGCTGGTGACCGGCTCGGGACAGTCCGCGGTCCGGAAGTGGGTGGTGGTGCGGTGATCGCAGCCGCGCGGCCGGGCGCGCGGCACCCCGGGGTGCGTGGCGCTTGTCTCCATCGCTGAGCGATTGAAGCGGCCCCTCGCTGGCAGCGGATCGGGCCGGATGGTCGGGGCAGGCCTGCGCGCCGCGGCGGCACCGCTGGCGCCGGCACCTCCATGTCGATCCGGTCCAGGATCGGCTCCGATCTCGACGACCGACAGGGCTCCACATCCGGCGGGACGCACTTGCATGTGCGGGATGGGAGTTCGCGTCGTCCAGGCCAGGCCGGGGAACCCGGCGGGGCCGGGAGGCGTCCAAGAGTTGTGAGCCGAGGCGCCCCACACAGGGTCACTGGAATGGGGACTAGGCTGTGGGCCGCAGGCCCAGGTGGACCCAGGGGGCGGTGACAGGGCCGCAGGGATGGCCCGCCCCGCCGGAGCATGCCTGCGCGGCTTGCCGGGAGGAGACCCCGATCCGGCCCAGCGGAGAGCAGGCGGGGAAAGGGAGGGAGCCATGAGACGGACACTCCGGATCGTCCTTGAGGCTGCTCTTCTGACTCTGGCGGCCTGCATGCTGATTCTGCCGAGCGCCGCCTCGGCTGGCCCGCCAGCCCGAGGGCACCACGGGCACCCTGCCAACTTCCCGCGGGCCAACCAGGGGCGGATTCCGCCAGCCCCCCCGGTCCACAAGGGCCAAGGAGCCCCTCGGGAGGTGGAACGCCTGGCCACGGGGCACACCAACGACACGCCCCACGTCAACCGGAACCACTGGTACGGGCACGCCGCGCCGACCGACGCGCGGTTCCACTTGGGCCATGCGTTTGCCCACGGCAAGTTCGCCCGCGTCGGCCCGGGCTTCCGCTACGAGGTGATCCGGTTCGACTTGGCGCGTCACTGGTTCTGGCTCCCGGGCGGCTTCTCGTTCGAGGTCGCGGCGTGGGACTGGCCGCTGTGCGCGGACTGGTGCTGGGACTGCGGGGACGACTTCGTGGTGTACGACGACCCGGACCACATAGGATGGTACATCGTCTACAACGTGCACCTGGGCGTGTACGTCCACGCGCAGTACATGGGGCAGTAGAGGGGGGCCGGCTTCAGTGCCGCTGCGCGCAGGGAGGCGCAGTTCCAGGGATGACGGCCGACATCAGCTCTTCAAGTCCCGGGCCCTGGTTTCGAGATCTCTGGTCTCGGAGGCCGGTCCGGGTGGCGCTGGCCTTGGCGGGCACGTTGGTCGGCTTCATCTGGGACTACCTCACCAAGGATCAGGTCTCCGCATCGCTCTTCTACGTCCTGCCGGTGCTCTTCGGCGCGTGGTTTCTGAGCCGCAGGGCCGGACTGCTCCTCGCGCTCCTGAGCAGCACCTCCTGGACGACCTCGTATCTCCTCGTCGGCAAGCCGTACTCCGGCGTGCACATCTTCTTCTGGAACCTCGCCTCGGAGACGGCCATCTACCTGGCCGCTGCGGGCGCGGCATCCAAGGGGCGCGAACTGCTCCAGAGGCAGAGGCTTCTCACGGAAGAGCTCGGCCGGCTCAACGGCGCGCTCGACCGGGAGATGTTGAACGTCGGGGATCTGCAGAGGAAGCTGCTTCCCCGCAGGCCGCCCGAGCTTCGCGGATACGAGTGGGAGCCGTACTATGCGACCAGCGCGCGCGCCGGGGGTGACTACTACGACTTCATGACGGTGGCCGACAGGCGGGTGGGCATCCTGGTGGCGGATGCCTCCGGACATGGGGCGCCTGCCGCGGTGGTCATGGCCATGACGCGCATGCTCTTGAGCATTGCCTCGAATGGGTCTTCCTCGCCGGATGAGCTGCTGTCCGAGTTCAACCGGCGACTCGCAGCTACCCTTCCGGAGGGCTTGTTCGTCACCGTTTGCCTGGTCCTCCTGGAACCGGAGACCGGCCGGCTGGACTACGCCTTGGCCGGCCACGATCCGCCGCTGGTCATCCGCGCCGACAACGGAGGGACCGAAGAACTCCCGGTTCGCGGCGGGCCACCCCTGGGTCCCTTCCCGGAGTCCCGATTCGAGAGCGGATCGGCGCTGTTGCGGCCCGGCGACGCCCTGCTGATCTACACCGACGGCCTGACCGAGGCGGCCAGCCCGGCGGGGGAGCTGTTCGGCGTCGAGCGAGTGCTCGAGAGCATCTCGGCAGCCCGCTCGATGCAGCTGGCGGACTTGCGAAAGCAGATTCTTCGCCGGGTCGATGCCCACACCGGCGGGGCTCCGCTGCGTGACGATCTCACATTGCTCATGTTGCGGCGCCAACAAGACCCCGCTCAGCAGACGGCGTAATCCCGCGCGTCTCTCGGTGCTCAGGAGCGGGTGCCCTGGGCCGGGGAGACGTTCGCGTCCCGGGCCGTGGGAGAGAAGGGGATGGGCGTCACTCGTTCCGAGGGGTCGTCGTCCTGAACCCCGCCGCCTCGGCCAGGTGCTCGTTGAGGTAGTGCTGCCAAGGTGAGCCTTCGATTCCAGCGGATCGACGTCTGGATCTGTACGCATCGTATGGCAAAGCCGAAAAGAGGCAGGTCGGAACGGCTTGCGGAGGTGATTCCATGAAGCGCGTCGTCATGTGCGTCCTTGTGATCGGAGTCGGTCTGGCCGCCACGTCAGCGGAACTCAGGGCCGGAGCGAATGCAGGTGCACACGCCCACATGTTCTGACAGGTTGGCACCTCGGCAGGGACGGACACTATATTCGGAGCTACGAGCGGAACTCCTGAACTTATCGTCGTGGTCGATGGCGTCCGCGATTTGCGCGGCGTGGACATCGGGATTCGGATGTTCCCCTGCGGTGGTCCTCCGCTCGCGAGCGCCTGGCGAGGAAACGGGACCGGCGGCTGCAACGACGGCAACTGGGCCTTCTAGGTGGGAGGCCCGGGTGGGTTCTATCCCAATGCCTTCTCCACAGGGCCGGCGATTCCTGACCTCGTCGTGAGCCGCAACCAGGAGTACTTCGGGCCGAGCGCATGTGGTCTACCCACGAACCAAATCGGCTACTTGTGGTTCCACGCGGAAGGCTCGGCGGGTGCCGCACGGAACCCCGACGTGGCCTACGGACTGTGGGCGATCAAGTTCGACGTGCGCGGCACCGCGTTGGGCGGGCCGACTGAGTGCGCTGGCGACCTGGGCGACCCTTCGGGCCCCCAGGGCCTCTTCTTTACCCCGTGCGAGGTATCCCCGTGTGGCGGCCATGACATGTTGTGGGGCCCTCTGGCGCTGATTGATGGAGACGGTAACATCGATTACGCAGGATTCAACGCGAACTCGACGCTGTACAGGCGCAGCAACGCGGAATGCGGCCCACCCTTGGGCGGGAGTCTGTGCGAAGGCCCTACGGTGCCCACGAAGCCGACCACGTGGGGGCGGCTGAAGGATCTATACCGATGAGCGCCGTGCGGCGTTTCCGTGCGCCGCAGGCCTAGCTCCTGTCTCCGAGGGAACTCCGGAACCCCGCCGCCTCCGCCACGTGCTCTGCGCGCACGTCCTCGCACGCCGCCAGATCGGCCACCGTCCGCGCGGTCCGCAGCAAGCGGTGATACCCGCGCGCGGAGAGCTTCATCTTCTCGGCGCATCGCGCTGCCATCTCCATCGCTGAAGCATCGAACTGCCCGCGCGCCAGCAGCGACTCGGGCCGGATCTCGGCGTTGGTGCGCGCGCCGCAGCCGCGCCAGCGCCGCCACTGCACCCGCCGCGCCATCTCCACGCGCGCCCGCACCGCCGCGCTCGCCTCTCCAGGCTCCCGCGCCAGCATCTCCCGCAACGGCACCGCCGGTACCGGCACCTCCATGTCAATCCGGTCCAGGATCGGCCCCGAGATCGAGGACCGGTAGCGCTCGACGTCGAGCGGTGTACAGCGGCACGGCTTGTCGGGATCTCCAAATTGCCCGCAACGACAGGGATTCGTCGCCGCCACCAGCATGAACCTCGCTGGGAACTCGACGCTCGAGGCGACCCGCGAGATCACCACCCGGCCTTCCTCCAGCGGCTGGCGCAGGAGCTGCAGGATGTGCGCCGGGAACTCGGCCAGCTCGTCCAGGAACAGCACTCCGTTGTGGGCCAGGGAGATCTCCCCCGGCCGCGGGCCGCGCCCGCCGCCCAC
>DATKKS010000011.1:0-6889 GCA_035542815.1 Saccharimonadales bacterium (SeqCode) | reverse complement strand
TCTGGATCACCATCCCGATCCGGATGCCGCCCAGGCCCACGTCGTACAGCGAGCCCACGTCGAAGGTCACCGTCCGCCAGTCGCTCTCCGCCAGGCCCGCGGTCACCAGCCGCGCGCTGACCCCGGCCGAGAACTTGTCGGTGAAGAACCGGCTGTAGGTCACCCCGAACGCGGCGTAGCCCGCGTCGAAGGTCTGCCCGGTGCCCTCCGGGTGGTAGGGGTCGGTGACGTCCTGCCGGTCCATGGACAGCGACCGGGCGTCCAGCGCCCAGTTGCCCGGGATGCCCTTGATGTTGAACACGTACGCGAAGTGGTCCGCCAGCAGGCCGCCGATCCAGCTGTTGTGGTTGAACATCAGCTCGGTCCGCGCCACCCGCGCGATCCCGGCCGCGTTCCAGTAGGAGGCGGAGCCGTCGTCGGCCACCGCCACGAACGCGTCGCCCATGCCGGCCGCGCGGGCGCCCACGCCGATCTTGAGGAACACGGCGTCGTACGTGCCTACCTTCTCGAAGATGTCGGCCGACTGCGCCGCGGTGAACGGCACGGCCAGCAGCGACAGCACCGCAAGGAAACGTTTCACGAGTCGACCTCCTCCGAGAACTCCCACGAATTCATCGAATCACGATGAACCGCCCCACGGTGTGCCCGCGGTCCGATTCCACCGAGTAGACGTAGATGCCGCCCTTGATGTCCTGCCCGTTGCGGGACACCAGGTTCCACTCCACCGTCCCTCCGCCGCTGGCGTCCGCCTGCGTGAAGGTCCGCACCAGATCGCCCGCCGCCGTGAAGATCCGCAGCGTGAAGTTGCCGCACGGCAGGTGGTTGAAGTTCACGTGCGTGCCCGTCGGGTCGGACGCGCTCCCCCGCAGGTCCCAGGCCGCGTGGAAGCGGTACGGATTGGGCACCACCTTGATGTGGTTCACGTCGGGGGCGCAGTCGGTCCGGGGGATCACCACGCTCGCGTCGGTGGCCGACCGCCCCGTCTCCTGCTGGGACACGGTGTCCAGGGGAGTAACCGGGTTGGGCTTGTTGGTGGAGTTGTACGCCGTCACCGCGTAGAAGTACCGGAACCCGTTCAGCACGCTCCGGTCCACGTAGTGGTAGAAGCCCACCTGGTGGACGTGGCACGGGGCCCCCCGGTGGACCGGGCAGGTCACGGTGTTGTCCCAGGTGGTGGAGTCGTCCGGCATGCTCGGGTTGCGCACCGAGTCCACGTAGGATCCCGCCACCGCGCCGGGGCCCTTGGCCCAGTCGCCCACCAGCTCCCACAGGTCGTTGGACGGGCCGTTGGGGCCGGTCTCCGTGTCGCGCTTCCAGCCCGCCGCGCGGTACAGGCGGTAGCCCTGGAAGTCCAGGATGTCGGTCGCGCCGCTCGAGCTGACCTTGCCCGGGTTGGGGATCTTCTCGGCGATGTCGTCCCACTGCACCTCGACCTGCCGGTCCCCGCGGATCACCCGCGTGCGCGGGGGCACCGGCGGGGAGGACCCGATCCAGGTCACGTGGTCCACCAGCGGCACGTTGAACAGGTCGCACACTCCGGTGGAGGTGTCGCAGTCCATGTCGAACCAGGTGCAGTGCTGGTCGCTGAGTTCGCGGTACTCGCCTTCCGGATCCTGGCAGTCCCGGTACTGGATCTGCTTCCCGAGCGGCCCGATGATGCAGGTCTCGCGCCCGGCGTCGCCCGGGTTGGTGAAGCTCTTGGGCGAGCCGCACGCGTGCTTCCCGGGATCGACCGAGTAGCGCGAGTTGGCCTTGAACGTGCCCTTCCACGCCTTCCAGGCTTCCTGGCAGGACAGCAGCAGGCTCTGGCTCACGTCGGTGCCGAACTTCTCCCGGAAGATGGTGAAGTCGTCGATGTGGGTCGGGACCAGCTGCTTGGCCTTCCCGGTGTAGTCGCACTTGCCCACGCAGTAGGCCACGTCCAGCTGGATGGTGCTGTCCGCGGGCAGCTTCAGGTACGGCCCCACCGAGAACATCGCCCGGTAGGATCCGGTGTTGTCCATGTCCGGATACTCGAGCTGCTTCTTGGTATCGTTGGACATGGCGTCGAACCACTCCTCGTCGGTGGTGGGCCGCCCGCCCTGGGCGTAGGGCACCGAGGTGCGGAACCACCGGTAGGTGTGCACGGAAGTGTGCCGCGGAGCGTAGCCGTAATCGTCGTTGGCGATGTCGTCGGGTGACAGGTTCGCCTTGAAGCCCAGGAACGGGAAGCGCGTGGCGCCCAGGAGCATCACCGCACCCGCGCCCAGCACCTTGCCGTCGTCACCGTTGTTGTCGCAGTCCCAGAAGATGTGCAGGATCGAGTCTTCGTGCGAGGCCCGGTCCGGGCGGAGGGGGTCGTTCAGCAGCACGTCCGGGTGGGTGGCCCCGTCGGCGGCGACCTCGAAGTAGCCCAGGAGGTCGTCCTGGGTGAAGTTCTGGTCGGTCCGCACCCCGACCGACGGCCGCCAGTACACGCCCACGTACACCGAGTCGATGGCGCGCCCCACTCCCTCGAGCAGGCGCGTCATGTTGGTGATCTCCCAGTGCACGCCCACGAAGTCGCTCCCGCCCGGGGTGCTCCAGGCGTAGGAGGACCGCTGCACCCGCAGGCCCAGCGCCACGTGCGGCTCGCCGTAGGTGGGATCGCTGAGCGCCTCGGGGGTGTAGTCCAGCATCTCGGTGCACCACATGTCCGGGGAGATCGCCCCGTAGTCCTCGTCGATCAGCCCGTCGCCGTCGTCGTCCTTGCCGTTGAGGAAGTCCTCGTCCACCTTGCCGTCGGCGTCGTCGTCCGCGCCGCGGGCCCCGTGCGGGATGCCCTCGTAGGCGTGCCGGGTCTTGGCGAAGTCGGCCAGCTCGCCGCGCAGCTCGTCGTACTCGTCGTTGCGGCGGATGCCGTCCTTGTCCTTGCCGGCGATCCACAGCCCGCTGTAGAACAGGTACTCGACCCCGCTGTTGCCGGGCCACTGCATGCCGGGATCGGCGCTCAGGCTGGGGCTCACCGCCCACCAGATGTTCCCTGGCGAGTAGTTGGTGTTGTCCATGTGCATCCACACCTGGCCGATGCTGTGGAGCCCGCCGCTGCCGGCTTCGAACTCGTAGATCTGGGGCCGGGCCCGGCCGCGGGCGTCTCCCACGTCGCCGCCGCCCGCGGGGTGGGCGTGCTTGGCCAGGAAGCGGGCCTCCGCATCGTCCAGCGCCGGCGCGCCCTGCGGCCGGGCGGCCGGAGCCGCCGCGCAGAGCACCACCGCCAGGATCCACAGCGAGGGCCAGAATCTCCCGTGACGATGCATCTCGATCTCTCCTCGTCCCGGCTGCCCGGGACGGCTAGAACGACACCCCGACGCCCACCCGGACGTAGCGGCCCTCATCGAACACCCGCGGGTCGTTCAGCGGGTACCACACCGGGTGGCCGGTGCGGAACGGGTCGTACAGGAAGGCTCCCCCGGCCTTGCCCGTCTCGTTGAAGTACACGTCGTACGGGTTGAGGCTGGCGTTCTCGTTGAAGCCCACGAACGGGTTGGGGTACGTCGACTGGGCGATGTTGGCGATGTTCTGCGCGTCCAGGAGGTTGCGCGCGTCCACGAAGAAGGTCATGTCGTGGCCCCAGATCCGGTAGTACTTGTCGGCGGTCACCGACAGGTCGCTGGTGCTGGGCAGCCGCAGCGAGTTGATGACCTTCGGGTCGAGCTTGTCCTCGTAGCGGGTGTGCGGGGTGTACGGCCGGCCGGAGGAGTACTGCCAGATCAGGTTGACGCCCCAGCTGCCCTCGTTCTTCACGCTGAGCTGGGCCGACAGGTTGTGCCGGATGTCCCAGTCCAGCGGCTGCTCGTCAATGGGCAGGTACAGCTGCCCGCCGCTCAGGAAGTTGGTGGCGTCCGCCGGGTCGTTGGCCACCCCGGTGGCGATGCCGTACGTGTAGTTGATCTCCCCGGAGAAGTGGTGGCTCATCCGCTTGGTCAGGGTCACCTCGAAGCCCCGCGAGGAGGCGTAGTCCCCGTTGGTGTAGTAGGCCACCAGCTTGCCGGACGTCGGGTCCTGCTTCTGGCGCACCGTCAGCAGCCCGAAGATGTCCTTGAAGAACACCGAGAACTGCCCGTAGATGTCCCGGCTGAACATGTGCTGCACCGCGGCCTGGTACGAGATGTTGGTCTCGGGCGAGATGTCCGGGTTGCCCTGGGTGGCCACGGAACTCCGCGAGCCCCGGTTCTCGAACACGTACAGCCGGTCCGGGGTCTGGTAGGTGCGCCCGTAGTGCAGGCTGAACACGTCCCGGTCGGACACCGGATAGGCCACTCCCAGCCGCGGGCTCAACTGCGTCTTGAAGCGCTTGCCGCTGGGCAGGTCCGAGTCCGGGATCTGCGGCCCGGGCGAAAAGAAGTCGTAGCGCAGGCCGGCGTTGATCACCATGCCCTCGTACTCCCACCGGTCCTGCATGAAGCCGGAGCCCTCGGGGTTGTACGCGGTGATCTCGCTCCGGCTGGCCCCCGGCAGCCCGCTGGTGCCCACGAACGCGTTGGGGTCGAACAGCTGCAGCGAGCGGGCCTGGTTGTAGACCAGCTCCGCGCCGGCCTTGAGGGTGTGGCCGTTGGTGCGGCCCGGGGTGAAGTCCCCGCGCCGGGAGGTGATGTCCGACTTCATGGTGTACACCACGGTGTGGCTCTCGGTGTACACCGGGTAGTCCCCGTGGGTGGCCCAGAACAGCCCGCCCAGGTAGTCGGAGAAGTAGTCCGGCCGCTGCACGTCGTACTCGCCGGGCGCGAGCGCTCGCCCGTCCTGCTCCACCCCGTAGCGGTTGTCGAACTGATAGCGGCTCGCCTTGGCCGACCACACCGTGCGGTCCGAGAGCTGCTGCTGGAAGGTCAGCTTGTATAGGTCGAACCCGGCATGGTTGATCGGGAAGTGGTCCGCCGCGTTGTAGTACTCCCAGTACGCGCCGGGGTCGTGCAGCCCCGGGGCCTGGCCGTACTGCACGTACGGGTTCGGGTCCGGCACCGGGCTCCACACGTCATAGCGCTTGTTGATCCGCTTGATGTTGGAGGCGTCCCGCTTGCCCACGCCGGTCAGGTTGGGATTGACAAAGGTGGTCTCCGGGACCACCAGCACGTAGCCCTGGCGGCTCCACATGAGGTTGTACTGGCCGGCCACGGACCGGTTGCTGATGTACTCGGCGGTCATCTTCATGGCGTCGTCATGCCCGAAGCGGTACGCCAGCTTGCCCTGGAAGTTGCCCTCGTCGTCCTGCCGCGGGCCGAACGAGATGAAGTCCAGCAGCCGCGAGCGGCGCTGGGTGGCCAGGGTCTTCAGATAGGTGTCGCTGAAGATCCCGTCGTAGGACACGAAGTAGGTCAGCTTCTTCAGCGGGGTCGGGCCGCCCAGGCCCAGCGACAGCCGGGTGTAGTTGTCGTAGGTCTTGCGGTCGTCGCCGTACCGGTCGGTGTGGTACTGGACCTGCCCCTCGAACTTGTCCCGGCCCTCCCGCGTCTGCACCGCGAGCACGCCGGACAGGGCATTGCCGTACTCGGCGTCCAGGCCCCCCAGCAGCAGGTCGGCGTTGTCGAAGCCCAGGTTGGTGGTCGAGATCAGGCCGCCGAACAGCGGGTCGGACACGATGATGCCGTCAATGGTGGTCTTGACCTCGCCGGACCGGCCGCCGCGCACGTGCAGCCCGGTGGCGTTGTTGACCACCCCGGCCTTCAGCGAGATGGCCTGGATCAGGTTGTCCACCGGCTTCTCGGTGACGTCGGAGGCGCGCACGTTCTGGCGCACGTCCGAGGAGGTCTTGCGCAGCACCTCCCGGTTCGACACGACGCTGATCTCGGCGAGGGTCTTGGCCACCCCGCTGAGCACGGCGATGTCCACGTTCACCGTCTGGCCCGGCCCGACCACTACCGTCTTGGGGTCGGCCTTCACCCCCTGGCCGCGCACCTGCACGGTGTACGTGCCGGGCGGCACGTTGAAGGAGGCCGTGCCGTCGGCGGGCAGGTTGGCGCCCTGCTTGAGCTCGGGGATGGTCACCGCCCCGGCGCTCCACGGCGCGCCCTTCTCGGTGACCCGCACCACGATCTTGGCCGCCTTGCCCGGGTTCAGCTTGCGGGCTTCCTGGGCCTGAGACACCGCGGCGAACGCGAGCAGGATCGCCAGGACACCCAGGCACGAGCCGCTCTTGTGGATCAAGCTGCGCATTTGGGCTCTCACTCCTCTCGTCCTCACCGACCCCGGCGCCGCCACGCTCGGGCCCCGGCAATCGGAGCGCGGCACCGAAGGCCGCGGGGGCCGGGACCCGGTCGGGGGTCCTGCCCACGGATATCGCCTTGACACCTCAGGTGGGTGTCCGCAAACCCACCACAAGACGGGAGAGGTCACTGGGGGAGGGGTCGTTCCGGGAGCTAGAAACTCAGCCGGCCGTACAGATGCAGGCCCCGCTCCTGGACTTCCAAATGGGAGGGGTCGGCAAAATCAGACGTGAAGTTGCCGGTCAGGTACACGAGTTCCATGCTCTTGCGACCGTCCCGCGTGTACCCTAGACCCAAGGTTATCTCGTGGCCTTCCCGCTTGTCAATCAACTTGTTACGGTCCTCGTCCTGGCTTAGCCGCGCGTACCCCGCGCGCACCGCCACGCGCTCGGAAAGCTGGTACTCGCCCCCCACCCGCAAGGTGCGGTAGTCGGGCGCCCACATCACTCCGTCCACCAACCGCTCCGAAGTGAACCGGCTGTAGTCCGCCGCCAGGGTGCTGCGCGCCGTGGGGTGGTACTGCGCCCCCAGGCCCCAGCGCACGTAGTTGTCGATCTGACGGGCGTCGGTGATCAGCGCCCCCCCCGAGACCCCCACGGTGTCCCCCGACAGGGTGCTCAGCAGGTACAGCGAGTCCAGGAAGTTGTACGAGCCGGGGCCGACGGCCGCGG
>DATKKS010000010.1:0-14511 GCA_035542815.1 Saccharimonadales bacterium (SeqCode) | reverse complement strand
GCATGGCCAGGCGCCCCTACGACGCCCCCGGCACCGCGTTCTTGCGCGGCCGGTACATCGGGTCGAGCACCCGCTTCCGCACCCGCAGGAACCGCGGCGTGACCTCCGCCAGCTCGTCGTCCGCCAGGAACTCCAGCGTCTGCTCCAGGCTCAGCACCCGCGGCGGGATCAGCTTGGTGGTGTCCTCGGAGGTGGACGCGCGCATGTTGGTGAGCTTCTTCTCCTTGGTGATGTTCACGTCCATGTCGTTCTCGCGCGCGTTCTCCCCCACCACCATGCCCATGTACACGTTCTCGCCGGGCGAGAGGAACACCTCCCCGCGCTCCTGCATGTGCTCGATGGCGTAGGCGGTGGCGCGCCCCTGGCGGTCGGCCACCATCGCCCCCGTCTTGCGCGTCGGCATCGGGCCCTGCCACGGCTCGTAACCGTCGAAGATGTGGTTCAGCAGCCCGGTGCCGCGGGTGTCGGTGAGGAACTGGCTGCGGAAGCCGATCAGCCCGCGCGAGGGGATGCGAAACTCCAGGCGGACCCGGCCGGTGCCGTGGTTCACCATCCGGGTCATGCGGCCCTTGCGCGGCCCGAGCTTCTGCGTCACCACCCCCACGAACTCCTCCGGACAGTCGATCACCACCTGCTCCATCGGCTCCAGCACCGCCCCGTTGTCGGTGTGGGTGATGACCTCCGGGCGGCTCACCGAGACCTCGTAGCCCTCGCGCCGCATCATCTCGATCAGGATCGCCAGCTGCAGCTCGCCGCGCCCGGAGACCTTGAAGGCGTCGGGCGAGTCGGTGGGCTCCACCCGGATGGCCACGTTGGCGAACGCCTCCTTCTCCAGCCGCTCGCGCAGGTGGCGGCTGGTGACGTACTTCCCGTCCTGGCCGGCGAAGGGCGAGGTGTTGATGCTGAAGATCATGGACACCGTGGGCTCGTCGATGTGGATCGGCGGGAGCGCCTCGGGCTGCTCGGGGTCGGTCAGGGTGTCCCCGATCCCCAGCTCCGAGATGCCGGCGATGGCCACGATCTCCCCCGCCTTCGCCTCCTGCACCGGCACGCGCTTGAGCCCTTCGAACGTGTACAGCGCGGTGACCTTGCCCGGGATCTGCCGCCCGTCGCGCGCCAGGAGCAGCACCGGCTGCTGGTGGCGGAGCGTCCCGTTGACGATCCGCCCGATGGCCAGGCGGCCCACGAAGTCGTCGTAGTCCAGCGTGGTGACCAGGAACTGCAGCGGCTTGTCCGGGTCGTGGCGGGGCGCGGGGATGGCCTCGAGGATGGTCTCGAACAGCGGCCCCAGCCGGGTCTCGGGCGCCTCCGGCGAGAGCCGGCAGGTCCCGGCGCGGGCGTTGGTGTAGAGCACCGGGAAGTCCAGCTGGTGCTCGTCGGCGTCCAGGTCGATGAACAGGTCGTAGATCTCGTCCAGCACTTCCTGCGGCCGGGCGTCCTTGCGGTCGATCTTGTTGATCACCACCACCGGCGAGAGCTTCAGCTCCAGCGCCTTCATCAGCACGAAGCGCGTCTGGGGCAGCGGCCCCTCGGAGGCGTCCACCAGCAGCAGCACCCCGTCCACCATGGTCAGGGTGCGCTCCACCTCCCCGCCGAAGTCGGCGTGCCCGGGAGTGTCCACGATGTTGATCTTGTGCTCGCCGAAGCGCACCGAGGTGTTCTTGGCCAGGATGGTGATGCCCTTCTCCCGCTCCAGGTCGTAGGAGTCCAGCACCCGCTCCTGCACCTGCTCGTTGGCGCGAAAGGTGCCGCTCTGCCACAGCATGGCGTCCACCAGCGTGGTCTTGCCGTGGTCCACGTGGGCCACGATGGCGATGTTGCGGAGGTCGGTGCGGAGGATCAACTGCCGGTCTCCTGAAGATCGCGGCGCCGGGGGGCGCCGCCGTGGGCACGGGATATCTCGAGCAGACGCTCCAGTCTAGCACACTCGATCCTGGCTGCACGAACCGCCGGGGAGGCGTACTCTAGAAGGCGCCATGGCACGGCACCGGCGCGGACCTCCATCACCCCCGGCGCGCCCCCCCCGCGAGCCGGCTCCCCCCGCCGCCCCGCCCGCTCCGAGCGGGCGGTGGCTCCTGGCGGCCGGCCTGCTGCTGGCCCTGGCGCTGCTGCTGGCCCACGCCGCCCGGTACGCCTTCCAGACCGACGACGCCTTCATCTCCTTCCGCTACGCCCGCAACCTGGCCCACGGCCACGGGCTGGTGTTCAACCCCGGCTACGAGCGCGTGGAGGGCTACACCAACTTCCTGTGGGTGGTGCTGCTGGCCGGGTTCAACCTGCTGGGGGTGGCGCCGGAGCGCGCGGCGCAGGCCTTGAGCCTCGCGGCCACGGTGGGCCTGTGGCTGCTGCTGGCGGCCGCGGCCTGGCGGGCCCGGGCGGCCGGGGCGCCGGCGTGGGTCGCACTCTTCGCGCCGCTGTGCCTGGCGCTCGACCGGAGCGTGGCGGTGTGGAGCACCAGCGGCCTGGAGACCCGGCTGTTCGAGCTGCTGCTGGTGGCCGGGGCGGTGCGCCTGGTCCAGGAACTCGAGGCCGAGCTGGCCGGGCGCCCGCCGGGCCTGCCGCTGGCCGCGCTGTTCTTCGGCCTGGCGGAGCTCACCCGGCCCGAGGGCGCGCTGCTGCTGGTGTGCGCGCTGGGGGTGGCCGGCGCGCTGCTGGCCCGCCGGGGGCGGCTGCGGCCGGCGGCCTTCGCGGCCCGGGCCGCGCCCGGGGTGCTGCTGGTGGCGGCCCACTTCGCCTTCCGCCTGGCCTACTACGGCCAGTGGCTGCCGAACACGTACTACGCCAAGGTGGCCGGGCAGACCTGGTGGAGCCTGGGCGGGAAGTACCTCGCGGCCTTCGGCCTGGAGTACTCGGCCTGGGCCTGGATCCCGCTCCTGATCGCAGCGGTGCTGTACCACCGAAGCCGGGCCAGCCTGCACGTGCCGCTGCTGGCCGGCACGCTCATCCTGCCCCACGCGGTCTACGTGGCCGCGGTCGGGGGCGACCACTTCGAGTACCGGATGGTGGACTTCTACTTCCCGCTGCTGTTCCTGCTGCTGGCGGACGGGCTGCGCTACCTGGCCGCCCGGCCGGCGTGGCGCCTACTGGCGCTGCCGTGGGCGGTAGTGGTGCTCGCGGGCCTGGTGGAGCTGCCGTGGCAGTCCCACGCGCAGTTCCCCGGGACCTGGCTGCCGGGCTTTCCGGGGCGCGCCCGGGGCCAGCCGGAGGCGGCCGGGTTCCTCGATCCCGGCCGCGACTTCCTCTACCGGCTCCCCGGCCTGCGGCTTCTGGCCGGGCTCCACCGGGAGCTGCTGGACGGGATCACCGAGCACTTCGTGGGGGTGCGCGCGGAGGAGCACCGGATGTTCCTCGCCGCCATGGAGCCCGAGGCCCGCAAGCTGGCCGAACTGGTGGCCCGCGGGGTGCTGCCCCGGGATGTTTACGTGGCCATGGACTGCGTGGGCGTGGTCCCCTATCTCTCGGACGTCCGCACCCTCGACCGCCTGGGGCTGACCGACGCCCACGTGGCCCACTCCCGCTCGGTGGGCCCGCAGATGCTCGCGCACGGCAAGCACGCCACGCTGGAGTACGCCCGGCAGGCTGGCGTGGACCTGTGGGATCTGGAGAGCGCACGCCTGCTGTGGCGGGCGGACGAGCCGCGGCTGCTCCCTCAGCTGTTCCAGGCGGAGCGGCCGGAAGTGGAGGCCTACGCTGCCCGCCTCGGGGACGGCTGGTGGCTGCTGGCGCGGCTGCCGCAGGGCGGGGCCCGCGCGAGGCTGCGCATGCCCCGGCTCGGGCTGCAGCGGGTGGACCGGGCCGTCACCTGCGCCATCGCCGCGGAGGCCGTGCCGCGGTTGCAGGAGCGGCTGGCGCGGAGCCCGGACGACGCCCCGACGGAGGACCACCTGGGCCGTTTGCTGGCCCTGACCGGCGACGACGCCGGGGCCCTGCCCATCCTCCAGCACGACGCCGAGCGCCGCCCGGAGAGCCCCCAGACCTGGCTGCGCCTGGCCGCCTGCCAGGTCCGGCTGGGGGACGTCGTGGTCGCGCTGCGGACGTTCGGCGCGGCCGCCGGGCAGGCCGCCAGGCGCGGCGACGCGGCCCTGGCAGCGCGCTTCGAGGCCATGGCGCGCTCGCTGGCCCAGGCGGCCGCCGCGGGGGACACGTCCCTCCGCGGGGCGCGGGGAGCGGTGGCCGGGGTTGAACCGTGCCCGCAGCCGAGGTAGCATCCGGCTGACAACCTGCGCCGACCCCTCCCCGGACGGCACCTGCGCGATCGCTCGACCTGGGAGGCGCCCCATGCGTGGCCATCGCCCGTCCCGTCTCGTGGCCTGCGCGGCCCTCATCGGCGCGCTCGCCATCCCGCTGGCCTGCGGCAAGTCCAGGACCACCACTCCCCCGAACCCGCCCGCCGCCCCGGCGTGCAGCCTCAGCGTCGCCGAACTGGACTTCGACACCGTGGACGTGGGGCAGTACGCCAATCGCACCTTCACCATCACCAACACCGGCGGCGACACGCTCACCGGGAGCGTGACCGCGGGGTGCGCCGGGTACAGCCTCGTGGGTCCGGCGTCCTACCGCCTCGCGGCCGGGCAGTCGGAGACCATCACCGTGCGCTGCGCGCCGCTGGCCGGCGGGAGCCTGCCGTGCTCGCTGCGGGTCGGGAGCGGCGGCTGCGGGGCGGTGCGGTGCGCCGCGACCGCGCGGGTCCCGCCCGCGTGCCGGGTCCAGCCCACCTACCTGGACTTCGGCACCGTGCTGGTGGGCGAGTGGGCCGACCGCGACTTCACCATCACCAACACCGGCGGGGGCGTCTTGAACGGCACGGTCTCCGCGCCGTGCACGACGTTCAGCGTCTCGGGAGCCCTGGACTACAGCCTGGCCGCGGGACAGTCGCAGAGCTTCACGGTGCGGTTCACCCCGAAGCCCGGCGCCGCCCCGCAGCCGGCGCCCGGCCGGCCGGGCCCCCGGCCCGCGGGCGGGGGGGCCGCGAGCAGCCCCCTGTACCAGGCCTGCACCGTCAGCACCGGGTGCCGCGCGTGCTACGACGTGGTGTGCAAGGGCAACATCCCGCAGACCCGCTGCTGGGTCTCGGTGGACACCCTGAAGTTCGGCCCCGTTCAGGTGGGCTCCCTGATGGACCGGAGCTTCGTCATCCGCAACGTGGCCGCGGACGGCATCCTCCTGGGCACGGCGTCGCTGGGGGCGGACTGCACCGCGTTCAGCTTCGTGGGCAGCCCCTCGTACGGGCTCGCGCCCGGCGAGGCGGGGTTCATTGTGGTGCGCTTCACCTCGACCCGGGTCGGGGACGCCGAGTGCACCGTCTACACCGGCGCAACCGGGTGCGGGCCGGTGGTCTGCACCGCCACCGGGGAGGCCAGCGGCGCCCCGAAGTGACGCCCGCGGGACGGCGCCGGCCGGCTTTTGTCCCGGCCCCGCTCGTGCTAACTTGCCTGCCATGCCGCTGCACACCTCGCCCGAGGCAGCTCTCCCCTTCTTCGCCCGCCGCTCGGTGGTCCGCTCCACCGCCGGCATGGTCGCGTGCTCCCAGCCGCTGGCGGCCGCCGCCGGGCTGCGCGCGCTGCAGGAGGGCGGCACCGCCGCCGACGCCGTGGTCACCATGGCCGCCATACTGTGCGTGGTGGAGCCCATGTCCACCGGCATCGGCGGGGACGCCTTCGCGCTGCTGTGGAGCGCCGCGCCCAACGGGGGCGCCCCGGGCGCGCCGCGCCTCAAGGCCCTGAACGCCAGCGGCCGCGCGGGATCACGGGCCTCGGCCGCGGCGCTGCGGGCGCAGAACCTGGACCGCGTGCCGCTCCTGGGAGGGCGCTCCATCACCGTGCCCGGGGCGGTCTCGGGCTGGGCGGCGCTCCTGGAGCAGGCCGGGGGCTGGCCCCTGGCGCGCTGCCTCGCGCCAGCCATCGAGACCGCCGAGCGGGGCTTCCCGGTCACCGAGGTCATCGCCGCCGGATGGGCCAAGCTCACCGAGAAGCTGCGGAGCAACCCGGAGGCCGCCCGGGTGTACCTCCCCGGCGGCCACGCCCCGCAGCCGGGGGAGATCTTCCGCAACCCGGACCTGGCCACCTCGCTCAAGGTCCTCGCCGAGGGCGGCCCGCAGGCGTTCTACCAGGGGGTGATGGCGGAGGCCATCGCGGCCGAGACCGAGAAGCACGGCGGCTTCCTCACCCCGGCGGACCTGGCCTCCCACCAGCCGGCCTGGGAGACCCCGCTGTGGGCGCCCTACCGCGGCCGGTACGTGGTGGAGTGTCCGCCCAACGGCCAGGGGCTGGCCGCGCTGCTGGCGCTGCGCATCTGCGAGGGCTTCGACCTGCGCTCCATGGGCGCGCTGTCGCAGGCCGCGCTGCACGTGGAGATCGAGGCCATGCGGCTGGCCTTCGCCGACGCCTACCGATTCGTGGCCGACCCCGCGTACACGGCGGTCCCGGTGGCCGAACTCCTGTGCGAGAGCTACTCGGCGGGGCGCCGGGCGCTGATCCAGCCCGACCAGGCGCTCAAGCGCCCCACCGCGGGCATCCCCCGCGGGGAGAGCACCGTGTACCTGTGCGCGGTGGACGCGCGACGCAACGCGGTCAGCTTCATCCAAAGCCTGTACTACGGCTTCGGCTCGGGCGTGGTGGTGCCCGGCACCGGCATGGCGCTGCAGAACCGCGGCGCGGGCTTCACCCTGGAGCCCGGCCACCCCAACGAGCTGGCGCCCGGCAAGCGGCCCTTCCACACCATCATCCCGGCGATGCTTTTCGACGCCCCGCCGGACGACCCGGACGCGGCCGGCCCGGAGGCGGTGTTCGGGGTGATGGGCGGGCCGATGCAGCCGCAGGGCCATCTCCAGGTGGTCACCGGGATGCTGGACTTCGACCTGGACGTGCAGCGGGCGCTGGAGCTGCCGCGCTTCCGGGTGGAGGAAGCGCGGGTGCTGCTGGAGCCGCTGGTGCCGGGCACCAGCGTGGACGCCCTGCGCAGCTTCGGGCACCGCACCGAGCACGACGACACCCTCATGGGCGGCTTCGGCGGCGGGCAGATCATCCGCGTGCGCCGGGACAACGGCAGCCTGGAGGGCGGCAGCGACCCGCGGAAAGACGGCCTGGCCGCCGGCTACTGAGGCGCGCGGCGAAGGCACGTAGCCTCCGAGGTGCGTCCGCGAGCGCCGCAGCCAGGACGGCGGAGGCGCGAGCGGATCGCAGCGAGGCGGAGCAGGACGCGGAGCCGAACGTGCCGCGGAGGCTACGTGCCTCCGCCGCGCCGCGAGCTGGAACTCAAGAACCTGAGCTGCCCGGCGCCGCGGCGCCGGCGAGAGGTGACCCTTGGAACCCACCCTGAGCGCCTGGATCGAAGCCCACACCCGCGCCGTGGAGCCCCTGTTCGTGGCCAACGCCAAGGCCGAATGGCAGGCCAACGTGACCGGCTGCAAGGAGGACGAGGAGGAGAACGCCCGCCTGGAGGCCCAGCTCCGCAAGTACTACAGCCGCCGCGAGGACTTCGAGCAAATCCGCAGCTTCCAGGCCCAGGGCCGCCCGTCCGATCCGCTGCTGGCCCGCCAGCTCGAGCGCCTGCACCTGGCCTACCTCGGCAACCAGATGGACCCCGCGGTGATCGAGGAGCTGGTGCGCCTGGCGAAGAGCCTCGAAGGCCGGTTCAACAACTTCCGCGCCGAGCTGGACGGCCGGCAGGTCACCGACAACCAGATCAAGGAGATCCTGCGCCGGGAGAGCGACAACGCGACCCGGCGGGCCGCCTGGGAGGCCAGCAAGCAGATCGGCGGGCAGGTGGCGGACGGCCTGCGCGAGCTGGCCCGCAAGCGCAACGCCGAGGCCCGCCGGCTGGGCTTCCGCGACTTTTTCGCCATGGGGCTGGCGCTGGGCGAGCTGGACGAGGACCGCCTGTTCCGCACCTTCAACAGCCTGGAGCAGCTGTCGGAGGCGCCGTTCGCCGCCTATCGCAGCCGCCTGGACGAGAGCCTGGCGCGCCGGTTCGGGGTGCGCCCGTCCGAGATCCGCCCGTGGCACTTCTCCGACCCGTTCTTCCAGGAGGCGCCCCCGAGCGGCCTCTCGCTGGACGAGTACTTCGAGGGCCGCCGGCTCGAGCCGCTGGCCCGGGCGCACTTCCAGGGCATGGGGCTGGAAGTGGACGACCTGCTGGCCCGCGCCGACCTCTACGAACGCCCGGGAAAGTGCCAGCACGCGTTCTGCCTGGCGATCGACCGCCGGGACGATGTGCGGGTGCTGTGCAACCTGGTGTCCAACGAGCGCTGGATGGAGACCTTGCTGCACGAGCTGGGCCACGCGGTGTACGACAGGAACGTGGACCGCGGCCTGCCGTTCCTGCTGCGGGAGCCCGCGCACATCCTGTCCACCGAGGCCATCGCCATGCTCAACGGCCGCTTCACCCGCGACGCCACCTGGCTGGAGCGGGTCGCCGGGCTGGACTCGGCCCGGGCCCGCGAGCTGGGCGGGAAGCTGCGCCAGCGCACCGGCGAGCAGCTGCTCATCCTCACCCGCTGGGTGATGGTGATGAGCCACTTCGAGCGCGACCTGTACGGCGACCCCAACCGGGAACTCGACTCGCGGTGGTGGGACTACGTGGAGCGCTTCCAGCGGGTGCAGCGCCCCGAGGGCCGCAGCCGGCCCGACTGGGCCGCCAAGATCCACTTCGCGGTGGCGCCGGTGTACTACCAGAACTACCTGCTGGGGGAGATGATGGCCTCGCAGCTGGCCCGCCACGTCTCGCAGCAGGTGCTGGGGGCCGGGGACCGCGGGCTGGGGGCGCTGGTGGGGCGGCGCGAGGCGGGCGAGTACCTGCGGCGCGAGGTGTTCGCGCCCGGGGCGAGCCACCCGTGGGAAGAGGCGCTGCGCCGGGCCACCGGCGAGGGCCTCAACCCGGAGCACTTCGTGGCGGAGTACGCGGCGTAGGGGGCTCCGGGCCGGAGCCGCGGCGCCGGGGGCGCGCGAGGCGCCCCAGCCTTCGGGCCAGCTCGCGGACACCAGGCCGCGCAGCTGGCCCGCGAGCTTGGCGGCGATGCCGCTTCCTTCCGCGCATGCTACGGCGATCCCGACCCCGGGGCAACGCGAAGGGGCGCACCGAAGGTGCGCCCCTCACCGTTTCCGCGCTTCGGGCCGCCGCTAGCGGCGCCGCCCGCCGCCCCCGCCGCCGCCACTGCGGCCGCCGTGGTCGCCGCCCCGGTTGCCGGAGCCGCCCCGGTTGCCGGAGCCGCCCCGGCCGTACCCGCCGTGGCCGTAGCCCCCGCCGCCGGAGCCGGAGCCCCCGCGGCCGTAGCCACGGCCGTAGTCAACGCGGCCGCGCCCGTAGTGCCCGTAGCGCCCGTACCCGCCGTACCGGCGGCCGAAGCCGAAGTCCAGGTACAGCCCGCTCCCGTAATAGGGGTAGTAGTACGGGTAGTAGGGGTTGTACCACGGGTCGTAGAACGGGCCGGAGTAGTAGCCGCCGTACGCGTGGTCGTAGCCGCCCTCCTCCTCGCCCCCCGGCTGGTCCTCGGTCCGAAGCATGAACACGATCACGCTGTCCGAGACCCCCGCCTGGCGCAGGTCGCGCAGGTCGCCGGGGTCGAGGTGGAAGACCTTCCCGCTGTGGTCGATCTTCTCGAGGATCAGCTGGTCGGGGATGCCGTCCTGGTGCATCTGGATGACGTCCTTGACGCCAAAGGACCACGCCGGTGGGGCCGCAAGGAGGACAAGCAGAGCCCCTGCGGCTCCGAGAATGAGAATGCGTTTCATGAGTGCCCTCTTTTCCTGCGGCGAGCGCCGCTCCCGGGGCGGGTCGGTCCCTACTCCTTAGATTCTAGCACATCGCGGGCCGTTGCCCAGCCGCGACGGGGCCTCGAAGCGGCGGCCGCGGCGCGCCGCGCCTTACCCGATCTTGACCACCCGGGCGGCCGCCGCCTCCCCGCCGCTCTCCACCCGCAGCCAGTAGACGCCCGGCGCCGCCGCCGCCCCCCCCGCCGCGCGCCCGTCCCAGCGCAGCCGCGCCTCGGCCGGGCCGGGCGGCAGCGTCCACTCCCGCACCGCCCGGCCGGCCACGTCCACCAGCCGCGCGCGCCGCGCGCCCGAGCCGCCGCGCACCGAGAACTCCGCCGCGCCGCGGAACAGGGCGCCCCCGGGGGCCCGCACCTCGAGCGCCGCGGGCCGCGGCGGAGCGTCCGGCACGCCGGTCGAGACCGCCACGTCCAGCGCCAGGCCGAAGGGCGGCAGGCACAGGGCCACCGCGGAGGAGGTCTCCTGGGCCCCGGTGGCGGCGTCGAAGACCCGCACCCCGGGCGCCGTGGCGGTGCGGTCGGCCACCCACACCTGGCCCAGGTCGTCCGCGGCCAGGTCGGCCAGCACGAACCCGGACGGGGCGTAGACGGTGCCGGTCCGCCGGTGGGTGGCCAGGTCGAAGCGCACCAGGGAGGTGTTGAAGCTGGCGTCCGAGACGATGGCGTAGCCCTGCCCGCCGCCGGTGAAGCGGAACTCCCCCACGTCCCCGCGCAGCGAGTCCTCGCGCACCGCGAAGCCGCCCGGCTGGAGGGTCACCGGATCGAGCGGCTCGATCCCGCCGTCGGCCACCCCGTAGTTGCCGGTCTCGCCCACGTACAGGCGCCGGTCGGCGGGGTTGAACTGCAGCGTGGTGTTGGGGTTGGCCCCGGTGAGCGTCACCGCCTGGCGGCCCGGGGTGGCCGGATCGGCGTCGATCACGGTGTCGGCGCCGGTGTCGATCACCACCACCTTGCCGGGGCCGGTCGGGGCGTAGAAGTTGGCCCGGTCCAGGAGCTGCAGGGTCACGAACAGCCGCGGGCCCACCACCGCGGCCCGGTCCATCTCCGGGATGCCGTCGGCATCGGCGAAGGCGGCCAGGCTGAGGGTGCCGGTGTGCGCCCCGGTCTGGGGGTTCACGATCCACAGGTCGGCCGAGTCGTAGCGCGTCACGTAGGCCTTGGTGGCCGAGGCGAACGCGATGTCGTGCGGGTTGGAGCCCGCGCCCACCGTGAACTGCTGGGCGGTGTGCCAGGCGGGGGACGGATCCAGCACCTGGATGTTGTCGCAGCCGGCGCGGTTCACCACGTAGAAGCGGCCCGCGTAGAAGCGCACCACGGCGTCGCTGCACACGTTGGCCACGCACCCGCGGTAGGTCCAGGGGCTGGTGGCCTGGATGTCGGCGGCGCTGCCGCTGACGCCGTAGTCGGTGACGGTGGCCACCGCGCGAGTGGCGGCCCCCGCGGGCGGGGCGGCCGCGGCGCCCAGGAGCGCGAGGCCGAAGCACAACCGGGAAGCACGGTTCATGGCACAGCTCCTTTCAAGGCGCGGCCGGGCGCCGCCCGGAGCGGGTCCAGGCGAGGCCCAACCGCAGCGTGCGGCCCGGCAGCGGGTAGCCGTCGAGGTCGGAGGCCCGCTCGTCGGTGAGATTGTCCAGGTCCAGGTGGAGCGCCAGGCCGAGGCGCTCCAGCGGCGCCGTCAGCCCCGCCGCCCACAGGGTGCGCGAGGCCACCAGGCTGCCCGGGCCGTGGGCCTGCTCCAGCCAGTTGCGCCCCACGTGCTGCACCCGCAGCGCCGGCTGCACCAGCGGGACGTGCAGCGAGGCCTCGGCGAACAGTTCGAACTCCGGCCGGCCGGGCAGCTGCTTGCCGGCGTGGGTGGGGTTGTCCGAGGCGTCCAGCGCCGCGAGCCAGGTGGCGCTGGCCTGGGTCTCCAGGGCGCCCAGGCCCGCGCGGGCGCGCAGCTCCTCGCCCGAGATCTGGGCCCGGCCGGCGTTCTGCGGGATGGTGGTGCGCTGCGAGTTCTGCACCGGCACGATGACGTCGGTGGCGGTGCCCCAGAACCGCGCCGCCTCCAGCTCGGCGCGCAGCCCGCCGCGCCCGGCGCGCCAGGCCACGCCCAGGTCCTGGCTGGTGCCGCGCTCCGGCTGGAGGGCCGGGTTGCCCACCTGGCTGCCCTCCACCCCGAAGCGCTCGGCCATGCTGGGCAGCCGCTGGTAGACCCCCGCGTCGCCCTTGAGCCACAGCCCCGGCAGCACCGCCACGGACAGCCCCGCGGCCGGCAGCCCGCGCGACTCCAGGCTCCCCGGGAGCGGCGGGGTGGGCACGCCGCGCCGGTCAATGGAGGAGCCCCGGTCCACCCACCACTCGGCCCGGACCCCGCCGGAGGCCTCCAGGCGCTCCCCGCGGTGCGCCAGCTCCAGCCCGGCCGAGCCGGCGGCGCGGTTGGCCCCGCGGGCCGCGCGGCGCGGGGTGATGAACTCCGGGGCCCAGTGCTCCACCGACTGCTGCAGCGTCGCGGCCAGCTCCAGGCCCGCCCCCGCCGGCAGCCCGCCGGAGAGCCGCGCCCCCAGCGTCTGGTCGGTGCTGCGCGACTCCAGGTAGCCCATCCCCAGCTCGCCCTGGGGATCCCGGAAGTGCTGGTCCCCGCGGGTGTAGAAGCCCTCCAGGCCGAGCCGCGCCGCGGGCCGCCCGCCGGGCAGGCCCAGCGCCGGATCGCCCGCCGCCGACCACCACAGGTGGGCCGCCTCCCCCGAACTCTGGAAGCGCGGGTGGACGGCCTGGAAGTGGCCCAGGCCCGGCAGGCCCTGGTCGTCGCGGAAGCCGTAGAGGCCCAGCCCCGCCCGCGCGCCGGACACCAGCAGCGAGCCCCGCCAGCGTTCGAGGTCGTTGTTGATCCGGGTCTCGGTGCGGTCGTCGGCGGGATCGAACGGGGTGCGGTTGTCGTTGAAGTAGGTGAAGTCGCCGCGGTAGGTGGCGTGGGTGAGCGTGGCGTGCGCGCGCCACGCGCCCTTCGCCACGGAGGCCCCCGCGGACTGCTCCCGGTCCCCGTACGAGCCGCTCTCGAGCCGCACCCGGGTGCGGACCGCGGCGCTGGTGTCGCTGATGAGGTTCACCGCCCCGCCGGGCGCTTCCACGCCCAGCGCGAACGGCACGTGGCCGCGGTGCACCTCGATCCGCGCCAGCGACTCGAGGGGCAGGTCGTTGAGGTTGACCGCGCCGAATTCGCTCCAGTGCAACGGCACGCCGTCCAGCAGGTAGGCCACCTGCTGGGCGGAGCTGCCGCGGATGGACAGCGTGGCGAATGCCCCCGGGCCGCCGCTGGTGCTGACGTGAAGGCCGGGCGCCTCCTGCAGCAGCGCCGCCGCGCCGCCGGCGAACGGCGCGCCCGCGCCCGCCCGCAGCGCAGTGGAGAAGCCCGGCGCGCGCAGCAGCCGCTCGGCTGCGCCCAGACGCGGCGCGGACACCTCCACCGTGTCCAGCACCACCGCCGGCGGCCCGGGCGCGGCGCGCCCGCCCGGGGGTCCGGGAACGGGGGATCCGGGGCCGGGTGGGTCGCCCCCGGGCGCGCCAAAGCCCGCCCGGGGCAGCAGCAGGAGGATCAGGAACAGGAACTGCGGCGGGAAGCGCCGGTTGGGAACTGCGGCGGGCACCTTCGATCTCCGCGGATCGAGCGGCCCGGCCTCTCCGTGGGCGCGGGCCGCGGGGCACCCCGCGGGCGCGGGCGTGTCCCTCGACAACCCGGGCAGGTCTCCTGACTCAGGGCTCGACGCGCGGTGTCGCCTTCCCGGCTCGGCGCCAGTGGCTGCGTGACACCCCGCTCGCCCATCACAGTGGCGGGACCGTGGGGGATTCGCACCCCCTTCCCTCTTCGCCCGGAGATCCGGGCACCCGGGAATGGCAATCCGCAGCGTAGCCGCCGCGGGCGGGCGCCGTCAAGCGTCGGCGACCAGCACCGTCGGGAGCCCGCCGCCCAGGCAGCCGCGCAGCAGATCGAGCCGATCACGGCGGTGTCGCGGAAGCCGCCAGCGCGGCCCTGGTGAGTGCTCCGTTCACCCTGGCACAGGTCGGCGCCGCTCGGTCGGGCTGGCTGGACCCGGCGCCCCAAGCCGGGAGGGAACCGCGGGCTAGGCGCTCCGCCGGAAGCGGACCGCGGCGATCACCAGCACCGCCGAGCCCAGCGCCAGGAGGCCCGCGTACTCGGGCCACAGCGCGTCCAGCCCGGAGCCCTTGAGGAACACCGAGCGCACGATCTTCAGATAGTGCCGCAGCGGGTTCAGCAGCGTGATCCACTGGAACAGCTTGGGCATGCTGCTCACCGGGAACATGAAGCCCGAGAGCAGCATGGTGGGCATCATCACCAGGAACGTGGACAGGAAGGCCTCCTGCTGGGTCATCGAGAAGGTCGAGACCAGCAGCCCCAGCCCCAGGCCCGAGAGCAGGAACAGCACCGTGGCCAGCAGCAGCAGCGGCAGGCTGCCCACCAGCGGGATGCGGAACCACAGCACCGCCATTCCGGTCACCGTGAACATGTCCGCCAGGCCGATCAGGGCGAACGGGATGGTCTTGCCGGCGACCAGCTCCCACGCCCGCAGCGGGCTCACCTGGAGCTGCTCCAGGGTGCCGATCTCGCGCTCGCGCACCACCGCCAGCGAGGTCAGCAGCAGGCACACCAGCAGCACCAGCGAGCCCACCACCGCGGGCACGTTGTAGTTGCGGCTGGCCAGGGCCGGGTTGAACCACGCGCGCTCCCGCAGGTCCACCGGGGC
>DATKKS010000009.1:0-11201 GCA_035542815.1 Saccharimonadales bacterium (SeqCode) | reverse complement strand
TGGCCGCCTCCTGCAGCACCGACTCGCTCACCAGCTGCACCGTGCCGCCAAAGGCCACCCGGTCGGTCAGCCGCCGGGCGTAGCTCACTCCGATCACGGTGAAGTTGGGCGAGACGATCTGCCCGGTGCCCTCGGGGTTGGACTCGTCGGTCACGATGATGTCGCCGACGTTCAGCACCTTGGCCGAGAAGGCCAGCGTGCCGTTGTCGTCGGTCCGGAGCAGCGCCGCCAGGTAGTTCACCTTCATGTCGGCGATGTACTCCATGTGCGAGACGTAGACCTCGTTGCGCTCCGAGAGCACGATTCCCGCCGGGTTCCAGAAGGCCGCCTCGGCACCCTGCACGTCGGCGATGGCCGCCCCGCCCAGGGCCCAGGTGCGCGTGCCCACCGGGATCCTGAGTTCGGGCGCGCCCGCCGTCCCGATGCGCGTGTCGCTCCCGGCCCGGGCGGAGCCGGCGAGCGCCAGCAACGCCAGCGCCGCGAGAACTCCCATCCGTTTCATGGACTCAGTGCCTCCTATCGTCCTTGACATCCGTCTGCCGGTTGCGCCTAGAAGTTGTTGATCTTCTCGCGCTCGAGGAAGACCGCCAGCTTGCCCACGGTGCTGCCCACTCCCGGGGCATCCACGTGGAAGACGTACACCCCGCTGGCCACGGGCAGCTGGCTCTCGTTCAGCAGGTCCCAGTAGATCTCCGCCTGGCTGACGTCGGTGCGCACCAGGGTGCGCACCAGGTCGCCGGCCAGGTTGAAGATCCGGATGGTGACCTTGACGTTGGGCAGGTGGGTGAACTTCACCCGCCGGCCGAACTGGTTGGTCTCGTAGATGGAGTGCGTATAGTACGGGTTGGGCACCACCCGGATCTTGGTGAGGTCGTTGTTGACCTCCGAGCCGATCATCTGGCCGGGCCGCGGGAACAGGAACTCGTAGGTGTCCCCGGTCTTGGCCACGTAGTCGGCCCCGGAGATGGCCCGGGCGGTGTCCTGGCCCGACACGTTGATGTAGAGCAGGTCCCCCGGGCTCGGCCCGACCAGGTTGCTGGAGCGCGCCGCGGCGAAGGCGTACATCATGTCCACGTCGCCGTTGGCGATCACGTCCGAGGTGTACTGGCCCAGCGGCGTGGTGGAGTAGGACGACTTCAGGATGAACAGGTACTCGCGCCCGCCCACGTCGCTCGCGTCCGGCAGCCACCGCGGCGGGCTGTTGTCGGTGGTGTCGCCGTAGTTCTGCACGAACGCCACATTGATCTGGCGCGGGTGCGCCGGGTCGGACACGTCATAGGCCTTGAAGGGCACCGTCCCGAAGCCCTCGTAGGCGTAGTTGTCGTCCTCGCCGGAGTGCCGGCGGTAGGCGTACCCGAACTGCCCGTTGGCCGGGTCGAACCGCAGCTCGATCGGCACCAGGTCGCCGCGCGCGAGGGTGGTGCCGAAGAAGTCGTCGGCGTAGTCCAGGGAGCCGTTGATGTACGGCCCGCCGAACGGCCCCTGCCAGTCCAGCCCGGTCACCAGGGCCTTGAAGTTGCCCGGGGGCTCGAGGTTCGAGAGCACCCCGGTCAGGTTGGCCTGGGTGTCGGACTCCACCCCGGTGTTGAGGTCCTTCAGCAGCCACGCCAGCCGGGTGCCCGGCAGCCCATCGTCCATGAGGTGCCGGTTCACGGTGCGGACCTGGTAGGTGTGGCCGGTGGCGCTGTCCGGGTTGATGATCGCCACGTTCACCAGCGTGGCGCTGGTGCCGGTCTTGTGGTCGGCCGGGAAATGGTAGGCCAGCGTGCGCGAGGCGGGCACGATGGTCAGCGCCTCGCTCAGCTGGTCGTTCTCCAGCGACTCGGTGACGATCCCCACCTTGGTCCCGGTGGTGGCGTCGAAATAGGGTACGGCGTGATCGGCCTCGTAGTTGTAGGCCGTGACCGCGAAGAAGTAGGGCTTGTTGTTGACGATCCGGCCGCCGTTCACCCGGTCGGTCTCGGTGTGGTAGCGGAACTGCAGGCCGGAGTTGGTGCCGTTCTGCACCAGGACGCGCTGCGTCGCGAAGGTGACCGGGTCGGGCTCGTCGGCGTAGATCGTCAGCACCGTGTCGTTCTCGCCGCCCAGGTCGAAGGTGGCCAGCTTGGTCCACGGGCCCGACGGCTTGGGCGCCTGGTACACGTTGAAGCCCTGGAAGTAGTAGTCGTCGATCAGGGTGTCCACCACGGTGGTGTCCTGCCCCGTGGATCCGGAAGTGCGGCGCTTGATGTAGAACACCTTGTGCTGATGGTCGTTCACCGCGCCGGCGTCCCAGGAGAGGTCGATGGCGTTGTTGAGCGCCCGAACCACTACCTTGGGGGCCGGCGGCGGCGTGGCCAGGTCGAAGTTCGCGTCGTAGGCGGCCTGAGCCTCCTTGTCCAGGAGCTTCATGACGTTGACGCTGGCCAGGTTGTCGCTGCCCCGTCCGACGATGACCCCGGCCACCACTTCCTGGGTGTCCCCGGGCGCCATGTCGAACGGCCCGGCGCTCAGCATCAGGCGGCGGTCCGCCGGGTCGGTGTCCAGGGTGCCGGTCCCCTTCACCGGGTCGCCCGAGACGTCGAAGGTGGTGGGCTGGTTGGTGGTGGGGTCAATCAGCACCGAACCGTCCGGCTTCAGCCCGCGCATGTAGTTGTAGCTCTCCTGCGGGGACTGCGGGTCGGTCCCGTTGATGTACTTGTTGAACGAGGTCATGGGCAGCCGCTTGCCGGTGCGCTTGTCCAGCGGGCCCTGGAAGAAGTCCCAGCCCACCGAGGGCGGCGCGACGCCGTACACCCCGTCGTTGTTGCTCGAGTTGTACACGAAGCCCACCGACAGGGTGGTGTCACAGCCCACCAGGTCGTCGTTGGCGTCGCCCAGGTCGGGGTCCGCCCACAGCGACACGTAGGTGTCGTACAGGTAGCTCCCGCCCTTGTTGATGATCTTGTACTTCACGAACAGGACGTTGTTGAGCGCGCCCAGGCGGGAGTAGGCGAAGGTGGTCTGCTGCAGCTCCAGCCCCAGCGAGCGCGCGCTGTCGGTGCCCGCCGTGCCGGCCCGGTTGACCGGCGGCTTCGGGGTGCGGTCGTTACACACCGACCAAAGGGTCATGTCCCCCAGGATCAGGGGGTTCCCCAGGGAGTCCACCGGCGCGCCCTGGGTCACCGGCCAGGCCGCGTAGTCCGGGTTGGTCGCCGGGGTGTCCCCGCGCCGGACCTTGTACACCTTGAACCCCGGCTGGTCCGCCTGTCCGCTGCGGCCCAGCATGGGCCCCGGCCCCCACTGCTGCGAGTACTCGCCCACCTTCACGATGGGCGGCGCGCCGGGGGCCAGCCGCGCGCCGATCCACAGGCCGGCCGCGTACACCGCGGTCTTGCTGCTGCCCCTGGGCCACTCGAAGCCCGCCGTCTGGAACGGCAGGTTGTAGGCGTACGAGTTGTGGTTGGTCACGTACGAGCTGATGCTGTTCACGTCAATCTGGGTCGTGTTGTCCACGATCGCCTGCGCCGGGGCCGTGAGCAGGAAGGTGACGGCCAGCGCTGCGGCCCAACCTGCTCCGAACCTTTCTCGGTTCATGGCTCTCTCCTTCGGTCACTGTGGCGGAGTCCTTCCGCCCTCAACTGCCTCGCGCCGCCCTGGGTCCCGCGGGACCAGCGGCCGGCCCGCGCCTCAACTCCCCGGATGCGGCTAGAAGCTCAGCACGGCGCCAAACCGGATCATCCTCGGGTTGTCGAAGTTCAGCGGGTTGCGCTCCGCGAGCTCGTAGAGCACCTGGTCGGAGGCCGACAGCTTCTGCCCCGACTCGGTGTTCAGGTAGCCGGTGATGTACGGGTCTCCGGTGCCCAGGTACACGGTGCTGGGGTTGTACCGGTTGAGCAGGTTGTAGATGTAGAGCTGCAGCTCGAGCTGCGACTTCTCGTACACCTTCAGCACCTTCCGGGCCTTGAGATCCAGGGTCACGTTCCAGGGCTTGTAGCGCGAGTTGAGGTCGCCGATCACCGTGTTCGCCACCGAGAGCTGGGTCACCTCGTCGTAGATCCGGACCGGGGTGTACGGGGTGCCGCTCTGGGCGTTGAACAGGAGGTTGATTCCGGCGTCCGCGAACAGGTTCCTCCATCCGGCGCCGGGCTCGACCGGGTCGCTCTCGATGTCCAGGTTCGCGGTGAGCTTGTGCCGGACGTCGAAGTCCAGGGCCGCCACGATCTTGGGCTCCTCCGTGGCCTGCCAGGCGATGTTGCGCTGGGACTGCGGGTTGGAGCCGGTGCCGCGGGCCCAGGAGATGGTGTAGCTGACCGACCCGCTCAGGTGGCCGCTCCGCCGCAGGGTGTAGTTGAAGTCGATCCCGCGCAGCGTCCCGAAGTCGGTGTTGCGGAACGAGGCGTAGCCGTTGGGCGCGGCCGGGATGTTCTTGACCTGCTCCAGCCCCTGCACGTCCTTGTACCAGACCGCTACGTCCAGGGCGCTGCGCTCGGTCAGTTGCTGCACGAAGCCCACCTCCATCTGGGTGGTGCGCTCCGGCTCCAGGTTGGGGTTCCCGAACGCGTAGTAGTAGCCGCCGTTGGTGACCTTGTACGTCAGGTAGTCGTAGTTGGTGTACAGGTCCTGCAGGTTGGGCAGCTGGTAGAACAGGCCGTAGTTGAACCGGAAGTCGGTCTTGTCGGTCACCGGGAAGCTCACCCCGAGGCGCGGGCTGAGCTTGGTGGCCGCCTGGGCGTCGGTGAGCACCGCGTGCCCCACCGGGACGTACGTGGCGTTGCCCTGCGCGTCGGTCACCAGGGAGTCCAGCGGGTGGGACGGGTCGGCCAGCCGCTTGGTCCGAGGCGCGAGGTAGTCCCAGCGCAGCCCCACGTTGGCCACCAGGCCCTCGTACTCCATCTTGTCCTGGATGTACCCCGCCGCCAGCACCGGGTGCTTGGCCTGGTTGTCGCGGTTGTCGATGAGGTTGCTGCTGCGGGGCACCAGCACGCCCAGCGAGTCGTACAGGTCGGGCAGGAAGTCCGCGTCGGTCTCGCGGCCGAACGCGTCGAACCCGTAGTTCACCACGTCGGTGTTGTCATAGCCCAGGTACCCCAACCGGGTGGGGTACAGGTGCTCGTAGAACCGCAGCGTGTGCCGCTGCAGGTCGGCGCCGACCTTGACGGTGTGGTGCCGGTCCAGCTGGTTGGTGTAGTCGGCCCGGACCTCGTAGTAGGACCCCTTGCGGTTGAAGAAGTCGTCCCACACGTGGCCAGGCTGCAGGAAGTCGTTGTTGTAGACGTACAGCGGGTTGGCGTTGTCGCCGCGGAAGTTGGCGCTGTAGTCCAGCAGGTCGTACATGTACACGCCGTCGCCGCGGACGCGCTGGTTGCCGCTGTAGGACACCGCCGCCGACATGAAGCTGGTGGAGGACAGCGTGCGGTTCAGGGTCACCGAGCCGGTGTTGCTGAAGTCGTGGTAGCGCGGGGTGTGGTCGATGTCGTAGCGGTACTCGTTGAGGTAGCGCTGCCAGTCGTCCTTGCTGCCTAGCAGCGAGAACTTCACGTTGGTCAGGCTGTCCGGCCGCCAGGCGACCTTGCCCTGCCAGGTCAGGCCCACCTGGGTGTTGCCCGGGAGGATGCCCGCCTGCGACATCCCGTCCAGCGGGTTCACGATGTTGGGGCGCGGCGAGCGGTCGCGGTTGTTCCGGACCTCGCCGGCCAGGTAGAAAGTGAGCTTGTCATTGCCCGGGATCACCGGCCCGGAGAACGAGCCGTTGTACACCAGGTTGCCGTAGGTGCGGGCCCCGCTCCACTTGTTGAGGCCGTAGTCGGTGAGGAACTCCAGGGTCCCCCCGTAGGTCTTGCCGCCTTCCTTGGTGATCACGTTCACGATGCCCGAGGACACCCGGCCGTACTCGGCGTTGAAGCCGCCCACGATGGTGGCCACCTCGAGCACCGCGTTCTGGTTGATGGCGGTGCTGGACGTGCCGGTGAGCGGGTCCTGGGTGGAGAAGCCGTCCACGTAGTAGGCCACCGAGTTGGAGCGCCCGCCGCGCAGGTACAGCGACGGCGAGTTCTGGGCCTCGACGTCCGAGGAGTAGCGCCCCTGGGTCACCACGCCCGCCTGCTGCGCCACCGCGTCGCGGTAGCCGCGGCTGGGCAGGGCCTCGATGTCGTCGCCGGTGATCACCCGCACCGAGCCGGTGGCGTCCCGCTGCACCAGCGGGCGCTCCCCGGTGACCACGGTCTCCTTCAGGGTGGTGGCGGTGGTGGGGTTCAGCTGGATGTTGAGCTGGGTGCTGAAGTCCGGAATGATGGTCACGTCGGGGCGCGTGATCGGCTCGTACCCGATCACGCCGAACCGGACGGTATGCCGGCCCGCCGGGATGTTCAGCAGGAAGTAGTAGCCATGGTCATCGGTCATGGCTCCCCGCTGCAGGGTGGGGATGGTGATGTTGGCGAACGGGACGGGCTTGCCCGTCTTGGCGTCCGTGATCACCCCCTCGAGCTTGCCGGTGGTGCCGGCCCACAGCGGTGCGGCGACAAAAAAGACGCCCACCAACGCGAGCAGGGCGCCTTTGAGTCCGCTGGCACGTTCCATCGGTCGACTCCTTTCCAGGCTCGTGGGCCCGGGCCAGGCCGGGCGCGCCTCACCCCCGCGGAAGGGGTTCGGCGTGAGCCTCGCTTCTCAAGTCGAAAGTCCGTTTCAACTTGGAGGTTCTTGGGTTCCTTTGGCCTCGGGTTCACCTCCCCGGCAAAGTTGGCCGCGATATCGGCGCGTGGGCAGCGCGCCTCCAGTGCTCGCACCGAGCAGCGTTGACAAAATCCCCAAGCATCTTGGGAATGAAGAAAGCAGATGTCAAGCGAAGATCAGCCGGCGGGCGCCGCGGAAAAAAGCCGGCAAACTGTCGAGGTAGCGGGGGTCGCCCGGCCGCAGGGAGTGGATCTGGACCGAGCCGAGAGAGTGTATGTAATTTCCTGATCCCAGATAAATGACAACATGAGTGATCGCGGACGCGCTCCGCCCGAAGAACAGCAGGTCCCCGGCCCGCAGCACCTCCGCCCTGTGGGCGCCGACGGCGCGCCCGCAGCGCCACTGGTCGCGCGCGTCCCGGGGCAGGTCCAGCCCGGCCAGGTCCCCCGCCAGCTGCACCAGCCCCGAGCAGTCCAGCCCCCAGCCGCTGCGCCCGCCCCAGAGATACGGCACCCCAAGGCACCCGCGGGCGTGGCGCACCAGCGCCGCGGGCCTAGAGCGCCGCGGGCGGGCGGCCAGTGTCCCCCGGAGCACCCCCGAGCCGCCCGCCGGCAGCTCCACCCGGACCCCGCCGCGGACGCGCCCCAGGACCGGCAGGCGCGCCCCCAGCGGCAGCCGCAGCACCACCGGCCCCCCGGCGGCCGCCCGCAGCTCCCCCGAGGGGCTCACCAGGCGCGGCGCGCGCGCGAACCGGCGGGCCCGGGCCGCCGAGCACGGGGCCAGCCCCAGCGAGCGGGCGAACCCGCGGTAGCCGTCGGGCAGCTCCACCGCCTGCCACTCCGCGTCCGCCGGCCCGCGGCAGCGGAGCGGCGTCCCCAGCGGGGCGTCGGTCACCCGCTCCGCCCGGTGGTCGGCGGCGCCCATCACCGGCAGCAGCCCCACGCACACCAGAGCCGGCCGCGCCGGGCCCCGGGCGGCGGAGCCCCGGGCCGGGCGCGGGCGCCGCGGGCGGGGGTTCATCGCTGGCTGACCAGCTCGTAGCGGCCGAATCCCACCCGGTCCGCGAACACGAAGGTCATCCGCAGGGGCTCGCTGTAGTACCAGATCTCCACCGCCGGGTCGGTGGCGGTGCGCGGGTGGCGCTCGGTCTCCTCGGGCGGCCCGTACTTGATGTACACGCGCCCCATGTCGGTGCGCCAGCCGGGGCCCGAGCCGGAGGTGGCGAAGTGCTGCGAGGCGTAGCGAACGCGGCGGAAGAACTCCCGCTCCGCGGGGTTGCCCTTGCCCCCCGGCTCCGGGTTGTGGCGGCTCCAGAAGCGGTCCCACATGGCCGGCCGCTCCGCCACCGGGCAGTGCCGCAGCGAGTCCAGCTCCTCTCCGCCGGCCACCAGGGCGAGCATCTCGAGAACTTCGTCGAAGTTGCGGTCGAATACGATGCGGGTCTCGTCCATCTCGAAGCGCAGCTCCCGGCGGGCCTTCTCCTTGCCCCAGCGGGCCTGCACCTCCAGGATGTAGCCGCCCACGCCCAGTTGCTCCAGGGGCGGGCGCAGCAGGAACGGCGCCACCCCCGCGCGCACCCGCGCGACCCCGCTCACATCCAGCAGCGGATGCTCCGACTCGTCCAGCACCTGGGCGCTCAGCGACACGGTGTCCGGACCCGCGCCGCCCACGTACGCCTCGCCGTAGCAGGCCACCCGGGGCAGCGGGTTCCCGAAGGTGAGCGCCAGCGCGGGCACGATGGAGCCGTGGTGCGGGGGGGCGATGGAGTCGGCCAGCGCCCCCAGCTGCAGGTCGCTGAGCTGCAGCGTGGTGCGGTCGCTCCGCCCCGCCGGGGGGACGCCCTCCACCACCAGCGGCTGCTCCGCAGTGCGGGTGCGGTCGGCCTCCAGGTCGTGCACCTCCACCCGCACCAGGTAGCGCCCGGGCGCCACCGGGAAGGTGCGCCGCTCCTGCAGGACCGGTCCGGGGCGCTCCAGGTCGCGGTACCGGGACACCCGCAGCGTCCGCCGCCACACGTCCCCCCCGCGCAGGTCGTCGTGCTCGTCGAACAGGCTCACCGCGATGTCCACCTCGCAGCGGTAGCCGTTCCCGTCCTTGACGAACGACAGGTCCCCCGGGGCCAGCTCCAGCGCCACCTCGGCCAGGGGCTGGCCGGTGGAGTCCCGGAACGAGGCGCAGGTGAGCGTGATGGCCGCGTGCGGGTAGGAGCTGTCGATCTGGGCCGCGGCGCGGCGGGCGCCACACACGGCCAGCAGCGCCAGCGGCAGGAGTGCGAGGTAGCGTCGCATCGGCTCACAGGCTAGCACACCCATCGGGATGCGGGCTGGGATTCTCGAGGCCGCGCCGGCGGCGGGCCCCGGCGCCCCCGGCCGCCGGGCCTTCCGAGCGTTGACGCGGCGCACCGTAGGGTCTAGCCTTGAGTTGGGATCGACGACCCCGCGGTCTCGGGTTGCTACCCCTCCGGTCGTGCGTCCACCCCAATCCCCGTGGCTGGCCATGATGATGAGCAGGATGGTACGTCCCAGCCTGGCGGGAGCCCTGGGGCTGGCCCTGGTGGCCCTCGCATCCAACTCCGAGGCGCTCACCCCACCGCTCCGGGGGGGGTTCCCCGAGGCGGTGCGGCACGCGGCCGCCGCCGGGCTGTTCGTCCCGCGGCCGGATCCCCAGGGGGCTCCGCTGCCGGTGCGCCCCGAGGCCGTCGCCCGGGGCGCCGCGGTCACCCCGGTGGCCGGCGTGCGGCGGGTCCTGGTGATCCCGGTGGACTTCTCCGACCAGCCCGCCACCTACCCCGCCGCCGGCTTCGACACCCTGCTGTTCCGGCTGCGCTCCCAGGGCCTCGGCACCGGCTCCCTGCGGGACTACTTCCGCCAGGTCTCCGGCGGGCTGCTGGACGTCACCGGGGACGTGCTGCCGTGGCACCGGGCGGCCAACCCCAAGAACTACTACGCCAACAACCACTACGGCCTGACCACCAACCACGACGGGCGCAACGCCGGCGGCCTGGTGTGGGAGACGGTCCGGGCCATGGACAGCCTGGGGGTGGACTTCTCGCCCTACGACGTGGACGGCGACGGCTACGTGGACGCGGTGTGGATCCCGCACAGCGGCCAGGGCGCCGAGTTCAACACCGAGGACGTCACCAACCTGTGGTCCCACGAGAGCAATCTCTCCAGCTGGAACCTGATGACGCCCTACCGCACCCACACCCCCTGGCCCGGGCACGCGGGCCAGTTCCTGCAGGTGAACCGGTACATCATGGTCCCGGAGATGAGCAGCACCCGCCCGGGCAAGTTCGTCGAGATCGGCACCTACTGCCACGAGTACGGGCACACCTTCGGCCTGCCCGACCTGTACGACACCTCCGGCCCGCCCTACCCCGGCGTGGGCAACTGGGACCTCATGGCCGGGGGCGTCCACGGCGGCGACGGCCTGCACCCCGAGGCGCCGGCGGCCCCCGGGGCGTGGACCATGGCGCAGCTGGGCTGGGTGACGCCCACGCTGGTGACGACCGAGGGCCCGGCGCGCCTGCCGCAGACCGAGACCACTCCCGCGACCCTCAAGCTGTGGAGCGACGGCCGGCCGCAGAACGAGTACTACCTGCTGGAGGACCGCCAGAAGGTGGGCTGGGACCGCTACCTGCCTGGAGGCGGCCTGCTGCTGTGGCACGTGGACGACGCCATCGTGGCCGCCGGGCTGCCGACCAACACGGTGGACCAGTACCCGGTTTTCGGGGTGGCGGTGGTGGAGGCCAGCGGGCTGACCGACCTGTTCCAGGGCATCAACCGGGGCGACGCCGGCGACCCCTTCCCCGGCACCTTCCACAAGACCAACTTCGACGACACCACCGTCCCGACCGCCCTCGACAATGCCGGCTACGACCCGCACGTCTCCATCCGCGGGATCCGGCTGGATCCGGACTCCGCGGTGACCGCCTACCTGTCCTTCACCCCCGACCGCTGGATGGCCACCCGCAGCTTGTCCGGCCCGATCGGCAACATCGGGCTGACCGCGGGCGCCGGGCGCTCCCTGGCCGCCAGCCCGCTGGGCTCGCTGCAGCTGGTGTGGTCGGATGACAGCCAGGGGCCGCCCCACGTGTTCCACCTGGAGAACTCGCTGGGGCTGCGCTGGGGGTCCACCCCGACGCAGCTGGACGACGCGGACGCGGCGGTGTCCCCGCTGGTGGCGGCCAACTCCGCCGGGGACGTCATGGTGGTGTGGTCGCAGGTGTCCGGGGGCCGCGCGCAGCTGATGGCGCGGCGCCGCCCTGCGGGGGGCGGCTGGGAGCCGGCGCAGCTCCTGCGCGACAGCGTCAGCGTGAGCTCCAGCCCGGCGCTGACCTCCGACTCTCACGGCCGCTTCGTGTGCGCGTGGACCGAGCGCGCGGGCCTCGGGCCGGACCGGCTGGAACTGCTCAACTACTCGACGCCGCGGGGCTGGGACCCCGCCCCCACCCAGATCCACGAGGATTCCTCGGCCACCCAGCCGGCCCTCGGGTGCGACACGCGCGACCGCATCCACCTGGCCTACCTCAGGCGGGCGGCGGGCGCCTACTCGCTGTACCACATGTTCAC
>DATKKS010000008.1:0-7311 GCA_035542815.1 Saccharimonadales bacterium (SeqCode) | reverse complement strand
CACGCCGGCTCGACCGCACTTGTCATTGCCTCGCTGATGCTCTTGGTCGCGCCGCTGCGGGCCGCCGGCGCCGCCGACCCGTGCCCCCAGGCCGGCCCGCCTCCCGGCTACACCCTGGGCGGGCTCAGCATCGAGGGGATCCACTCCGCCGGCATGCCCGCGGAGCCGTGCATCGCCGTCGGGCCCCAGCACATCCTGTGCATCGGCCCGGGGGACGTGCGCGTCTTCGACAAGGCCACCGGACAGCTGCTCCGGGACCAGTGCCAGAACGTGTTCTTCCAGACCTCGACCGGCTGCCTCAGCGGCGCGAACCCGGTGTACGGCGACGGCGGGGGCATGATCGACCCGGACTGCTACTACGACCGGGTGGCGCAGCGCTTCCTCGCGGTGAGCCTCAGCTACACCGGGACCGGCGGCTTCCACGTGAAGTCGCACCTGCACCTGGCCGTCTCGCAGACCTCCAACCCCCTGGATCCCTGGTGGGTCTATCACCTGAGCACCGGGGTGACCGCCCTGGCGCCCGGCTACACGTTCATCCCCGACCGGCCCAGCCTCGGGGTCAGCCGGGACAAGATCGGGCTGGCGTCGCACATGTTCTCCCTCGACGGCGGCACCGATTTCACCTTGTTCCGGGTGGTGGACCGTGACAGCGCCTATGCCGGCCTGGTGCCCAACGCGCTGCGCCCCGACTCGCTCAACTACTACGACCGGGCCGACTACGACACCCTGGCGCTGGACTACCGGCTGGGCAAGAACGCCAACGCCGATGCCACGCTGCACGCCCTGTCCATCGGCGGGCGCCGGCGGAACTCCGCGCTGTACCGCTCCTTCACCGGCCCCGCGGCGGCCTGCGCGATGTCGGACACCGTCGGCCTGGGCCTCCGCTACGCGAGCACCTATACCTACGGGCGGCGCGCGCCGCAGCCCGCCAGCACGGTCCGGGTGATTGACGCGCTCGACCCCGGCCCCAACCCCTCCAGCCTGTGGGTGCGCGGCGGGGTCCTCTCGGTGGCCTGGAACCAGCCGACGCTCTTCTGCGGGACTGACACCGGGAGCGCACTGCACGTGCTGCGCCTCAAGGTCGCGCCGTCGGGGGGCGGGCCGACATTGAGCGCGATGCTGGACACGCTCTACGGCGGCCCGGGCGCATGGTACGCCTTCCCCTCGGTGTGCGACGACTCGCTGGGGCGCGTGTACCTGGGCTTCATGGCCTCGAGCCCCACGGTCTACCCGTCGTGCTACGTGACCGGGATGCAGCCCGCCGAGCCGGCCATCGAGGTGTACCCGACGCTGGTGAAGGCCGGCGAGACCGCCTGGACGCGGGTGGACGGGGGCGGGAACGTGGGGCGGTGGGGGGATTTCTCCAACATTGACCTGGACGAGAGCGTGTCGCCACCCATGGCGTACTTCGTGGGGCAGTGGGCCAAACGCGGGACCACCTCGTCCGTGGACACGCTGGGCACCTGGATCCAGGACTTCTTCTTTGCCGGGCCCACCGCGGTGGAGGGCGGGCCCGCGCCCAAGCCGGCCGCTCGGAACGTGGTCATCGAGGGCAGCTGGCCCAACCCGGCGCGGGGCGAAGTGCGGCTCCGGCTCTCGCTGCGAGAGCCGGCCAGGGTCCGGATGGAGGTGACCGACGTCGCCGGCCGGCGGATCCGGGTGCTGGCGGACGAGCCCATGAGCGCCGGCTCGCACGAGCTGGTGTGGGACGGGCGCGACGAGTCGGGCGCCGCAGCGGGGGTCGGCGTGTACCTGTGCTGGGCGCGCGATGCCGGCTCCTCGAGCCTCAGGAAGGTCGTGGTGTTGAGGTAGACGATGCTTCAAGCCAGGAGGAGGAGGTCGGGATGAGCAAGGCGTGGCACGAGCTGCTGATGCAGGACCACGAGACCACCGAGCGGGTGTTCGCGGCGATGGAGAGCGCGTTCGCGGCCCCGGGCGGGCCGGCGCCGACGCTGGTGGCCAAAATGCACGAGTACCTGCGCGGCTACGTGGACCGCTGCCACAACATGAAGGAGGAGCGGCATCTCTTCCCGCTCATGGAGAAGCTGGGCATCCCCCGGGAGGGTGGTCCGTTGGGGATGATGCTCTTGGAGCACGAGAAGGGGCGGGGGATCCTGGCCCGGCTCACGCCGCTGGCCGAGGCGGCCGCCGCGGGGGATCGCTCCCGGCTGGAGGAGCTGCGGGCGGCGTTCGGGGAGTACGCCGCGCTGTGCCACGAGCACTTCTGGAAGGAGAACGACATCCTCTACCCCATGGCGCTCCGGGTGATGGGCGAGCGGGATGGCGCGGCGGTGGTGCGGGGCATCGAGGAAGTGGAGTCCGGGCTGGGCCCGCAGACCCGCGAACGCTACTACCAGCTGGCGGAGGAGATCATCCAGGCGGGCCAGCTCGACGACCTGTCGGCGGGGCTGGCACCGGAGGTGCTGGCGGCGATCCTCAACACGCTGCCGGTGGAGCTGTCCTTCGTGGACGAGAACGACACCGTGCGCTACTACAGCCACGAGCGCTCGGAGAAGATCTTCGCCCGCACCCGCGGCGTGATCGGCACCCAGGTCCAGAACTGCCACCCGCAGAAGAGCGTCCACGTGGTGAACCAGCTGCTGGCCGACTTCAAGGCCGGCAAGCGGGAGGCGGCCGAGTTCTGGATTGACCTGAACGGCCGCAAGGTCCACATCCGGTACTGGCCGGTGCGCAGCCCCGAGGGACGCTACCTGGGCTGCCTGGAGACGGTCCAGGACGTCACCGCCATCCAGAAGCTCGCCGGACAGCGATTGCTGCTGGACCAGACGTAGGCGGGCTCAGCCCTCCTTACGGCGCAGCGCGAACGCCGCCGGCAGCAGCCCCAGAGCCAGCAGCACCAGGCTGGCCGGCTCGGGGGTCGCGACGATGCTGCCGAAGAGCCCGTGCTTCTCGCCGCCCGGCCCGGCGGTGAAGTAGAGGGAGTTCGTGGGGCCGGCCGCAGCGCCGTTGCCGAAGTCCAGACCCCACAGGCCTTCGATGGACACCACGTTCCCGTCCGGGTCGCGCAGGGCGCCCATGAAGATGCCGCTCACGGGGTCGTAGGCATCAATATCCCCGTCCCCGAAGTTGCCCACCAACAGCTCGTTGCTGAACTGCCCGAAGTCCCCCGGGGCGAGGGCCAGGCCCCAGGGAGAGTTGAGCGCGCCCTGGCTCACCACGCGGCGCACCAGATTGCCGTCGGTGTCGTACACGTCCACGAAGCCGTGCCCGGCGCCGGACGCATCGTCGTGCTTCGCGCCGTCCTGCAGCGCGTAGGTCACGTACAGCTGGCCGCCGATGTTCTGGATGTTGAACGGCGCGTAGCCGGCCGGCAGGCTGGGGTCGGTGAAGGCCCCGGACAAGATGGCCTCGTGGAAGGTCTTGTCGTACACGTCGATGGTGCCGTCGTGGAAGTTCGCCGCGAAGAGGTAGTTCCCGTTGGCGTTCGTGCCCAGCGCCAGGCCCTTGTACACCGCGCCGACGCGGATGGCGGCGATGACCCCGGTCGTGCCGGCGGCGCCGTTCCAGCCCGAGATCGAACCGTCCTCGGCGGCGAACAGGAACGAGGCCTTGACCCCATTGGAAAGCACGAAGTCCGAGGTCGAGTTGAACACCTGCCCGGTCGGGCCGTCCTGAGGCAGGGTCACCACCAGGGACTGGGGCTCGCCCGTGCCGCGGTACAGCGTGCTCGTGCCGGTGCCGTTGTTGGAGACCCAGAACGGGCTGGTGGCGCTGTGCGAGAGGCCCCAGGCGTTCTGGAGATTGGGGTCGGTATAGATGGCCAGGCCCGGGATGTCGGACACCAGGTTGGTCTGCAGGTAGCCCAGCATGGCGGCGGCCCGGCCCGGAAGCAGCAGGGCGATCAGCAGCAGGGGGAGTGAGCGAAGGACGATGGCGGCATGGCGGAGCGCGGGGCGCAGCGGGGTCATGGAGGCATCTCCTCTGGGCTGTCGAACGCGGGGGGAATGCACCTGGGAGAAACTGCGGCCAACCGCGGCGTGGTTAGCGTAGCGTGTCCCCCCCGGGCCGGTAAAGGCCCTTCCGGCAGCCACGCCTTTACAGTGGATTCATTTTATGTGACAATGAGTTAGCTGTAACATCTCATGTCGGGGTCGAGCCACCGATAGCACCCGGCAGCCCAGCGGGGCTGAGGCTGCCGCGAGGGTCGCTGCATGCCCACCCGAAGCCGTTCTCCCTGGGATTGGATCCGCCCCTTCCAGCGTCTCGGGAGCGCGGCCGTGTTGGGCATCGGGTTGCTGGCGGCCGCCTGCCTGGCGCCAGGGGCCCGGGCCGGCCCGGCCACCGTGCGGCTGGGGCTCGACATCCGGTCCATCAACGGGACGCCGCTGCCCGCGAGGGTCCGTGTGGTGGGGAGCGACGGCCGCGTCTACCCGCCGGTCATGACCTACCCGATGCTCAGCTACGCCGACTTCTTCTACCCGGTGCCGGACTCGACGGTTGCGGTCCCGCTCGGCGCGACTCACGTGACGGTGCTGCACGGGTTCGAGTGGTTCCCCTTCGACACCACCGTGATCCTCGATCGCGACACCACGCTGCAGATCCTCCTGACCCCGCTGGCCTCACCCGCCGCCGACGGATGGTACTCGGGCGACCTGCACGTGCACATCGCCCACGACCCCATTGACTACATCCTCACCACCGCCGACGCGCGGCGCGAGGCGCTGGGGGAGAACCTGCAGGTGATCCAGCTGCTGCAGGACCCGGCGCAGGTGACGGGAAGTCCGGATCCGATCTCCGACTCCTCGTGCGTCGTTTACTACAGCTTCGAGCTGCGCAACGCCACCTGGGGCCACGTGGAGTTCCCCGCGCTCCAGAACGCCTACATCCCCGACGCCACGCTGCCGTTCGCCAGCTGCTGGCCGTCCATGTACAACGTGAGGAACGCCATCTCCGACCAGCCCGGCGCGATGCTGGTGCTGGCCCACCCGCACACCACCGACGATTACATGAACCGGTCGTGCTGGCCCGGCAGCGGCCTGGGGCGCGAGCTGCCGCTGCTCGCGCCGATGGGCGCGCTGGACGCCCTGGAGGTGGTGTCCTACAGCAACGCGGGCGCGAGGACTGGCAGGACTGGTACGACCTGCTCTCGAGCGGGCTCGCCGTGACGCCGGTGGCGGGGACGGACGCGGTGCTGTGCAACATCGGCGCGGCGCCTCCGGGCGGCTGGCGCGTGTACGCCCAGCAGGCGTCTCCCGGCCCGCTCTCGTACGCGGACTGGCTGGATGGCGTGCGGGCGGGGCGCACCTACGTGACCAGCCTGCCGCTGCTGCCGCTGTTCCGGGTGAACGGCTGCGGCCCCGGCGGGGTGCTCGACGTCGCGGGCGACTCGCTGACCGCGACGGTGGAGCTCAAGACCCAGTGCGTGCTGGGGCTGCGGCGGGTGAGCATCGCCTCGAACCTCGGGGATCTGTGGTCCTGCGTCCTCTCCAACGGCCCGCCGCGGTACGAGCTGGACACCACGGTGACGCTCAACGTCCCGACGCCCGCCTGGCTGGGGCTGCGCGCCGAGGGCCCCACGCAGAATCCGATCCTGGCCTGGAGCTGGTGGGCGCAGCACGCGATCGGCCACACCAACGTGGTGCGGGTCCGGCGGGCGGGCGCTTTCGTGCGCGACCCGCTGGCCTGCGGGCGGATGCTCGACCAGGTGGACCGATTGGACACCCTGCTGCAGACCCTCACCTGCAGGACGAGGGAGCTGGAGCGCTGGCAGTACGACAGCCTGAGCGCGAGAGTCGAGTGGGCCCGCGGCTTCTACGGCTCGGTCTTCCACGTCGCCCCCTCGGGCTTCCCGGTCCGGGTCCTGACCAACGGTGACGGGCGGGCCACCGGCCTCGCGTGGTCGCCCTCCACCGATCCGGAGGCCGGCGACCGGGTGTCCTACCGGGTGACGTACGCGCTGGACTCCACCTTCAGTGCTCCGACCGTCTCCTTGCTGCGGGACACTGCCGTGGCGTGCTGCCCGGCCCCCGCGGACACCCGCTGCTGGTGGCGGGTGGAGGCCGTGGACCGCGGCGGGAACGTGGCGCCCGCCTCGCCCGCGGGCGGCTCGGTGATCTCGGGCTTCGACATGACCGTGGGCGTGCCCGGCGCGGCGGTGCGCCGGCTGGCGGCGCGGGCCTGGCCGAATCCGTCCCGCAGCGCGGTCCGGATCCAGGGGCTGGGAGGGGACGTCGAGGTCTTTGACATCGCCGGCCGGCGCGTCGCGCGGCCCGGGCACGGCGTGGCCGCGGTGCCCGGCGGGGCCGAGTGGGACGGCAGCGGCGCGGACGGCCCGGCCCCCTCGGGCCTCTACTTTGCGCGCGACCGCGGGTCGGGCCGGGTGGTGCGCATCGTGCGCATCCGGTGAACGGCGCGGCCGCCGCGGGTGAGATCGCCGACCGTGTTCCCTGATAGACCCCCGCAGCGCTTCGATCCTGGAGAGTGGGGCCGGATCTACGACCGGCCGGCGCTCACCGGCGGGACCTTTCCCTTCCTCCGCAGCGCCGAGATGGCGTTGGACCGCTGCCTCGCCCACAGCGCCCCGGGCGAAGTGTGGCTGGATGTCGGCTGCGGCACGGGCCACCTGGCGGCGAAGATCTCCGCTCGAGGGCGGCGGGTGGTGGCGCTGGATCACGACCTCCAGATGGCCGCCGCGGCGCGGGTGCGCGCGGGCCGGGCAGGCGGGGCGACGCGCCTGGTGGCCGGGGCTGCGGAACGGCTGCCGCTCGCGTCGGAGAGCGTGGACGGAGTCCTGGCGGTCTCGTTGCTGGGATGCCTGCCCTCAGCGGCCGGGTTCCTGCGGGAGGCGGCGCGGGTGCTGCGGCCCGGCGGCCGGCTGATCGCCACTTTCACCAATGGCTCCAGTCTGCTCCTCGGGCTGCGTGCGCGCCGGCCGGCGGCAACGGGCGACGCGCCATCCTGGATGTACCGGCTGTACGCTCCAGGGGAGGTCCGCCGCGAACTGGCCGCGGCGGGCCTGCGCCTCGTGGCGTGCCGGGGCTACAACTTCTTCGTGACCGCTGGCGACGCGCTGATTCCGGGCGCGCGCCTCGCGCGCGGCCTCGACTGGTTGGGCCGGTTGCCGCTGGCCCGACACCTGGCCCGGAACTTCGTGTGCGTGGGGCGAAAGGCGTCGCCCGCCGCGTGAACCGCGGCGGGCGACCTGACCGCTTGTAGGCCGCGCCCGCGAGGGCGAGCCTGGGGAGGGGACATGGAATATCCGATGTATCAGGTGGACGCGTTCAGCGCGCACCGCTTCCACGGGAACCCGGCCGCGGTGGTGCTCCTGCCGGGGTGGCTGCCGGACACCAC
>DATKKS010000007.1:0-12647 GCA_035542815.1 Saccharimonadales bacterium (SeqCode) | reverse complement strand
CGGGCGCCCGCCTCCCAGCTACGCGTAGATGCCGCGCAGCCGGGTGACCTCCGCCACGCGCTGCAGGGCGAGCATGTACGCGGCCACGCGCATGGTCCCCCCGTGGGCGCCGCGCATCGCCGCCACGTCGTCGAACGCCTGGTCCAGGATCCGCTGCAGCCGCTCGTTCACCTCCGCCTCGGTCCACGCGTAGCCCATCCGGTTCTGGACCCACTCGAAGTAGGAGGCGGTCACCCCGCCGGAGTTGGCCAGGATGTCGGGCACCACCAGGACCCCCTTGGAGTTCAGGATCTTGTCCGCCTCCGGGGTGGTGGGTCCGTTGGCCGCCTCGGCCACGATGCGCGCCTGCACCCGGGGCGCGTTGGCGGCGGTGATCTGGTTCTCCAGCGCCGCGGGCACCAGCACCTGGCAGTCCAGCTCCAGGAGCGCCCCGGGCGGGATGGCCTGCGCCCCCGGGAAGCCCGCCACCGTACCCTTGTCCGAGTGGTGCGCGGCCAGCGCCGGCACGTCCAGCCCGCCGGCCTGGAACACCGCCCCGCGGGCGTCGCTGGCGGCGATCACCCGGCAGCCCTCCCGGTGCAGCAGTTCCGCGGCCACCGAGCCCACCGTGCCGAAGCCCTGCACCGCCGCGCGCGCGCCCGCCAGCTCCAGGCCCAGGAGCCGCGCCGCGCGGCGCACCATGAACAGGATGCCGCGCCCGGGGGCCTCGCGGCGCCCGGGCGAGCCGCCGATGGCCAGCGGCTTGCCGGTGACCACCGCGGTCTCGGTGTGCCGGGCGTGCCGGGAGTAGGTGTCCATCATCCAGGCCATCACCTGCTCGTCGGTGTTGACGTCGGGCGCGGGCACGTCGGTATCGGGGCCGAAGAACTCGATGAGGTCGGCGGTGTAGCGGCGGGTGAGCCGCTCCCGCTCGCCCGCGGACAGCGCCGCCGGGTCCACCGCGATGCCGCCGTGGGCCCCGCCGAACGGGATGTTCACCACCGCGCACTTCCAGGTCATCCAGGCGGCCAGCGCCTGCACCTCGTCCAGGGTGACGTCGGGGTGGAAGCGCACCCCGCCCTTGCTGGGCCCGCGGGCGTCGGAGTGCTGCACCCGGTAGCCGGTGAACACCCGGTAGCGCCCGTCGTCCATGACCACCGGCAGGCGCAGGATGATCGCCTTGCGTGGGCTCCTCAGGATCTCCAGCAGGCCCGGATCGAGCTGCAGGGCGGAGGCGGCCTCGTCGAACTGGATCTGGGCGCTGGCCAGCGGATTTGGCTCGCCCTGCGTGAACGCCCCTTCGCTCATGCTCCCTCCCGGGATGGCGCGCGGCCCAGGCTGCGGGCGGCCGCGCCACGGCGGCCGGACAGGCGAATGCGGCCCCCCGCGCGGAAGAGCCGCAACACGTTGCCGGAACTGGAGGAGTTGCGCCCCGACCGGGCCGATAAACTCACCGGGTCTCGTGCATTCCCGGCCAGGCTGGGGCGGGGGCGGATTCGAGTTCGCGCCCGTCATTCTCGGGGGCTGCCCGGAGGGTGTCAAGGCAAGGCATGTACCTCCTCTACTACCTGCCCATCGGAACCGAAGTCCGGCTGCGGCGCGTGCCGTGGGTCACGCTGCTGCTGATGGCCCTGAACCTGGCCTGCTTCCTGGTGTTCCGCTTCGATCCCAAGGGCTACGTGCTGATCAACGCGTGGGCGCTGGTGCCCAACCAGCCGTCGCTGCTGAACGCGGTGATGGCCAACTTCCTGCACGCCAGCTGGGGCCACCTGATCGGAAACATGTTGTACCTGTGGCTGTTCGGCGCGCCGGTGGAGGACCGCACCGGCCCGGTGCGGATGCTCCTGAGCTACCTGCTGTGCGGCATGTTCGCGCTGCTGGCGCACTCCTGGTTCGTGCTCGCGATCACCCCGCAACAGCAAGGCATCGCGGTGCTGGGGGCTTCCGGCGCGGTCTCCGGGGTGACCGGCATGTTCCTGGTGCGCTTCTACTACGTGCGGGTGCGGGTGGGCATCCCGGCGATGCTGCTGCTGCGGGGCATCCGGCGCGGCTCGCAGGTGTACCTGCCGGCGCTGGCCGCGATCGCGATCTGGAGCGGCATCCAGCTGGCGTCGGGGATGATCGACCTGGTGCAGCGCCACGCCGGCACCGCCTACGCGGCGCACGTGGCGGGCCTGGTCATGGGGCTGGGGATGGGCTACGGGTTCGGGCTGCACCGCGGCGCCCACGCGGAGCGGCTGCGGACGCTGGCCGACCGCTGTTTCCGGCAGTGCGAGTGGTACCTGGCGCAGGAGGCCTACGCGCGCTACCTGGCGCTGGCCCCCGCCGACACCACCGCCCGGCTGCAGCTGGCCCGCGCCCACATGCTCACCCGGCAGGAGGCGGCGGCGGCGCGCGAGTACGCCATCGTGGTGCGCCACGCGCTGGAGGCGCGCGACGGCCCCCAGGTGCGCGACGCCTACCTCGAGGTGCGGCGGCTCTTGCCGCTCGCGGGGCTGCCGCTGTCGCTGCAGCGGGCGGCGGCCGAGACGCTGGAGGCCACCGGCTACTACTTCGAGGCGGCCGAGGCGTGGGAGCGCTACGGCCGGCTGGAGCCGCAGGCGGCGCGCGCGGTCCCGGCGCTGTTCCGGGCCGCGCGCCTGGCGCACGCGCAGCTGGGCGACGTGGCCCGCGCGCGGGACCTGTACCAGGCGGTGCTGACGCGCTTCCCGGGGTCGGAGGCCACCGAGGTGGCCCGGGAGCGGCTGCGTCGGCTGGAGGAGCAGGAGAAAGCCGCCCTGGCGCCGCCGGCGGCCTAGGGGCGCCCGGGCGCTGGGGGCGGCCGCCGGGGGGCTGCCCGGCGGGGTTCCGGGGGGAGGTGGGGCACCGAGGCTATCCGTTTGTCTGGCAATGAATTATCCGGTCCGCGGGCGAGCTTGTCACCCCTGGTCGGGCGTGCTACAGTCCCGCCGCGCGCCGGTCACTGCTGGCGCCGCCCGGCGGCCCGGACGGCCGCCCCTGCGCCTCACTGAGGCCGCTCTCACCTCTGGACAAGGATTGTGACCATGTTTCTCGATCGCCTGATGGGCATGGTCTCCAGCGATGTCGCCATCGACCTCGGCACCGCCAACACGCTGGTGTACGTCAAGGGCCGGGGCATCGTGCTCAACGAGCCTTCGGTAGTGGCGGTGGACCGCGCCTCCGGCCACGTGCTGGCGGTGGGCTCCGAGGCCAAGGCCATGCTGGGACGCACCCCGGAGGGCATCACCGCCATCCGGCCGCTCAAGGACGGGGTGATCGCGGACTTCGAGGTCACCGAGGACCTGCTGCGCGAGCTGATCAAGAAGGTCCAGCGGCGGCGCTTCCTGGTGCGGCCCCGGATCATCATCTGCGTGCCCTCGGGCATCACCGAGGTGGAGAAGCGCGCGGTGCGCGACAGCGCCCAGCACGCCGGAGCGCGCGAGGTGTTCCTGGTGGCCGAGCCGGTGGCGGCGGCCATCGGCGTGGGCCTGCCGGTGGACACCCCCACTGGCAACATGGTGATCGACATCGGCGGCGGCACCACCGAGATCGCGGTGATCGCGCTCAATGGGATCGTCAACGAGACCTCCATCCGGGTCGGCGGGGACGAGATGGACGACGCCATCGTCCAGTACGCGAAGAAGATCCACAACCTGCTGATCGGGGACCAGACGGCCGAGCAGATCAAGATCCGCATCGGCTCCGCCTTCGAGCTGGAGGAGGAGCTGGAGATGGAGGTCAAGGGCCGCGACCTGATCGTGGGCATCCCCAAGACCATCAAGATCACCAGCGAGGAGGTGCGCGAGGCGCTGGAGGAGCCCATCTCGCAGATCGAGGCGGCGCTGCGGCAGTCGCTGGAGAAGACGCCGCCGGAGCTGTCCGCGGACATCGTGGACCGGGGCATCGTGATGAGCGGCGGAGGCGCGCTGCTGCGCGGCCTGGACAAGCGCATGCGCGAGGCCACCAACCTGCCCATCTACGTGGCCGAGGACCCGCTGACCTGCGTGGTGCACGGGGCCGGCAAAGTGCTGGACGAGCTGGAACAGTATGAGAAAGTCATCATGAGGAGCGGCAAGGACTAGGGCCGCGCCCCCGCCCGCCCCCGCCGCCCCCCGAGCCGCCCGAGGCATCCGGGGGGCCGCCGCTCGGACCGGCGGCTCGCCCCGGCCGCCGCCCTCCCGGACCCGAGACCACCCCCGCGGAACCACTGGATTCGACCGTATGCCCGAACCCCACTCCGATTCCCAACGCCTGGCGCTGGCGGTCTACGTGCCGCTGGCGCTGGCCTCGCTGCTGCTGGCCCTGCTGCGCCCGGAGGCCCCGGCGCGGTGGGCCGCCCGCGGCGCGGCCGCGCTGTACTGGCCGTTCCGCGCGGTGTCGGTGGGGGCGCAGCAGCTCACCTCGCTGCTGGTGGAGCGCGAGGAGCTGCAGACCCAGGCGCGCGAGCTGGCCCGCGCCCGGATGTTGCTGGCGGAGCTGCGCGGGGAGAACCAGGAGCTGCGCGAGCAGCTGCGCTTCGCGCAGCGCGACACCCTGCACCTGGTGCCGGCGTGGGTGCTGGCCAAGCAGGGGGACCGCCTGGGCCAGCGGGTGCTGATCAACCGCGGGGTGCTGGACGGGGTGCGCCCGGGCAGCCCGGTGATCAGCCGCGACGGGCTGGTGGGCCGGGTGGATGCGCTCGAGGCGCACCTGGCCCGGGTGCGGCTCTTGGCCCACCGGGCCAGCGCGGTGAGCGCGCGGGTGGAGCGCTCCCGGGTGGAGGGCATCGTGGAGGGCGACCCGCTGGAGGGCCTGCGGCTGCGCTTCGTGCCGTCCTCGGCGGACGTCCGGGTGGGCGACGAGATCGTGACCTCCGGCCTGGGCGGGGGCTTCCCCGAGGGGCTGCGGGTGGGCCGGGTGCGGGCGCTGGGGCTGGAGCAGGGGGGCCTCTTGCGGCGCATCGACATCGAGCCGGCCGCGCCGCCCGAGCACCTGGAGGATGTGTTCGTCCTGGTCGCCCCGGACAGCTCCACCGGGTGGGGCTTCCTGTGGGCCGTGCCCCAGCCGCCCACCGACTCGCTGGCCGAGTCGGTGCGCACCGACAGGCCGGTGCCGTGAACGCGCTGTGGGCGGCGCTCCAGGCGCTGTGGATGTTCGTGGGCCTGGCCGCGCTGGGCTTCGTCCTGCAGACCGACCTGGCCGCGCGGATGTCCATCCTGGGGGTGCGGCCGGACCTGGTGCTGGCGGCGGTGGTGCTGCTGGCGCGCCGCCGCGGGCCGCTCGTGGGCACGGTGGTGGGCTTCTGCGCCGGGCTGATGCAGGACGGGCTGACCCCCGACCGCGTGGGTCTGCACGCGGCGCTGCTGGCCACCGTGGGCTACCTCTTCGGGCACCTGCGGGTGAGCCTGCTGTGGGAGACCGCGCTGGCCTCCGGGGTGATCCTGTTCCTGGCCGCGGCGCTCCACGAGCTGCTGCTGCGGGTGCTGCTGGCCGACGGCCGGTGGCTCGCCGCCGGCGGCTCCTTCCTGGCCACCGGGCTGCCCTCGGCGCTGTACACCGCGGTGCTGGTGCCGCTGGTGCTGTACGCGGTCCCCCGGCTGGTGCGGGGCCGGGCCTGACATGTCCCGCCCGGTGGCGGCCTGGGGAGACCGCACCCCGCGCGCGGTGGCGCTGGGGCTGGTGGTGCTGGCGCTGCTGGGGGTGGCGTGGCTGCGCCTGGCGCAGCTCCAGCTCGGGCAGTCCGCGCGCTTCCGGGCGCTGGCCGAGAACAACAGCATCCGGCTGAAGCTCATCCCCGCCCCGCGCGGCGCCATCTACGACTGCAAGGGCCGGCTGCTGGCCGACAGCCACGCCCGGTTCGCGATCAGCCTGGACGCCCACCGGCCGGCCTTCGAGAAGACCCCCGCGCTGCTCAAGCTCACGATGCTGCGCCTGGCGCCGCTGCTGGGCCGCCCCGACTCCACCCTCGAGCGCATGCTGGCCACCCAGCCGCGCGGCTCGATGCTGCCGGTGCGGGTGGCGGAGAACGCGGACCTGGCGGTGCTGGCGCGGGTGGAGGAGCACCGCGACGAGCTGCCCGGGGTGGAGATCGAGACCCTGCCGGAGCGCTACTACCCGTACGACACCCTGGCCGCCCACGTGCTGGGCTACAGCAGCGAGATCACCGAGGCGGAGCTGGCCCGCCGGGGGGATGTCTACGAGCCCGGCGATCTCTACGGCCAGGCGGGCCTGGAGAGTTCCTACGAGGACTGGCTGCGGGGGCGCGACGGGGAGGCCCTGGTGGAGGTCAACGCGCTGGGCCGGGTGGTGGGCGAGATCAAGGACCGCCCCAGCCGGCCGCCGCGGCGGGGCAAGTCGCTGTGGCTCACCCTGGACCTGGACCTGCAGCGGGCGGCGGAGGAGGCGCTCTCCAAGTGGCACCGCGGCGCGGTGGTGGCGCTGGACCCGCGCACCGGCGGGATCCTGGCGATGGCCAGCCGGCCGGCGTACAACCCCAACGAGTTCACCCACGGGCTGTCCGCGGAGCGCTGGAAGGAGATCATGAGCGGCACCGACTTCCCGCTGCTCAACCGCGCGATCCAGTCGGCCTACCCGCCCGGCTCCACCTTCAAGATCGTCACCTCGGCCGCGGCGCTGCGCGGGCACGCCATCACCCCGGAGACCCACCTGCAGTCGTGCGGCGGGTTCTTCACCCTGGGCCGCACGGTGTTCCACTGCTGGCAGAAGCACGGCCACGGCTCGCTGGCGCTGCGCGACGCCATCACCCGCTCGTGCGACGTGTTCTTCTACCAGGTGGGGCTGCGGGTGGGCGTGGACCGGCTGGCCGACGAGGCCCGCTCGCTGGGCCTGGGGGACCGCACCGGGGTGGACCTGCCGGACGAGAAGCGCGGCCTGGTGCCCAGCTCGAGCTGGTTCGACCGGCACCTGGGCAAGCACGGCTGGACCCGCGCGGTGGCGGTGAACCTGGCCATCGGCCAGGGCGAGCTGCTGCTGACGCCGCTGCAGATCGCCACCGTGGCGGCCCAGGTGGCCACCGGCGGGCGGCTGCCGCGGCCGTACCTGGTGGAGACGGTGCGCGACGTGGACGGCCGGGTGTGGATGCGCCACCCGGCCCAGGAGCGCCGCGGCACGCTGGGGCTGGACCTGCCCGACGCGCAGCTGCTGCGGGACGCCATGGAGGCGGTGGTGGAGGATCCCTCCGGCACCGGCGGCCGGGCGCGCGTGCCCGGGGTGCGGGTGGCCGGCAAGACCGGCACCGCGCAGAACCCGCACGGCGAGGACCACGGGGTGTTCATGGCGTACGCCCCGGCCGACGACCCGCGCATCGTGGTGGCGGTGGTGGTGGAGAACGGCGGACACGGCGCCACCTGCGCGGCGCCCATCGCCCAGCACGTGCTGGCCGCCTGCCTGGCGCCCCAGACGCTGCAGCCGCCGGCCCCGGGCGCGCGGGCCGGCGCGCCGGCGGCCGTGCCGGCCGCCCCGCCGCGGCCCGCCGGGGCGATGGCCCCCGCGCCCGCCGCCGAGGACACCAGCGATGCGGACTGACCGCCGCCCGGTGCTCATGGCCGACCCGCCGCTCTTCTGGTTCACGCTGGCGCTCCTGGCGGTGGGCCTGCTGATGGTGTTCAGCGCCACGGTGGCGCTGGAGACGCACCGCGGACTGTACCTGCGCCAGGCGTTCTCGGCGCTCGTCGCGTTGGCCGCGATGTACGCCGCGGCCCGCGTGCCCACGCGCATCTACGAGGCCTTCGCGCCGGTGCTGTACGGCCTGTCGCTGCTGCTGCTGGCGGCCACCCTGGTGGTGGGCCAGGTGGGCCTCGGCGCGCAGCGCTGGCTGGGCGCCGGCCCGCTGCGCTTCCAGCCCAGCGAAGTGGCCAAGATCACCACGGTGCTGCTGCTGGCCCGCTACCTGGCGGACCGCACCCGCGACGTGACCCGGGTGCGCACCCTCGCCGCGGTGACCCTGATGGCCGGGATCCCCGCGCTGCTGGTGCTGAAGGAGCCGGACCTGGGCACCTCGCTCAGCTTTCCCGCGCTCACCGCGGCGATGCTGTTCTGGGCCGGGCTGCCGCCGGCCTACTTCCTGTTCCTGGCGCTGCCGCTCCTGGGGATGTTCTTCGCCTACTCGCTGGCCTGGGGGCTGTTCCTGGGGGCGTGCCTCCTGGCGGTGCTGTACGCCACCCGCCCGCGCGCCAGCCTGGCGGCGGCGGTGGTGGTGCTGTACCTGGCCGTGGCGGTGGTCGGGCCGCGCGCCTGGAACCACCTGGAGGACTACCAGAAGGAGCGCGTGGTCAACTTCGTGAACCCCGGCCACGATCCCAGCGGCACCGGCTGGCAGCTGCTGCAGTCCAAGATCGCCATCGGCTCGGGCGGGGTGCTGGGCCGCGGCTTCCTGCGCGGCACGCAGAAGCGGCTGGCCTTCCTGCCCATGCAGCACACCGACTTCATCTACTCGGTGGTGGGGGAGGAGCTGGGCTTCTGGGGCTGCACCGGGGTGCTTCTGCTATACTCCGTGTGGCTCTTGCGCGGGCTGAAGATCGCGACCCGCTCGCGCAACCGGTTCGCGGGGCTGATGTGCGTGGGCGTGGTTGGGGCGCTGTCCTACCACGTGCTCATCAACGTGTGGATGACGCTGGGCCTGGCCCCGGTCACGGGCCTGCCGCTGCCGCTGTTGAGCTACGGCGGCTCCAGCCTGGTGATCACGCTGTTCGAGGTGGGGCTGCTGCTGGGCGCGGCCGCGCGCGAACGGGAGTTCTGAGGTGTTTCCTGACCTGCCGGCCCTGGGGCCGATCCACCTTCACAGCTACGGGCTGCTGCTGGCGCTGGCCTTCTGGCTGGGCTCCGGCCTGCTGTGGCGGGAGGGCGCCCGGCGCGGCTGGGACGAGGGGAGCGTCGCCACCTTCTGCCTGGTGATCCTGGCGGTGTCGGTGGCGGGCGCGCGCGCCTTCTTCGTGCTCGGCCACTGGAGCGACTACGCCCGCGACCCGTGGGCCGCGCTGCGCGTGTGGGAAGGCGGCCTCACCCTCTACGGCGGCATCCTGCTGGCGATCCCCGCGGGCATCGGGTACTGCCGCCGCGCCGGGATGCCGGTGTGGGAGGTGGCCGACGCGGTGGCCCCGGCGGTGGCGCTGGGCACCGCGGTGGGCCGCGTGGGCTGCTTCCTCAACGGCTGCTGCTTCGGCCTGCCCACCCGCCTCCCCTGGGGGGTGCGGTTCCCCGAGCGCTCCTTCGCCGGGCTGCAGTTCCCGGGCCAGGCGCTGCAGCCCTCCCAGCTGTACGCGGTGGGCGGCGAGCTGCTGGTGCTGGGGGCGCTGCTGCTGGCGCGGCGGCGGCTGCGGCGGCCGGGCCAGCTGTGGTGGCTGTTCATCATGCTGGACGCGGTGGCCCGCTACCTGGTGGACCTCACCCGCTACTACGAGCCCTCCGCGGTGCTGGCGCGCGGCCTCACCGTGAGCCAGGCCATCAGCGTGGCGCTGTTCGCGGCCGGCCTGGGCATGTTCCTGGCGCTGCGGCGCGGGGCGGAAGCCCCGGCGCCCCCGGAGGCGGCCCGTGCCGCACGTTGAGGCTTCGACCGCCCTGTACGGCGTGGTCGGCTGGCCGCTGCGTCGGACGCTCTCGCCGCAGCTCCACAACGCGGCGTTCACCGCGCTGGGCATCCCGGCGGTGTACGTGCCGCTGCGGGTGAGCCCTGACCGCGGCGGGCGCATCCTGGAGGCGCTCGAGACCCTGGGGCTCTGCGGCGCGAACATCACCGTGCCGCACAAGGAGGCCGCCTACCGGCAGTGCGACCAGCTGAGCCCGGACGCCCGGGCGGCCTCCTCGGTCAACACCCTGGTGCGCACCGAGAGCGGCTGGGAGGGCCACACCACCGACGGCCCCGGCCTGGTGGACGCGTTGTGCGCCGGCGGCTGCGGGCCGGCCGGCCGGGTGGTGGCGCTGCTGGGCGCGGGCGGCGGCGCGCGCAGCGTGGCGGTGTCGCTGCTGCGCCTGGACGGGGTGCGGCTGCGGGTGGTGACGCGCGACCCGCGGCGGGCCTCGCGCCTGCTGTCCGGAGTGGAGGACGTGGGCCGCGGCAGCTCGCTGGAAATCGTCCGGCGCGGAACGCCGCCGGCGGAGCGCACGGTCCGCGGGGCGAGCCTGGTGCTCAACGCCACCACGCTGGGTTCGCACGGCGGCCGCGACCTTCCGTGCCCGGTGGCCTGGGTGGGCCGGGACGCGGTGGCGGTGGACTTCGTGTACGGCGCGGACACCCCCTGGCTGCGCGCCCTGCGCCGCCGCGGCGGGGTGGCGTTCTCGGGCCTGGGGATGCTGATCCACCAGGCGGCGCGCTCGTTCGAGATGTGGACCGGCCGCAAGGCGCTCAAGTGGATGCTGTGGGCGGGGGGATGGGACGATGAGCTGGCCCGGTCCGGGCGCGCGCCGGCTGGCGCGCGCGGGAGAGCTGCTGCGAAGCCTCGCGGCGCTGGCTGCTGAGGCGCTCGCCCCGCCCGTCTGCGCCGGGTGCCTGGCGGAGCTGGACGGGCCGGGGCTGATCTGCCCGCGCTGCACCGAGGCGCTGCCGGGCGACGGCTCCTCGTTCTGCTACCTGTGCGGCGGCGGCCTCCAGGGCGGCGCCCGGCACGTGCCGCAGTCGCGCTGCTTCCGCCCCGGCCACCGCGATTTCCGCGCCCGCTGCCTCTACTGGCTGCACGATCCCCTGCCGGCGATGATCCACCAGTTCAAGTACCGCGGGGCCACCCGCCTGTCCGCGCCGTGGGGCGCGGCGCTGGGGGAGCTGCTGCGCGGCCGCGCGGAACTGGTGCTGCCGGTGCCGCTGCACCCGGCGGCCCAGTCCCGGCGCGGCTACAACCAGTCGGCGCTGCTGGCGCGCGCGGCGGCCCGGGCCGCGGGGCTGCCGTGCGTGGAGGACGCGCTGCGGCGGACGCGGCGCACCGCCACCCAGACGCGGCTGGACCCGCGGGCCCGGCGGCGCAACCTGGAGGGCGCGTTTGAGGTGCTGCGGCCGGCGCTGGTGCGCGGCCGGCGGGTGGCGCTGGTGGACGACGTGATCACAACCGGCGCGACGCTGGCGTCGGCGGCCGGCGCGCTTCGGGCGGCCGGCGCGGCCGCGCTCACCGCGGTGGCGGTGGCGCGGGCGTAGGCGGGCAGTTCAGCTTCGGGCCATCATTCACGGGCTCACCACGAACTGGGCTTGCCCGCCTTCGTGGACATTTCTCGAGAGGCGGGTATGATGTCCAGCATGGCAGAGAACGGTGGTCGCCGTGCGCGGCGGGTGTTCAGCGAGGAGTTCCGGGGGGGCCGTTCGGCTCGTCCTGGATGAGGGCAGGACCGCCGGAGCCGTCGCCCGCGATCTGGGTCTGACGGAGTCGGCGTTGCGCAACTGGGTGGCCCGGGTGCGGGCGGAACGGACCAAGGGTAAGTCGGGCGGACTGACGACCGCCGAGCGCGAGGAGCTGGCCCGGCTGCGCAAGGAGAACCGGCAGCTGCGCCTGGAGCGCGACATCCCAAGAAAAGAGGCGGCCTTCTTCGCCGAGGAGAACGTGTGAGGTTCGCGTTCGTCCAGGCCGAGAAGGCCGACGTCCCGGTGGCGACACTCTGCCGCACCCTGAAGACCTCCCGCAGCGGCTACTACGCCTGGACCGGGCGTCCCGAGTCGGAGCACGCCCGGCAGGACCGGCAGTTGCGTGTCCGGGTGCGTGCGTTGTTCGAAGCCCGCCGGAAGCGCTACGGGAGTCCCCGGATCTGGGAGGACCTGCGCGACTTGGAGAGCATCCGCGTCAGCCCCAAGCGGGTGGTGCGCCTGATGCAGGAAGAGGGCTTGGTTGCCCGGGCGCGCAAGCGCTTCAAGTCGACCACGATGAGCGACCACGACCAGCCGGTCGCCGCCAACCTGTTGAACCGGGAGTTCACCGCCGCGGCGCCGAACCAGCGCTGGGCGGGCGACACGACCGAGTTCGTGATTGGCGGCAGCGGCAAGCTCTACCTAGCGGCGATCCTCGACCTCTACTCGCGCTTCGTGGTGGGCTGGGCCGTGAGCGCGATCAACTATCGGCACCTGGCGCTGTGGGCGCTCGAGATGGCTCTCAGGCGTCGCTGTCCGGGCGCCGGGCTCCTGCACCACTCGGATCAGGGCAGCCCGTACGCCAGCGAGGACTACCAGGACGTGCTGGCGGCGCAGAGCATCACCTGCAGCATGAGCCGACGCGGTAACTGCTACGACAACGCCGTGATGGAGAGCTTCTTTTCGACCGTGAAGAGTGAACTGGGCGAGCGCTTCGACAGCCACGGCGAGGCGAAAATGGAGTTGTTCGACTACATCGAGGTGTTCTACAACCACCGTCGTCGGCACTCGACGCTCGGCCAGGTCAGCCCGGCGGCGTTCGAGAAGGCGCGGGCGACTCAGGCCGCGTAGTCCGACCGGCTACGGCATCAGGCAGAGGCCACCAGGAGCATGTATGCGACCCCTTCGGTATTCCATCAACGTCACCTTGGACGGGTGCTGCGATCATCGTGAGGGGTTCGCGGACGAAGACTTGCATCGTCACGCGGTCGCGAACCTCAACCAAGCCGATGCCCTCCTCTTTGGCCGGGTGACCTACGAAATGATGGAGGAGGCGTGGCGCCTGCCGATGCGGACCGCCATGCCCGACTGGACGGAACCCTTCGCCCGGACGATGGACGCGGCGAAG
>DATKKS010000006.1:0-45475 GCA_035542815.1 Saccharimonadales bacterium (SeqCode) | reverse complement strand
GCCGAGCTGCTGGAGCGCGCCGGCGGCCCGCACGCCGCCGGGGTGCGGCGGGCGTGGGACGCGGCCCACGCCCGGGCCCGCGACTACGGCGAGCTCATCGCCGCGTTCCTCATGGCGGCGCTGCCCGATTGGCCGTTCCTGGTGGTGGACGCCCGGCGGCCCGAGCTGCGGGCCGCGTCCACCCCGGTGTTCGACCGCTACCTGGAGCGCCGCGCGCGCGTGACCCCCGCGCTGCGCGAGGGCGCCGCGTGGCTCCAGGCCCGCGGGCACGAGGTCCGCATCGAGGAGCGCTCCGGCGAGCGCAGCCTGTTCCTGGTGGAGGGCGACCTGCGCCGCCGCTGGGAGTTCCCCGAGGACCCGGGCGCCGCCCGCGCCGAGCTGGCGCGCCGCGCCGGCCAGGTGTGCGCCAACGTGGTGCTGCGCCCGCTGGCCCAGGACGCGGTGCTGCCGGTGCTGGCTCAGGTGGTGGGCCCGGGCGAGGCGGCCTACTTCGTCCAGGTGCGGCGGGTGGCGGCGCAGCTGGAGGCCCGGGCGTGCACCCTGTTCCCGCGCCTCACCGCCAGCCTGTGGCCGGCGGAGGCGGAGGAGGTGTGCGCCTCGCCGCCGGCCGCGCCGGCCGAGCTGCTCACCGGCTTCGACGCCCAGATGCGCCGCCACTTCCTGGCCGCGGTCCCCGCGGACACCGCCGGCCGCCTGGCCGAGTTCGAGCACTGCCTGACCGACCGGGCCCGGGAGCTGACCCAGTCCACCCAGGCGCTCGACCCCAGCCTGGCGCAGCTGGTGGAGTCGGCGCGCGCCAAGATGGACTTCCAGCTCCACCGCCTGCGCGACGGGATCCTGTCCAAGGTGCGGGTGGGGCGCGAGCGGCAGCGGCCGCGCCTGGCGCGGCTCAAGGGCTTCCTCCTGCCGTACGAGAAGCTGCAGGAGCGCACCGCGGGGTTCGCGGCGCCGCTGCTGCAGTGGGGCCCGGGCGGCGCGGCGCGGGTGCTGGACCTGGCGCGGCGCCATGTGGCCGACACCCTGGCCGGGGCGCACGCCCACTACCTGGAGCGATGGGACGGATGAACCCGCTGGACCTGCTGGTGTTCGGGGCCCACCCCGACGACGTGGAGATCTCCTGCGGCGGGCTGGTGCACCGCATGGGCGCCCGCGGCTACCGGGTGGGGATCTGCGACCTCACCCGCGGCGAGTACGGGACCCGCGGAGACGAGGCCGCCCGGGCGGCCGAGGCCGAGGCGGCCCGGGTGATCCTGGGCGCGGCCGTGCGCCTGAACCTGGGCCTGCCGGACACCGCCCTGAACCGGCACGACCGGGCGCAGCTGGGGGCGGTGGTGGAGGTGCTGCGCGCCCACCGCCCGCGCCTGGTGGTGGCGCCCTACTGGATCGACCAGCACCCCGACCACGAGGAGGCCTCGGCGCTGGTGACCCGCGGCTGCTTCCTGGCCGGGATCAAGAAGTTCGAGAGCCGCACCGCGGCGCGCCACCGCCCGGTGACGGTGCTGTACTCCATGTTCCGCCGGCCGTTCGAGGCGCGGGTGATCGTGGACGTGAGCGACAGCCTGGAGCCCAAGCTGGAGGCGGTGGCCGCGCACCGCACCCAGACCTGGGCGCCGCCGGGGGACCCCGACACCACCCGGATCTCGCAGCCCGGCTTCCTGGAGTCGCTGCGCGCGCGGGCCCGCTTCTACGGCTCGCGCATCGGGGTGGCCTACGGCGAGGCCTTCACCGCGCGCGAGGAGCTGGGGGTGGACGACCCGGTGCAGGCCTTCGTGGGCGGGCGCACCGACCGGCTGTTGGGATGAGCGCGGGGTGCGGCGGGGCCCCGCCGCGCGCCCGGGAGGGGGCATGAACTCACCGGCCCGACGCTTCCGCATCGGCATCACCTGCTACTCCAACCTGGGCGGCTCCGGGGTGATCGCCAGCGAGCTGGGGCTGCACCTGGCCCGCCGCGGCCACGAGGTGCACTTCATCACCCACACGCTGCCGTACCGGCTGCGCAGCTACGAGGGCAACACCTACTTCCACCAGGTGGACGTCACCACCTACCCGGTGTTCGACTACCCGCCGTACACCCTGTCGCTGGCGGCCAAGATGGCCGAGGTGGCCCGCACCCACGGGCTGGACCTGTTCCACGTCCACTACGCCATCCCGCACGCCACCTGCGCGTTGCTGGCGCGCGACATGCTGGGCCGGCACATCCCGGTGGTGACCACGCTGCACGGCACGGACATCACGCTGGTGGGGCAGGAGCCGTCGTACTTCGAGATCACCCGCTGGTCCATCCAGCGCAGCGACCGGGTGACCGCGGTGAGCGAGTTCCTGAGCCAGCGCACCCGGCGCAGCTTCGGGCGCGACCTGCGCATCGACGTGATCCACAACTTCGTGGACCCCCACCGCTTCAGCCCCGGAGCGCGCCGCGCCAACCGCGAGCGGTTCGCCCCGCACGGCGAGGCGGTGCTGATGCACGCCTCCAACTTCCGGGCCATCAAGAACGTGGACCACGTGGTCAAGGTGTTCGCGCGGGTGGCGCGCGAGGTGCCCGCCCAGCTGCTCATGGTGGGCGACGGCCCGGAGCGGGTGATCGCCGAGCGCACCGCGCAGAAGCTGGGGATCGAGTCCCAGGTCCACTTCGTGGGCAACCAGGAGCACATCGAGGAGCTGATGGCGTGCGCGGACGTGTTCCTCCTGCCCAGCGACAGTGAGAGCTTCGGCCTGGGCGCGCTGGAGGCCATGAGCGTGGGCGTGCCGGTGGTGGCCACCTCGGTGGGCGGGCCGCGGGAGTTCATCCAGGATGGCGTCACCGGCCACCTGGCCCGGCCGCACGACCTGGCGCGCATGGCGCGGGTGTGCCTGGACCTGGTGAGGCACCCGGCGGCCCGCCGGGCCATGGGGCGGCGGGCGCGTGCCCACGTGGTGCGGAACTTCCACGTGGACAAGATCGTGCGGCGCTACGAGGCGCTGTACGACGAGGTGGTGGGGGAGGCCGCGCGGTGAGCGCCGCGGGCCGCGAGGGCGAGCCCGCCGCCCGCCGGTTCCTGATCCTGGCGGACGGCGCGCTGGGGGTGCTGGACTCCAAGACCGCGGTGGCGGTGCTGCGCTACCTGCCGGAGCAGGTGGCGGCGGTGCTGGACCGGCGGCACGCGGGGCGCATCGCGGGGGACCTGCTGGACCTGCCCAGCCGCGCCCCGGTGGTGGCGGACGTGGCGGCGGGGCGGGCCCTCGGGGCCAACGCCCTGCTAGTCGGGATCGCCCCGGTCGGGGGCGGGCTGCCGGGGGAGTGGCGGGCGTGGCTCAGCGAGGGGCTGGCGGCGGGCATGGACGTGTGGAGCGGGCTGCACGTGTTCCTGGCGGAGGACCCCGAGTTCGCGGTGCTGGCGGGGCGCAGCGGCGCGCGCATCCACGACCTGCGGCGGGTCCCGGAGGTCCTCCCGGTGGCGGCGGCGCGCGCGGCGGCGCTGCCGTGCCACGTGCTGCTGACCGTGGGCAGCGACTGCAACACCGGCAAGATGACGGTGGCGCTGGAGATCCACCGCGCCGCGCTGCGCGCCGGGCTCGATTCCCGCTTCGTGGCCACCGGCCAGACCGGGGTGCTGATCGCCGGCAGCGGCATGTCGGTGGACCGGGTGATCTCGGACTTCGTCGCCGGGGCCGCCGAGCAGCTGGTGCTGGAGGCCGCGCCGGGCGCGGACCTGGTGGTGGTGGAGGGGCAGGGCTCGCTGTTCCACCCCGGGTACTCGGGGGTGACGCTGGGGCTCATGCACGGCGCGGCGCCGGACCTCCTGGCGTTGTGCCACCAGCCCACCCGGACCTCCATCCGCCACGGCGGAATGCTCATTCCTTCCTACCCCGAGATGGTGCGGGCCTACGAGACCGCCGCGGCCTGGGTGCGCCCGGCGCGGGTGGTGGGCCTGGCCCTCAACACGTTCGACCTGCCCCCCGAGCGGGCCGCGGCGGAGGTGGCCCGGGCCGCCGCCGAAACCGGCCTGCCCGCGGCCGATGTGATCCGGGACGGAGCGGAGGCCCTGGTGGCGGCCCTCCCCCGCCGGGCGCCGGGAGCAGCCCCCAAAGGAGGCCCGCAGTGAGTGAGCCGGAGCTTCGGATCGAGCCGCTGGAGTTGCGCACGCGCCACGTGTTCGGCCTGTCGCGCAGCTCGGAGCAGAGCTTCCACAACCTGGTGGTGCGGATGCGCTGGCAGGGGCTGGAGGGGCTGGGGGAGGCCGCGCCCAGCGCCTACTACGGCGAGCGCGCCGAGCTGTGCCGGGCCAGCCTGCCGCTGTACTGGGAGCTGGCGCGGCCCCGGATCCCGGGGCTGCTCGAGAGCGGAGACCCGTTGCCCGCCTTCGAGGAGCTGCACCAGGCCTGGGACGCGTGCCTGCGCCGGAACGGGGGCGCCCGGTGCGCCCTCGACATCGCCCTGTGGGATCTGTGGGGCAAGGCCCGCGGAGCCGCGGCCGGGGAGCTGTGGCGGACCGCGGGTGGCGCGCCCGCCGGCGCCTTGAACTGCCCCCCGACCTCCTATACCATCGCCATCGACGTGCCCGAGACCCTCGACGCGCGGCTCGCCGCCGCCGCGCCGTACTCGGTGATCAAGGTGAAGCTGGGCGGGCCCGACGACCGCGCCACCCTGGAGCGGGTGCGCCGGGCCACCGGCAAGCCGGTGCGGGTGGACGCCAACTGCGCGTGGCGCGGGGCGGAGGCGGTGCGGCAGCTGGCGCCCCTGGTGAGCCTGGGGCTGGAGATGATCGAGCAGCCCTGCCCGCCGCTGGACGTCGAGGGCCTGGGGCAGGTGCGCGCGGCGTTCGGCGTCCCGGTGTACGCCGACGAGAGCGCCGAGGACCTGGGCGACCTGGAGTGCGTGGCCGGCCGGGTGGACGGCGTGAACGTCAAGCTGGTGAAGTGCGGCGGGCCCACCCGGGCGCTGCGCTACATCCGCCGGGCGCGGGAGCTGGGTCTCGAGGTCATGCTGGGATGCATGATCGAGACCTCCATCGGGATCACCGCCGCGGCCCACCTGGGGCCGCTGGCCGACCGGCTGGACCTCGACGGCGCGCTGCTGCTGGAGCGCGACCCCTTCTGCGGCGTCGTCTGGGAGCAGGGCCGGCCGGTGCTGCCGGCGGGGCCCGGGCTGGGCGTCCGCTGAGCCGTCGTCGAGCGCCCCGGACCAGGGAGGGCTTGACCGCGTGAACCGCAGTCTGGCGGCCTACGTGACCGCGGTGGTGGCCGTCGCCGTGGCCATCCTGGCCGTCCTCACCTTCCGCCTGGACTGGACCCGGCGGGACCTGTACCTCACCTGGCTGCTGGCCTGCCTGCTGGCCGAGCACCTGTGGCTCTCCAGCATCACCGGCAAGGGCTCCCACAGCATGGTGAGCACCTTCAACTTCGTGGTGATCGCCCTGCTGCCGGCCGCCGCGGCCACCTGGATCGTGTCGCTGGCCGCCCTCATCGCCTCCTTCATCTTCCAGAAGCGCGTGTGGTACCGGGCGCTGTTCAACGGCGCCCAGATGGTGATCGTCACCGCCCTGGCCTCGCTGGTGTTCCACGGCCTGGGCGGCGAGCTGGGCTCCATCGAGCGGCTGCGCCAGGCGCAGTCGCTGCTGGCCTGGCTGGCCAGCGCGCTGGTGTACCAGGGGCTCAACACCGGCCTGGTGGCCGGGGCCATCGCGCTGCAGACCCGCCAGTCCTGGAGGCAGACCTGGCGCGAGAACTTCGGCTACCGCGACGAGCTGCTGAGCTGGGCGGCGCTGTTCCTGTTGAGCCCGGTGGCGCTGGCGGTGTTCCTGGGGCTGGGCTTCTGGGGCCTGATCCTGTTCTACGTGCCGCTGCTATTCATCCGCGACGCCCACGTGCGCTACATCGACCTGGTGCGGGCCCAGGAGGCGCTCATCCTCAAGGAGCGCATGGCGGCCAAGGGCGACATCGCCGCCAAGATCGCGCACGACCTGGGCAACTACCTGGCCCCGATCATGGCCCGGGCCCAGATGCTGATCCTGGACGCCAACAAGCTGGACCCCGAGAAGGTGGCGCGCTACGCGCAGATCATCTTCGAGAACGGCGCCAACATGAAGATCCTGACCCGGGACCTGAGCGACTTCTCCTACAACGAAGTGCAGATGATGTCCGGCTCGCTGAACCAGCTGGTGCGGCAGACGGTGGAGTTCGTGCGCCCCCAGGGCAAGTTCCAGAAGGTGCAGTTCCAGTTCGAGCTGGACGAGTCCCTGCCGCAGATCCCGATGGACCCGGCGCGCATCCAGCAGGTGCTGATGAACCTCCTGTCCAACGCCGCCGACGCGCTGGAGGAAGCGGGCACCGCCGACCCGCGCGTGGTGGTCCGCACCGGGCTGGACTCGGGCGGGGTGACGGCGCACCTGGAGGTCGCCGACAACGGCCCGGGCATCGCCCCCGAGAACCTGTCCAAGGTGTTCGAGCCGCGCTTCAGCACCAAGGGGCTCAAGGGTCACGGGTTCGGGCTGGCCACCAGCTTCAACATCCTGCAGGGGCACCGCGGCCGGCTGACCGTGGCCAGCCCGCCGGGCGGCGGGGCCACGTTCACCATGTTCCTGCCGGTGCGGCAGGGCAAGAGCGAATGAGGCGCGCAGATTCGCCGGCGCGTCGCGCGGCCCGCGCCGGGCCGGCGCCGTGACCGCATCCTCCGGCTCGTCCGGCGCCGCCCTGCGCTGGGCCGCCGCGGCCCTGGCGGGGGTGGCGTTGCTGTGGCTGTGGCGCGAGACGCTCACGCTGCTGGCCCTGGCGCTGCTGCTGGCCTACCTGCTCCGCCCGGCAGTGGAGCTCGCGGCGCGCCGCCTGCCGCGGGCGGCCGCGGCGGGGCTGGTGATGGGCCTGTTCCTGCTGCTGCTGGCCGGGGCGGCTGCGTGGTTCGTGCCGCTGCTGGTGGCGCAGGGCACGGAGTTCGGGCGCGAGCTGCCGCGCATGTCGGCGCAGGTGCTGGCCCAGCTGCGCAGCCTCCAGGCCGGGTTGCTGGCCCGCATCCCGGACGCGTGGGGGCCGGCGGTGGAGGCGCAGCTCAGCCGGCTGCTGAGCCAGTCGGGCGCGTTCCTGAGCGCGCGCCTGGTGCGGCTCCTGGGCACGCTGCCCCAGCTGCTGGCGCTGGCGGTGGTTCCGGTGCTGGCCTTCTACCTGCTCGAGGACGGCCGCGGGATGGCCGCGTGGCTGCTGGGCTGGGTGCCCGAGCGGCGCCGCGACGCGTGGTGGCGGTATCTGGGGGCGGCCGACCGGGCCCTGGCCGGCTACGTGCGCGGCCAGGCGGTGGTGTGCCTGGTGCAGGCCGTGATGGTCACGGCGGTCCTCACCCTGCTGGGGTTCCCGTTCGCGTTCGTGCTGGGTCCGCTGGCGGGTCTGGCCGAGGTGGTGCCCTTCCTGGGGGCCGCCGTCGTGGACATCCTGCTGGTGGTGATCGGGCTGTCGCGGGGCGGCTGGATGTGGGCCTGGGGTCTGGGCGCGTACGTGCTGCTGAACCAGGTGACTTCCTACCTGGTGACCCCGCGGGTGATGGGCCGCACGCTGCGGGTGCACCCGCTGGCGGTGCTGGCGTCGCTGGCGGCGGGCGCGGAGGCCGGCGGATTCATGGGAATGGTGTTCGCCCTGCCCCTAATCGCGGTGATCGCCGCGGTGCTGCACACCTCGCGCGATGACCGCGCCGCCGCCGCGGCGGCGGCGATGGCCAGCGCCACGTCCGGGGGCACCACCCCCAGGGCCGCGGGGGTCACTTCGCCGGCCCCGTGAGCCTGCGCCGGGCCGTCCCTCACGCTCTCGACCTCCGCACGCCGCTATCTCACCAGGGCCAGCTTGCGCACCAGGGTGCGCCCCAGCGCCTGGAGCCGCACCAGGTACAGCCCCGGGGAGGCCCGCCGGCCGCCGGCCGCGGAGCCGTCCCAGCGCACGTCGTGCCGCCCCGGCAGCGCCGCGCCCGAGTACAGCGCCGCCACCCGCCGCCCGACCACGTCGTACACCGCGAGCTCCACCTCCACGGAGCGCGGGCCGGGCACCACGAAGCTCAGCAGGGTGCTGCCCGCGGTCGGGTTGGGCAGGGGCGCCGCCAGGCGCAGCGTCAGCCGGCTGGTGCCGGTCACCTCGGTGCGCAGCGGGCCCAGCACCTGGGTGTCGCCCTGGCGCAGCCCCTGCACCTGGTAGTACCACACTCCGGGGCGCGGGGTGTCCACGTAGCTGCGCGCCTCGGCGGGCAGCGGGGCGGGCGTGAGGTCGGTCCACGGGCCGCTCGCCGCGGCGGCGCGCAGCACCCGGAACCCCTCGAAGTGGATGCCCTCCGCCACCGCCCAGCTCACCTCGAGGCCGCGCTCCGTCTCCAGCCCCTCCAGCGCGAACATCAGCACCGGGGTGTTCGAGTTCACCGCGTTGGCGTTGAGCTTGCCGTAGCCCCAGGTGGGGCCGGGCGCCGCCCCGGTGAAGGCGTCCCGGGTGGCGGTGCTCTCGATCGCCGCCTTGACCCTGGAGGGCGGCAGGCCGGCGTGGTTCTGCAGCACCAGGGCCGCCACCCCGGTGACGTGCGGGGTGGCCATGCTGGTGCCCTGGTCAATGAAGTGCACGCTGTCCTCGACCATCGACCCGCCCACGGTGCCGACCGTCAGGTAGGACAACGCGGCCGCCACGCCGAAGCCCGGCGCGGCGATGGTGGGCCGGAGCCGGTTGTCGGCGGTGGGTCCGCGGGAGCTGAAGGAGGCGATGTCCCCCAGCGTGGGCATGGAGCTGTAGTGCCAGTTGGTCCCGTCCGGGCCGTTCCACTGGTTCTTGGTGGCGAACGCGGCCACGCACAGGGTGGACTCCGCGGTGGACGGCGTGGCCACCTCCTTGCTGTGCACGTAGCCGGTCTGGAACGGCACCGCCGGCCAGGTGGTGCCCAGCTGGGGGTCGGCCATCCACAGGTCCGTGTGGCCGGTGCCGTGGATGTGCGCCCCGGTGAGCGTCACCGTCCACAGGCCGGCGGCCGGCGGCGCGAACTGGGAGTAGTCCCACACCTGGATGTACAGGTTGTGCTGGCCGTTGGAGACCAGGCCGCCGGAGGCGTTGTCGATGAGCACCCGGCCCTGGCTGGCGGTGGCGTCCGCCTGGTACACGGTCTGGCGGGTGACGACGGTCGCGGACTGCCAGCCGTTGGGCGCCATGACCTTCACCGAGATGCTGTCGGTGCCGCCGTAGTAGGCGTCGATGAAGTAGGCGTCGTTGCCCGCGCCGGCCGCCGGCGTGTAGCTCGGCACCTGGAAGGTCACGCTGGCCGAGTTGCCCTGGGTCACGTCGGCCTCCGCGTGGATGCGGTCGGCCCCGCTGTTGCCCGCCGCCACGCACACGATGTGGCCCGGGCCGCACAGCCCGTTGAGCGCCACCTCGGTGGGGTCGGTCCCGTCGTGCGGGCCGAAGTCCGAGCCCAGCGACAGGTTGACCACCGCCGACTTGCCCAGCGCGTCGGCCTTCTGGAAGATGTAGTCCACGCCGTCGATGACGAAGTTCCAGGCGAACGAGGCGTCCAGCTTCACGAACACGATGTCCGCCTCGGGCGCGATCCCCACGTAGTGGTAGTTGGCCTTGCCGTTGCCGGTGGCCCGGCCGCTGCCCGCGGCGGTGCCCGCCACGTGCGTCCCGTGGCCGTCGGCGTCGTTCTCGGTGCAGCTGCCGGCCTGGATGGCGGACTGGTTCCACTCGGTGCCGTAGCCGAAGGCCGGCGGCGAGGGGCCGGCGCCGGTCTGGTCCCAGATGAACAGGATGCGGTTGAGCCCGTTCTTGTCCTGGAAGTCGGCGTGGGTCCAGTCGATCCCGGTGTCCACGATGCCCACCACCACGCCCTTGCCGGTGATGCCGGTGTAGTTGGGCGGGGTGCCGCCCTGCACGGCGTTCGCGTGGATCGCCACCCGGCTGCTGTCCAGCATCAGCCGCGCGCGGTGCGCGAGCTGGATCATCTCCACGCCCGGCAGCATCGAGACCCGCTCCACGTCGTCCCAGGTGAGCTGCGCGGTCACCACCCCGCCGGCCTGGGCGCCCACCGGGATGCCCATGGCCAAGAGCTCGAGGCGGGACACCCGCCCCCGGATGAAGCACGGAATGCGCTCCGCGGCGCCCGCCGCCGGCGGCTGCGCGCCGAGGGCCCGCGCGGCGCGCGCCGGCTGGATCGGCCCGGCCACCCGCAGGGCGTTGAGTCCCGCATCCAGCTTCAGCTCCGCGCCCAGCGCGGGGCGCAATCCGGCCGCCAGCGCGGCGGACAGGAGAATGAGGGCAAGGCGACGCATTCGAAGGCCTCCTAGGGGTGACCGGCCGCGGGTTTGACCGGCGGCCGGCGAGTTGCGCAGTGGAGGGTATACCAGGGGTGTTCTCGGCCCGGGTCGGACGGTTCTTCACGGCCGGAGAAGTGGCTGCCCGGGCCCATCCGGGGCGGCCCGTCCAGGCCACTATACGGCGCCGGTCGGGCGGCCGCAATGCGCCTCGCGCGGCCCAGAACCGGCCGCGCCGCCCAAACTTGACACTCCCCGATCCCGCCCATAGTCTGGCGCAATGACCCCGCCTGCCTTCCGATCCGCCGCGGTCATCGCGCTGGTGGCGCTGGCGCTGCTGTGGTCCGGCCCGCTGGCGGCCCCCGCCGCCGCGGGCGCGCTGGACATGCTGGCGCGGCTCCAGGAGATCCCGGCTCTCTCCGGCTGTGAAGACTCGCTGCGTGCGGCGCTGACCGCCGAGCTGCCGGGCTGGTCCCGCCCGGAGGTGGATGCCCTGGGCGACCTGGTGGTGGACTGCGGCGGCCAGGGTCCGGTGCGCCTGCTGGCGGCGCCGCTGGACGAGCCCGGCTACGTGGTGACCGCCATCGACACCCTGGGCTACCTCCGCTTGGCGCGGCTGGGCGGGGCGGGCCGGCTGTTCGACCAGTTCCAGGTGGGGCAGCGCTTCCGGGTGCTCACCGCGCGCGGGCCCCTGCCGGCGGTGAGCGTGGCCCCGTCCACCCACCTGCGCCGCGCCCCGGTGGGCGAGCCGCTGGGGGTCAACGACCTGTGGCTGGACGCCGGCATGCGCTCCGGCACCGAGGCCGGCCGCGCGGGAATCCGGCTGCTGGACCCGGTGAGCCCGGTGGAGCGGTGCACGCGCCTGGCGGGCCTCCGCCTCGCCGGACCCGGGCTGGAAGGGCGGGCCGAGGCGGTGGCGCTGCTGCGCGCGCTAATGGGCGAGAAGCCCGCCGGCCGCGGCCACTGGGTGGCGGCCTTCACCGCGCAGGCCCAGCCCGGCGGCCGGGGGCTGCGCCGCCTGGTGCGGCGCTTCCAGCCGGCCGAGGTGTACCTCCTGGGCGGGTTCCCGAAGGCCCGCGCCGGCCTCGGCCCGGCGCTGCAGGCCGACTCGCTGCGCGGCCTGGACGCCGGCCTCACCCAATCGCTGGCGAGGCTGGGCGGCAAGGGCGTGCAGCGGCAGGGCCCGGGCCTGGCTCCCGACCGCGCCGGGCTGGACCCGCTGGACTCGGCCCGCGTGGCGGTGCTGGGGCTGCCGGTGCGCTACGCGCGCACGCCGGTGGAGACGGTGGACGCCGGGGACGTCGAGGCCCTGGCGGCGCTGCTCCGCAAGCTGCTGGAGGCGCCATGAGCCGCCGCCTGCGGGCCGTGCGCGCGGCGCTGGCCGGGTTGGGGGCCGCCGCGGCGCTGCTGGCCGCCGCGCCCGCCGCGGCGGAGCACGAGCTGGGGACCTCGCGGCTGCGCGACGTGAGCCTGGTGCTGCAGCGCATGTGCGAGGTGCAGGCCGTCTCCAGCCACGAGACTCCGCTCACCCGGCGCATCCAGTCGCTGCTGCCTCAGGGCCTGCGCTCGCAGGTGGACGGCCACGGCAACCTGGTGGTGGAGCTGGGAGCGGGGGACCCGGTGGTGACCTTCGTCGCCCACCAGGACGAGATCGGCTACGAGATCAAGGGGCTGGAAGCCGACGGCCGCGCCACCGTGGTGCGCCGCGGGGGCTTCTACGACTGGCTGCTGGAGGGCCACCCGGTGGTGGTGGGGACCGCGGCGGGCCCGGTCCCGGCGGTGGTGGCCCCTCGCCCCGGCTACCTGGACGCGAAGCCGGACCGGGAGGGGGTGGCCCCGGAGGACCTGCGGCTGGACTTCGGCACCGACTCCTGGGCCGCCACCGGCGCGCTGGGGGTCAAGGCCGGGGACCCGGTGACGGTGGTCAAGCGCTACGACCGGCTGGGCGCGGTGCGCGCGTCGGCCCGCTCGATGGACGACCGCTGCGGGTGCGCCGCGCTGCTGCTGGCGCTGCAGGACCTGGAGGGGAGCCGGCTGAGCCACCGGGTGCGCTTCGTGTTCTCCACCGAGGAGGAGCTGGGGCTGTACGGGGCGGAGTTCGCGGCGCGCGCGGTGCCCGGCGCGGTGTGCTTCGCGGTGGACACCTTCGTGTCCTCGGACAGCCCGCTGGAGAACCCGCGCTTCGCGCTGGCGCCGCTGGGCGAGGGGTGCGTGGTGCGGGCCATTGACAGCAGCAGCATCGTGCGGCGGGCGGACCTGGAGCGGGTACGGCAGCTGGCGCGCGAGGCCCACGTCCCGCTGCAGGTGGGGCTCACCGCGGGCGGCAACGACGGGGCCCGCTACGTGACCGAGGGGGCCGGCGACGTCCCGCTGGGCTGGCCGCTGCGCAGCTCCCACAGCAACTCCGAGACGGTGGACCTGCGCGACGTCTCGGGCCTGGCCGACCTCATCACCGAGCTCGCCCGCCGCTGGTGAGCCGCGCGGCGCGGCGCCCGGGCGCCCGCGGGCGCGCCGGCCGCTCCGCTACACCCCCCAACCGGCGATCTGCACCACCACCAGCGCCACGGTGAGCGCGATCATCACCCCGGTGGTCACCCAGGCCACCCCGTTGAAGAAGCGGCTGTTCACGTAGCCGCCCATGAGCTGCCGGTTGTTGATGAGCCGCAGCATCACGATGAGGATCACCGGCAGCAGCATCCCGTTGGCCACCTGCGAGAAGAACATGATCTTCAGCAGCGGGAAGTGGGGCAGCAGGATCACGCCCGCGCCCACGGCGATCAGGAAGGTGTACAGCCCGAAGAACTGCGGGGCCTCCATGAAGCGGCGGTCCACCCCGGTCTCCCAGCCGAAGGACTCGCACACCGAGTAGGCCGTGGACAGCGGCAGGATGGAGGCGGCGAACACCGAGGCGTTCAGGAGCCCGATGGCGAACAGCGTGCCGGCATAGCGGCCGGCCAGCGGGGCCAGGGCCTGGGCGGCGTCGGCGGCGTCGGAGATGTGGACCCCGTGCACGTGCAGGGTGGCCGCGCACGCCACGGTGATGAAGAACACCACGATCACCGCGGTGATCATGCCCAGGATGGTGTCCAGCCGCGAGGCGTGGTACTGCTCCGGGCTGATGCCCTTGTCCACCACCGCAGCCTGCTGGTAGAACTGCATCCACGGGGCGATGGTGGTGCCCACCACGCCGATCATCATGCTGAGGAAGGCCGGGTTCCACCGCAGCGTCGGCACCACCGTGCTCCGCAGCACCTCGCCCCACGGCGGGCGGGCCATGAAGCCGGAGATGATGTAGGCCACGTACACCACGCACGCGAACAGGAATACCTTCTCCACCACCCGGTAGGTCCCCTTGACCACCAGCCGCCACACCGCGAACGCCACCACCGGGATGGACAGGTACTTGTTGACCCCGAAGATCTGGAAGCTGGCCGCCACCCCGGCGAACTCGGCCATGATGTTGCCCAGGTTGGCCGCGATCAGCAGCACCATCACGGTGAACGCCACCCGCACCCCGAACTGCTCGCGGATGAGGTCGGCCAGGCCCTTGCCGGTCACCACCCCCATGCGCGCGCACATCTCCTGCACCACGATGAGCGCCAGGGCCAGCGGGGCGAAGGTCCACAGGAAGACGTAGCCGAAGTGGGCGCCGGCCAGCGAGTAGGTGGTGATGCCGCCGGCGTCGTTGTCCACGTTGGCGGTGATGATGCCCGGACCCATCACCGCCAGGAACAGCAGCAGCCCCCGGAGCCGCGCCCGCGGGTCGATGGACCAGCGCTGGTTCACCGCGCGCCCCCCAGCCGCAGCGCGAAGTCGCGGCAGACGCGCGCCGCGGCGGAGACCTGCGCCAAACTCACCCACTCGTCGGTCACGTGGCAGGCCTCCTGCGCGCCCGGGCCGAAGATCACCACCGGCCGGCCCAGCGCGGCGAATACGGCTGCCTCGGTGGCGAAGTAGACCGGGGTCCGCGGCCGGCGGCTGACCCGTTCGAACTCCCGCAGCAGCGGGTGGCGGGCGTCCTGCGCCAGCGCGGTCACGAAGTGCAGCCGCTCCAGGCGGTGGGGCACGCGGGTGCGGCGGAGGCTTTGGCGCACCCGGGCCTCGTGGCGGGCGGGGGAGGTGGCGCCCGGCACGCGGAAGTCGAGCAGCGCCTCGCACCGGTCGGGCACCAGGTTGGGGCGGGTGCCGCCGTCCAGCCGGCCCACGTTGAAGGTGATGCCGGCGCGCTCGCGGGACGGGAACGCCCGGCGCAGCGCCGCCAGCAGGTCCAGCATCCGGGCCGTGGCGGACACCCCGGTCCAGGGCATGCTGGCGTGGGCGCTCCGCCCGGCGGTCACCAGGCGGAACTGGTGGATCGCCTTCTCCGCCAGCCCCACCCGCAGGGCGGTGGGCTCGGCCACCACCACCGCCGCCGCCCGGCGCAGCTCCGGCACCCGCAGCAGGGCGCGGGCCCCGCGCATGCCGGTCTCCTCGTCGGTGGTGAGGGCTACCCAGAACGGCACCCGGCCCGCCAGCTCCGAAGCGGCCGCCAGCACCGCGGCCACGCCGCCCTTCATGTCGGCGCTGCCGCGCCCGTAGACGCGCCCGCCGCGCCGCTGGCCCGGCCGGGTGCGCCACTTCCCGGTGGCCGGCACGGTGTCGAGGTGCCCCGAGAACAGCACCCCGCCGCCGGCCGCCCCGCGGGCCGGGAAGCGCGCCAGGAGCGCCGGGGCGTCCGGCGGCCCGTACCGGCGCACCCGTCCGCCCAGGCCCTGCAGCAGGTCGGCGGCCCAGTCGGCGATCGGCCGGCGGTCCTCGGGGCGGTCGCTGCGGAAGCGGATCAGGGCGGTGAGCAGCGCCGCCAGCGCGCGCTCGCGGGCCGCGGGGCGGAGGGCGGTACCGGCCATGCAGGACCTCCGGGCAGGCTGGGGACGGGGGGCGGCGCGGGGCGGCGCCCGCTGCGAACTCCCGGGCAGTATATGGAATTACGGCGCCCGGCCGCAACGCGAGGATGGCGCCAGGGTCGGGTTTCTCCTACCATGAGATCATGATCCGGTACGGAACCCGGCGGCGGGTGGTGGGGGTCCTGGGCACGGTGCTGGTCCCGCTCCTGGTGCTCGAAGGGTGCGCCCACGTGGTGCACGTCGCGCGCAGCGACTTCTCCACGGTCCCCGACCTCCGGGGGCGCGCGGTGATCCACACCCGCGACGGGCGGGTGTACGAGTTCCACGGCGTGGCCGTGGACAGCGCGCGCTTCGTGGGCCACGTGAACGTGGTGCGCGACGTGTTCACCCGCGAGGGCCACCTGGAATCGGAGGAGAGCGTCGAGGAAGTCCGGGTGCCCTTCACCGAGGTGACCGCGGTGGAGATGCGGTCCACCGACGTGCCCAGCACGGTCATCGCGAGCGCGCTGGGGGTGGTGCTGCTGGGGATGCTGATCAACGAGCTGGCGCCGGCCACCACCCCGGACACCTCGGGCGGCTCCGTCGGACCGGGCGGCAACCAGGCGCCCCGGCGCCGGCACTGAGCGCCCGGGGCGGCGCCCCGGTCGGCCGGAGGAGCGCCGCGGGCGCTCAGCGCGGGCAGAGGTGGATCAGGAGGGCGGCCAGGGCCACGCCGGCGGCGTCCGCCAGCAGGTCCCGGCGGCTCACCCCCTGGGCCGGGCCGGGGTCCCGCAGCAGGCAGTCGTGCAGCTCCTTGCCCACGCCCAGGGCGGCCGCGGCGAGCAGCGAGGCGGCCGGCGAGGCGCCCGCGGCCCGCGCGCCGACCGCGGCATCGAAGCTGATGGTGGCGTGCAGGAGCTTGTCCCGGGCCAGGTAGCCGCCCTCGGACTCGGGCGCCAGCCAGAAGCGGCGCCCGGGCGCGGGCGGGGGCGCCGGCGACGAGGCTGCGACCGGCGCGGCCAGCCCGGTGTCGGCGGACGCGACCAGCGCAGTCTGGGCGGGCGCGGCGAGTCCGGCGGAGGCCCGCGCGGCTCCGCGGCACCCCGGCTCGCCCGCGGCGCGCGCCGCGGGTACGGAAAGGGCGCACGCAGCGGCCAGGGCCGCCAGCGCGGCGAGCACCAGCAGGACGCGGCGACACATCGGCGCCAGCATACCATGTTCCAACGCCCGCACGGCGGACCCGCGGGGCCCGGCGGCGCCGGGCCCGGAGGTGCCATGCCGGAACCCAGGTCCCCCGAGCCTCCCGACGAGCAGCTCCGCGGGCTGCTCCAGCGCAGCCGCACCCTGGCGGTGGTCGGGCTGTCGGACCGCCCCGAGCGGGCCAGCTACCAGGTGGCCCAGAACCTCCGCGCCGCCGGCTACCGCATCATCCCGGTGAACCCCAGGCTCCCGGCGGTGCTGGGGGAGAAGTGCTATCCCTCCCTGGCCGACGTGCCCGAGAAGGTGGACCTGGTGGTGGTGTTCCGCCGCCCGGAGTTCGTGGAGCCGGTGGTGGACGAGGCCATCCGCGCGGCGGTCCCGGCGGTGTGGATGCAGCTCGGGGTGCGCCACCCGGCGGCGGCGCGCAAGGCCCGCGAGGCGGGCCTGGAAGTGGTCATGGACCGCTGCGCCTGGGTCGAGTACCAGCGTCTCTTCGGCCGGATGACATGAAGATCCTGTCCACCCGGCAGGGCGCCGCGGCCCTGTCCGTGGCGAGCAACACCCTGCTCGCCGCCAGCAAGCTGGTGGCCGCCGGCTTCACCGGCTCGGTGGGGCTGCTGTCGGAGGGGCTGCACTCGGGCGCGGACCTCCTGGCCTCGCTCATCGCGCTCTTCGCGGTCCGCCGCTCGGAGGTCCCGGCCGACTCGCGCTACCCGTTCGGGCAGGGCAAGTGGGAGCCGTTGTCCGGGCTGCTCGAGGGCATCCTCATCGTGCTGGCCGCGCTGTGGATCTTCGAGGAGGCGGTCCACAAGTTCCTCCGCCCCGCGCCGATCCAGCGGCTCGACCTGGGCCTCGCCGCCATCGTGCTCTCCCTGGTGATGAACGCGGTGGTCTCCCGGCACCTGTACCGGGTGGGCCGGCGCAGCGGCTCGCTGGCCATCAAGACCGACGCCGACCACCTGCGCGCGGACGTGGTGTCCTCGGGCATCGTGCTCACCGGCCTGGTGCTGGTGCGCCTCACCGGCTGGCCCTGGATGGACCCGCTGCTGGGGATGGTGATGGGCGCGTGGGTGCTGGTCATCGGCTGGGGCGCGGTGCGCGAGCCCATGCGCCAGCTCCTGGACCGCAGCATCCCCGAGGAGGAGGCCCGGGTGCGCCGCATCCTGGACTCCCACCTGCCCCGCTTCCTGAGCTACCACGACCTGCGCTCCCGGCGCGTGGGGCAGCGCAGCCACTTCGAGATCCACCTGGTGGTGACCGGGGACCAGACGGTGGAGCAGGCGCACGATTTCTGCGACCACCTGGAGCAGGACATCCGCGAGGAGCTGGGCGACGTGCACGTGGCGATCCACGTGGAGCCGCCCAGCGAGCACGAGCCCGCCGAGCGCGACCGCCGCCGGCGGGGCCGGCCGCCGGCGGAGCTGAGCCCGCAGGAGGTGCTGGCGCGGGAGCTGCCGGGGCGGCTGCCGGGGCGGGTGCTGGAGGTGCTCCAGGCGCTCAAGGCGCGCGGGTGGCAGGGCTACATCGTGGGCGGGGTGGTGCGCGACGTGCTGCTCGGGCGCGGCGCGCCGGGCGACTGGGACGTGGCCACCGACGCCTCGCCCCAGGAGGTGCTGTCGCTGTTCCCGGACGCGCTGCAGGTGGGGATGGTGCACGGCACGGTGGGGGTGCGGGACGGGGAGCGCATCGTCGAGGTGACCACCTTCCGCGCAGACTGGGGCTATTCCGACGCCCGGCACCCCGACGGCGTGAGCTACCTCTCGCGCATCGAGGAGGACCTGGCGCGGCGCGACTTCACCGTCAACGCCATGGCCTTCGACCCGCTGGAGGCCCGCTTCGTGGACCCCGCCGACGGGTGGGCGGACCTCAAGGTGGGGGTGCTGCGCGCGGTGGGGGACCCCTACGAGCGGCTGCGGGAGGACGGCCTGCGGGCGCTGCGCGCGGCGCGCTTCGCCGCGCAGCTGGACTTCTCGCTGGACGGGGCGACCCTGGCGGCGATCTCGGGGACCCGGGGGCAGGTGGCGCGGGTGGCGGTGGAGCGGGTGCGCGAAGAACTCCAGAAGCTGGTGGTGGCGGAGTGGGTGCGCCGCGGGTTCGGGGTGCTCGACCGCAGCGGCCTGCTGGAGGACCTGCTGCCGGAGCTGGCCGCGTGCCGCGACGTGTACCAGAACCGCTACCACGCCTACGACGTGTACGGGCACAGCATCGCCACGCTGGAGAACGCCCCGCGGCAGAAGCCGCGGGTGCGCTGGGCGGCGCTGCTGCACGACATCGGCAAGCCCGCCACCAAGGTGCTGCGCGACGGCGAGGGCACCTTCTACAATCACCAGCACCTGGGGGCGGAGATGGCCGACGCGATGCTGCGGCGGCTGCGCTTCGGGAACGCGGAGCGCGAGACCATCGTGCACCTGGTGCGCGAGCACATGTTCGACTACCGCGGGGAGTGGACCGACGCCGCGCTGCGCCGCTTCGTGCGCCGCGTGGGGCGGGAGAACCTGGCCGACCTGTTCGACCTGCGGATCGCGGACACCCTGGGCAACGGCCTGCGCCAGGGGTTCCCGCACTACCTGGAGGAGCTGCACGCGCGCATCGAGGCGCTGCTGGAGCGGGAGGCGGCGCTGAGCGTGCGCGACCTGGCGCTGGACGGCGTCGACATCATGCGGCTGCTCGAGATCTCGCCCGGCCCGCGCGTCGGAGCGGCGCAGGAATTCCTGCTCGAGGCGGTGATGGAGGAGCCGCGCCGCAACACCCGCGCGGAACTCGAGGAGCTGCTGCGCAGGAATCGCGAAACGCTGCGCCAGGCTTGACGATTTCCGCACCCACGAATCTTCTTGACTGCGGCGGGCGCCGGAGTAAGTTGTGCGCACCGTCGCTCCGCAGGGAGCCTCGGCCGCAAGTAAGTCCGGTTGAAAACTCCTCTCGATTCGTCTGAGTTTTCCACAAGCGACGTCCCTGTCCCACGGAAGGGGGCCGGGATGGCATGGACGCCTGCCGGGGGCCTGTGAGTCCCCGGGAGTAGGGAGGCACCTTCCATGATGGAACCCGCTCGGCCGCTCCGCAGCGGACGCTGGGCCGACCCGGCAATGCGGGTCCTGCGCGAGCGCTACCTGGTGCGCCACGCAGACGGAACCCAGGAAACCCCGGAACAGATGTGCTGGCGAGTGGCGGCCGCAATTGCCGGCGGCGAGGTGCGTTACGGCCGCACCCCGGAGCAGGCGTTGGAGACGGCCCATCGGTTCTACGACGTCATCGTGGACCGGCGGTTCGTCCCCAACTCCCCGACGCTCATGAACGCCGGCAAGGACAACTGCCTGCAGTACTCGGCATGCTACGTGCTACCGGTGGAAGACTCGCTGGAGGGGATCTTCGACGCCATCAAGCGCGCCGCGCTGATCCACCAATCCGGCGGCGGGACCGGATTCTCGTTCTCGCGGCTGCGCAGCAAGAACAGCGTGGTCAGGTCCACCGGCGGGCGCGCCAGCGGCCCGGTCAGCTTCCTGCGGGTGTTCAACGCCGCCACCGAGGCGGTGAAGCAGGGCGGCGCGCGCCGCGGCGCCAACATGGGCATCCTGCAGGTGGACCACCCGGACATCCTCGAGTTCATCGAGTGCAAGCTGGACGGCGGCATCACCAATTTCAACATCAGCGTGGCGGCCACCGACCGGTTCATGGACGCCCTGGCGACCGGCCAGGACTACGAGCTGGTCGAGCCCCACAGCCAGCAGGTGGTGGGCCGGCTGGGCGCCCGCCAGGTGTTCCGCAAGATCGTGGAAGCCGCCTGGCGCACCGGGGACCCGGGGCTGGTGTTCATCGACCGGGTCAACGCCGGCGCGGCCAACCCGACCCCCGAGCTGGGCCGGGTGGAGGCCACCAACCCGTGCGGCGAGCAGCCGCTGCTGCCCAACGAGGCCTGCAACCTGGGCTCGCTGAACCTGGCCGAGTTCGTGGCCCAGGGCGCCCAGGGGCCGGCCCTCGACTGGTCCGCGCTGGAGGAGGGCGTCCGGCTGGCGGTGCGCTTCCTGGACGACGTCATCGAGATGAACCCCTACCCGCTGCCGGAGATCGACCGCACGGTCAAGGAGAACCGGCGCATCGGGCTGGGGGTGATGGGGGTGGCCGACCTGTTCCTGAGCCTGGGCATCCCCTACGACAGCCAGCCGGCGCTGCAGCTGGCCGACCGGATCATGGCCTTCATCCAGCAGGTGGGGCACGAGGCCAGCGAGCAGCTGGCCCTGGAGCGCGGGCCGTTCCCCAACTGGACCCGGAGCATCTACCGGCACGGCCGCCCGCTGCGCAACGCCACCGTGACCACCATCGCGCCCACCGGGACCATCTCCATCCTGGCCGGGTGCTCCTCGGGGATCGAGCCGGCGTTCGCGCTGGCCTTCTCGCACATCGTGGGGGAGCGGCACCTGACCTTCGTGAACCCGCACCTGGAGCGGGTGGCGCGCGAGCGCGGCTTCCACACCCCGGAACTCATGGAGCGGATCGCCCGGCAGGGGACGCTCCAGGGGATCACCGAGGTGCCCGCCGAGGTGCGCCGGGTGTTCGTGACCGCGCACGAGGTGGAGCCCGAGTGGCACGTGCGGATGCAGGCCACCTTCCAGAAGCACACCGACAACGGGGTGTCCAAGACCATCAACCTGCCCCACGAGGCGACCCCCGACGACATCGCGCGGGCCTACCAGCTGGCGTGGGACACCGGCTGCCTCGGGATCACCGTGTTCCGGGACGGCTGCAAGGGCCAGCAGGTGCTGCACGTGGGCACCGAGCCCGACCACCAGGCGGTGGCCGGGGCGAGCGAGCGGGAGGCGGCGGTCACGGCTCTCGCCCCGGGGGCCGGGCTGGCCGGCCACCTGAAGCCCCGCCCGCCGGTGGCCTACGGCGCCACCTACCGGACCCGCACCCCGCTGGGCACGGCCTTCCTCACCGTCAACCGCAACGGCTCGCAGGAGCCGCTGGAGGTGTTCGTGAACGTGGGCAAGGCCGGCACCGAGACCCAGGCGGTGGCCGAGGCCCTGGGCCGGCTCATCTCGCTGGCGCTGCGGCTGCCCTCGCCCATGACTCCCTCCGAGCGGATGAAGGAGATCGTGGACCAGATGGTGGGGATCGGCGGCGGGCACGCCCTGGGCTTCGGCCCGGACCGGGTGCGCTCCCTGCCCGACGCGGTCGCCCGGGTGCTGGGCACGCATCTGGGGCTCACCCACACCCGCCCGCTGCCGGAGAGCCAGCCGCTGGAGGCGGAGGTCGCCGCGCCTGCCGCGCCGACGGCCACGCTGGAGGAGGACCGCCACCCGGGCGACCTGTGCCCCTCGTGCGGGCAGGCCAGCTTCGTGTACGAGGAAGGCTGCGGCAAGTGCCACTTCTGCGGGCACAGCGAGTGCTAGGGTAGGGGCGGGCGGCGGCCGGCCGCCCCCGTTGACTCGCTTCCCGCCCCTCGGCCATAGTGGTGCGCCATGTTCTGCCGCCAGTGTGGAAGCGAGCTGCCCGCCGGCGCGCCGGCCTGCCCGGTGTGCGGCGAGCCGGCCGAAGCGCCGGCCCCGCCGCCTGCGGCGCCGGGTTCTGAACGCGGCTCCGGTGGGCTGACCGGCGAGCCAGCCCCACCCGCCGCCCCGATTCCAGAAGCGCCTGCCGCTCCGATCTTGGACGCGCCTGCTTCGCCGGCGCTGGCAGCGCCCGGCATCCCGGTGCCGCAAGCGCCCCCCGCAGCCATGCTCCCCAACACGTTTCCTCCGCCTCCGCCTCCGCCCCCGTGGCCAGCCGACTACTCGCCGGGCGTGCAGTTCAGCCTGGACGGGTGGCTGCGGCAGGCCTGGCGCACCTTCCAGGCCCGCCCGGTGCCGTTCGTGCTGTGGGCCCTGGTGCTGATGGCCCCGGGACTGGCGGTCAACCTCTACCGCCTGAGCCGCGGCACGCTCCTGGAGCCCTCCCCCGGGCCCGCGTCGGCCGAGTTCTGGACCGCCTACTTCGTGAGCCTGGCGTGCACCATCGCGCTCATCCCGCTGCAGCTGGGGGGCAACCTGTACGCCCTGTCGCTGCAGCGCGGGCACCGGCCCCCGGCGATCAAGTTCCTGCAGCCCTACGGGCGCGGGCTGGCGGTGGCCGGCACGCTGGTGCTGGTGGGGGTGCTGTGCCTGGGGGTGTTCCTGCTGCTGCTCCTGCCGGTGGGCTTCGTGACTTCCTCGGGAACGCTGACCCGGGCGCTGGTCGGGGTGTATCTGGTGATTGCCCTGCCCTTCACCCTGTGGATCTACATCTACCTGGCGCTGGGCTGGATGTTCGCGCCGCTCCTGGTGGTGGACCGCGGGCTGGGCCCGATCGAGGCGATGCGCGGCAGCTGGTACCTGGTGCACGGCCGCCGCTGGCGCATGCTGCTGCTGCTGCTGCTGCTGGTGCTGATCGCGCTCGTCGGCCTGCTGGCGTGCTTCGTGGGCACCTTGGTGACGGCCGGCCTGGTCGCCGGGCTCTACTCCGCGGCCTACCGCGACCTGTCGGTGGCCGCCGGCTACCCGGACACCGATCCGGAGCTGTAGGACCGGGTCCCGGATCCTCTCGGCCGGACGTTCGGCTCCGCGCATCCTGCGCTCCGCCTCGCTCGTCTCGCGGCCGGCTCCGCCGTCCTGGCTCCGCTTCGGCCGCTCCACGCCGGCCTCTGAGGATCCGGGACCCGGTCCGCATGCGGCGGTCCGGCGCTCACTCGTCCGGCGCGCCGCGCCGCGCTCGCTTGAGCTCCGACCGGCGCCGCTTGGCCGCCAGGCGCCGCTCGCCGGCGGCCGCCGGCGGCCGGGTGGGCCGGCGCGGGCGCGGCGGCCGGAGCGCCTCCGCGACCCACGCGGCCAGCCGCTCGCAGGCCGCCTGGCGGTTGGCCAGCTGGGTGCGGTGCCGCTGGCTGACCGCGCGCAGCGTGCCGTCGGGGTGGACCCGGCGGCCCAGGCGGGCGATGACCCGGGCCCGCTCCGCGGCGCTCAGGGCCGGGCTCCGCGTGAGGTCCCAGCGGACCTCCACCCGGGTCTCCACCTTGTTGACGTGCTGGCCCCCCGGGCCGCCGGAGCGCGAGGTGGCGAAGCGCAGCTCGCCCACCGGCAGGGGCCGGCCGGGGGCGATTTCCAGCGGGCCGCGGCGGGGGCCGCGCGGGCCGCGGCCGGGTCTCGGGTCGGGGCTCATGTCCCCATTCTAACCTGTCCCGCCCCTTTGCGTTGACCCCCCTGCCCGTCTCTGTTACCGTAACCGGGCATTGAGTCCGCCAAGCGAGCCGCCCCTGGAGCAGGAAGGAGACCTCCGGCCCCGTCCGGATCCGCGCGCGTGAGCAGCGTCAGCCTAGCCGCCATCCAGGCCCCGGTGCGCCCGGGCCTGGACGCCATGAACGCCCACCTCAAGGAACTGCGCGAGTCCAGCGTGGCGCTCATCCGCCAGGTGGGCGAGCACGTCCTGGGCGGGGGCGGCAAGCAGCTGCGTCCCACGCTGCTGCTGCTGGTGGCGCGCCTGGGGGGGCGGAACGCGGACCGGGCGGTGCTGGCGGCCACGGCGGTGGAGCTGATCCACACCGCCACCCTGATCCACGACGACTCGGTGGACGGCAGCGCCCTGCGCCGCGGCCGGATGACAGTGAACCGCGCCTTCAACAACTCCATCTCCATCCTGATGGGCGACTTCGTGTACTCCAAGGCGTTCGCCATGCTGGCCGAGCATCAGCTCTACCCGCTGGTGAGCGTGCTGTCCCGGGCCACCCACCGCATGAGCATCGCGGAGATGGTGGAGATGGACCTCAAGCGGCGCGTCGGGACCACCGAGGAGCAGTACCTCGAGATGATCGAGGGCAAGACCGCGGTGCTGTTCCAGGCGGCCTGCGAGATCGGCGCCTCCCTCGGCATCGGCGAGGAGCAGGTGGAGACGTTCCGCGAGTTCGGCCGGTCCGTGGGGCTGGCCTTCCAGATCGCCGACGACCTGATCGACATCGCCGGCGACGAGCAGGTGATCGGCAAGGACCGCGGCAACGACCTGCGCGAGGGCAAGGTCACGCTGCCCTACATCGCCGCGCTGCGGAACTCCTCGCCCGAGGAGCGGGAGCGCTTCACCGGCCTCTTGGAGCAGCCCGAGCGGCTGAACGGCGACCTGGACCGGGTGCTGGAGTGGGTCCGGCGCCGCGGCGGGGAGAGCTACTCCCGCCAGCAGGCCGAGGCCTACGTGGGCCGCGCCCGGGCCCTCCTGGCGCGCTTCCCGGATTCCGACGCCCGGCGCTCGCTGTTCGACGCCGCCGGCTACGTGATCGAGCGGGCCGCCTGACCCCATGACCTCCCGCCAGCTCGCCGAGCGCTGCGCCCGGCTGTTGTTCGAGAAGAAGGCCGAGGACATCCAGGTCCTGGACCTGCGCAAGCTGAGCGCGGTGACCGACTTCTTCGTGGTCGCCAGCGCCACCTCCTCGCCCCACGTGCGGGCGCTGGGCGAGCACGTGGAGGACACCCTGCGCCGGGCCGGCCACCGGCCCTGGCACACCGAGGGCTATCCCGCCGAGCGCTGGGTGCTGCTGGACTACGTCAACGTGGTGGTGCACATCTTCCACCCCCAGACCCGGGAGTTCTACCTGCTGGAGCGGCTGTGGGGCGACGCGGAGAAGGTCAAGGTTGATTACCACGTACCTGAGCGAAGCGGTACGTAGCGCGGTCCAGGCCGCCGGGCTGGAAGCTCCCGGCTCCCTGGGCATCGAGACCCCGCGCGACCGCGCCCACGGCGACCTGGCCACCAACGTGGCCATGCAGATCGCCTCCCGCGACCGGCAGAACCCGCGCCAGGTGGCCCAGCGGATCCTGGACCGGCTGCGGCCGCTGCTGGACCCCGCGCGGGTCTCCGACGTGCACATCGCCGGCCCGGGCTTCATCAACTTCACCTACCACCCGGACGTGGTGCGGGGCAGCCTGGCCGAGCTCTTGGAGGCGGGCGCCGGCTACGGCAGCGGCACCTGGGGCCGCGGCGAGCGGGTGATGCTGGAGTTCGTGAGCGCCAACCCCACCGGCCCGCTCAACGTGGTCAGCGCGCGGGCCGCCGCGGTGGGGGACTCGCTGGTGCGCCTGTTCCGGGCCAGCGGCTTCGACGCCCGCTCCGAGTTCTACGTGAACGACGCCGGCACCCAGGTGCGGCTGCTGGGGGAGTCGCTGCTGGCGCGCATCCGGGAGGCCGAGGGCGGCGCGCTCGAGATCCCCGAGAACGGCTACCACGGCCAGTACCTGAAGGACATGGCCGAGGCGCTCGGGCCGGCGGGCCGGGCCCGCCTGGCGGAGGAGGAGCGGCGCGCCCCGGGCGCCTGCACCCGCCACGCCCTGGAGGCGCTGCTGGCCGGGCAGCGCGAGGACCTGGAGCGGTTCGGGGTGCACTTCGACCGGTTCTTCCACGAGACCGAGCTGCACGCGGCGGGCCGGGTGCAGGAGGCGCTGGCGGACCTGCGCGCGCGCGGCTTCGTGGAGGAGCGGGAGGGCGCGCAGTGGTTCCGGTCCACCGACTTCGGGGACGACAAGGACCGGGTGGTGGTGCGCAGCAGCGGCGAACCCACCTACTTCCTGGCCGACACCGCCTACCACCGCGACAAGCACGAGCGCGGCTTCGGGCGGGCCATCGACCTGTTCGGCCCCGACCACCACGGCGCGGTCCCGCGGCTGCGGGCCGCGATCCAGGCGCTGGGCTACCCGGCGGACTGGCTGGAGGTGCTGATCGTCCAGCAGGTGAACCTGATCCAGGGGGGGCAGGCGGTGGAGATGAGCAAGCGCGCCGGCCGCCTGGTGACCCTGCGCGAGCTGCTGGCCGAGGTGGGGCGCGACGTGGCCCGCTTCTTCTTCCTGCTGCGCGGGGTGAGCACCCACCTGGACTTCGATCTGGACCTGGCCCGCCAGCAGTCCGACCAGAACCCGGTGTTCTACGTGCAGTACGCCCACGCCCGGGCGTGCAACGTGGAGCGCTTCGCCCAGGAGAATGGCGTGGAGGCGGCGGGGGCCGACCTGGCCCGCCTGGTGGAGCCCGAGGAGCTGGAGCTGGTGAAGGTGCTGATGCAGCTGCCGCTGGCGGTGGAGATGGCGGTGCGCGCCCGCGAGCCGCAGCGCATCACCCAGTACCTGCTGAGCGTGGGGCAGTCCTTCCACCCCTTCTACCAGCGGCACCGGGTGGTGACCTCGGAGCGGGCGCTGTCGGCGGCCCGGCTGCGCCTGGTGCAGGGGGTGCGCCAGGTCCTGGCGCGCGGGCTGGAGCTGGTCGGGGTGAGCGCCCCGGAGCGGATGTAGGGCATGGGCATCGTGGTGGTGGGATCCATCGGCCTGGACGACGTCCAGACCCCGCACGGCTCGGTGCGCGGGGTGCTGGGCGGGTCGGCCTCGTTCTTCTCGGTGGCCGCGCAGTTCTTCGCCCCGGTGAGCGTGGTGGCGGTGGTGGGGGACGACTTCCCGCCCGACTACCTGGAGATGCTGCGCGGGCGAGGCATCGGGCTCGAGGGCCTGGAGGTGGTGGCGGGGCGGACCTTCCACTGGCACGGGCGGTACGGGGCCGACCCCGACCGGCCGGTCAGCCTGGCCACCGAGCTGGGGGTGTTCCAGGACTTCCACCCGCGCCTGCCCGAGCACCACCGCCGGGAGCCGTTCGTGTTCCTGGCCAACATTGACCCGGTGCTGCAGCTGGAGGTGCTCCGCCAGGCCGAAGGGCTCAAGGTGCTGGACACCATGAACTACTGGATCGAGGGCAAGCGCACCGAGCTGCTGGCCACGCTGCGCGAAGTGGACGTGGTCATCATGAACGAGCAGGAGGCCCGCTCCCTGACCGGCCTGAGCCACATCATGGCGGCCTGCGAGGTGATCGCGGGCTACGGCCCCCAAGTGGTGGTGATCAAGATGGGCGAGCACGGCTCGCTGCTGCGCACGCCGGAGGACCTGTTCACCCTGCCCGGCTACCCGGTGGACCGGGTGGTGGACCCCACCGGCGCGGGCGACAGCTTCGCCGGGGGCTTCGTGGGCTGGCTGGCCCGCCGGGGCCAGGCCAGCCCGGGGGCCTACCGGGAGGCCATGGTGATGGGCACGGTGATGGCCTCCTTCACCATCGAGGACTTCAGCGTCCGGGCGCTGATGCGCGCCGACGCCGAGAAGATGCGGCAGCGGGTGCAGCGGCTGCGCGAGATGACGCTGCTGCCGTCCCTCGATGGCCTGATCTGAGCCGAGTTTTCCACCGCCCCCGCTGGAAACACTTTTTCCACCGCGCGCGATCTCATCCAACGCCTCACGGGGCCCCCGTAACTTGCTGTTGGAGTATCATTTCTCAAGAAGCCGAGACAATTTCTTGACTCGGGGGGCTGGAGTGCTATGCTATCCGCCGCGAACCGATCCCGGTAGGCGCAGGTCTCAGGTGCTTCAGTCAAGGAGGACACCCTGAAACTCGATGCCAGTAAGCCGGCGTGGGTCGTCCAGGCGGAGGAACATCTGCGCACCCTCGATGGAATCGAGGATGTCGCGATTGTCTGGAGCGGCCGGTCGATCTCAGAGGTTCACGTGGTTTCCTCCAGCCCCCGGCCCCCGCGGCTGATCTCCCGGGACGTGGAGTCGCTGCTGAAGGCCAAGGGGATTCACGTGGACTTCAAAACCATCAGCGTGGCGCAGCTGAAGGTGGTGCCCGCGGCGGAGTCCCCACCGCCCGGCCCGACGGCTCCGCCGCCAGCCTCGGCTCCAGATCCACCGGAATTCGCCCCCCGCTTACGCCGCTTCCCCGGGGAGTCCCCGGGGTCCGACAGTCCCAGCCAGGAGGATCCTGACGCCGCCGCGGCGCGCCTCGCGCCGGCCGCGGAAGGCGACGCTCAAGGGCGTTTGCGCTTCGAGAGCGTCAACGTCATGACCTTCGGGTACCGGGCGGAGGCCCAGGTGGAACTCAGCGCCGGCGAACAGGAGGCGCTGGGCACCGCCACCGGAGCCAACTCCCGGCTGGGGGTGGCGCGGCTGGTGGCCGGGGCGGCGCTGGAAGCGCTCAAGAAGCTCGTGAACGGCGACATCGAGCTGGCGGTGGAAGCGCTCGAGATCGTCGAGGTCGGCGGGCAGCGCGTCGTGGTCGTCGCGGTGGCCTGCCTGGAGGGCCGCCGGCAGCGGGTGCTGTACGGCACGGCGGCGGTGGAAGGGGAACTCAACCAGGCGGTGGTGGCCGCCACCCTGGACGCTCTGAACCGGGTGTGGGGTCGCCTCCGCGGCAGGGAGCGCGTCGAATACGAGCTGAGACCGACGTCCATTGAGATCTGAGCGGAGCCTCATCGCATAGCGAAGCGGCACCTTCCTGACCAGATCCGCTGGCAGTGAAGAACCACCTAAGGAGGTGCGCTCATGATCCACTACATCATCGAGGGTTCCGGCCTGGTCGGCATGATCCTCGTGGCGTTGTTCCGCGCCGGCTGGTAACCACCGGGACGCAGCAGCGGTCTCGATGGACTCGGTCTTCTAACTTGGGAGCCCGGCCTCCCGGATCTGGCTGCACCGTGGGAGCTTTCCCGCGAGCCCGATCCCTCGCCCGGCCCGTGTCAAGGACTCCACGGCAGCACCATCGCGCAAGGATGCGGGCCGCGGCGCCGAACCCCCGGCGGCGCCCCAGTGGGATGTTGACCCATCGGTCCGAGGAGGCTGGCATGCAGCCAACCGCTCTATCCCCGCCGGTCAAGTCCTGCGTGGTGTGCACCCTGGCTGCGGGCCTCGCCTCCCTCGCCGCTCTTGCGCTGCACAATCCCCCGCCGCCCCTGGGACCCTTCCTGGTCTGGACCCTGATGCTGGTGGCCACCGAGGCGACCGCGCTGGAGCTGCCCTGCGGCGGCTTCATCACGGTGTCCGGGGTGGTGGACTACGCGGGGATCCTGTGCTACGGCCCGCTGCTGGTGGGCTGGGCCGACGTGGTCAGCGTCCTGTTGTACCAGGGGCTGTGGCTCAAGAAGCCGCTCCACAAGGTGACCTTCAACGCCGGGCTGTATGCGCTCACCACGGTGGCCGCGGGCTGTGCCTACGTGGCCCTGGGCGGGCCGGTCGGCACCACCCACTTCGCGCACGCCATCCTGCCGCTGCTGACCCTGGGCGCGGTGTACTTCACCGTCAACAGCGGCGGGCTGTCGCTGGTGATCTCGCTGGCCGAACGGCGCAACCCGCTGGCCCTGTGGCGGGACAACTTCCGCTGGGGCCTGCTGCAGCACTGGAGCATGCTGCCCCTGGGGATGCTGCTGGCGCTCTTGACCCTGACCGGCGGCCTCCTGGCGGCCACCCTGGCGGTGTTCCCGCTGTTCCTGGCCCGCTACTCGTTCATGGCCCACCTGCGCGCCCGCTCCGACCTCAAGGACTTCGTGCGCGCCATCTCCAAGGTGCTGGACGCGGTGGACCCGTTCACCCGGGAGCACAGCCTCAGGGTGGCCGGGTTCAGCGTGCGGATGGCCCGCGATCTGCGCATGTCGAGCCAGGACGTGGAGATGGTGGAGTACGCCGCGCTCATGCACGACCTGGGCAAGATCACCAACGAGGCCCGCCCGCTGATCAGCAAGCCGGGCATCCTCACCCGGGACGAGAAGAGCCGGCTGGACCAGCACCCGGTTCTGGGGGCGAGCCTGTTCGAGCAGGTGCGGTCGCTGCGGCGGGCGGCGGATTTCGTGCGCTCCCACCACGAGCGGATGGACGGGCGGGGCTACCCGATGGGGCTGGTGGGCAAGCAGATCCCGCTGGGCTCCCGGATCCTGGCGGTGGCCGACTGCTACGACGCCATGACCTCGGACCGCCCCTACGTGCGGGCCCGCAGCCCGCAGGTGGCGCTGGCGGAGCTGCGCCGCTTCAGCGGCACCCAGTTCGACGCCGTGGTGGTGGAGTGCTTCTGTCGCATGGTGGAGGTGGATCTCTCCCGCGCCCCTGCGCCTTCGCCATGGGTGGACCAGCTGGCCGCCACGGCCCCGGAGATGGGCGGTCCGGTGGTGGTCGCCGGGGGCGCCGCGGCGCTGGTGGCCGCCGCGGCCGCGGTCAATGCGGCGGTGCCGGTCCCCGCGGCGCCGGCGGCGTCCACGGCGGTGCCGCAGGGAGTGTGATGCGCTACGCGGACGCGGGCGTGGACCGCGAGCGCGCGGCCCGGGCCCGCGAACGCATCGGGCGGCTGGTGCGCAGCACCTGGCCGGTGGATCTGGGACGCTTCGGAGGCTTCTCCGGAGCGTTTCCGTTCCCGGGCGATCCTGAGCGGCTGCTCACCGCCACCCTGGACGGCGTGGGCACCAAGATCCGGCTGGCGGTGGCCCTGGGGCGCCACCGCGGCATCGGCGCCGACCTGGTGAACCACTGCGTGAACGACACCCTGGCGCACGGGGCCACGCCGCTGTTCCTGCTGGACTACTTCGCCGCCGCGCGGCTGGAGCCGGCGGTGGTGGGGGAGGTGCTGGAGGGCGCGGCGGAGGCCTGCCGCGCCGAGGGGGTGGCGATCCTGGGCGGGGAGACCGCCGAGCTGCCCGGGCTGTACTCCGGCGGGGACTACGACTTCGCCGGGTGCCTGGTGGGCTGGGTCCGGCGCGCCGACTGGATCGACGGCCGGGACGTGCGCGCCGGCGACGCGGTGGTGGGCCTGCCCAGCAGCGGCCTGCACACCAACGGCTACTCGCTGGTCCGCGCGCTGCTGGCCGGGCCGGGCGGCCCCCGGCTGGAGGACCCGGTGCCCGGCACCGCCACGCCCCTGGGCGAGGCGCTGCTCGCGCCGCACCGCTCGTACTCCGGGGCGGTGCGGGCCCTGGGCGAGCTGCGGCCCCGCGCCCTCGCGCACATCACCGGCGGCGGCTTCACCGAGAACCTGCCCCGGGTGATCCCCGCCGGCCTGGGCGCGGAACTCGAGCCGTGGCCGCTGCCGCCGCTGTTCGAGTGGATCCGCCGGGCGGGCCGCCTGGACGACGCCGAGATGCGCCGGGTGTTCAACCTGGGCTACGGCCTGGTGCTGGTGCTGGAGGCCGCCAGGGCGGATGCGGCCGAGGCCCGCCTGCGGGCCGCCGGCGAGGCCCCGCGGCGCCTGGGCCGGGTGGTGGAGGGCGAGGGCGTGCGGTTCCTGGAGGGAGCGCCGCCGGCCTGAGCCCTGCCCGCCGGCGCGTGGCGAGGGTGCCCCCGGCCGTGACGCGCTCCTGCCCGTTCGGCTTTGACGCGTTTCTGACCCCCCACCCGGCCTTCTTGACGCCCCTCTGACCCACGTTCGTGATCCAATCGAAACGAACCTGCAGGGCGCCCCGCGGGGCCCCGGCCGCCGCCTTCGGCGCGCCCGGGCCCGGCGGGCGCCGCCGCGGGCCGGCCGGAAAGGAGCCGGAGGCGATGCCCGATCTCCTCTATGTCGCCGTGACCGTCGTCTTCTTCGCCGCGGCCGCCCTGTTCGCGCGCGGCTGCGAGCTGCTGGAGCGCGAGGAGGCCTGAGGTGAACGACTACCTGTGGAGCGGAGCAGTGGTGCTGCTGCTCCTCGTGTACCTGGTGTACGCGCTCCTGAAGCCGCACAAGTTCTAGGGGCCGCCATGACTGGCAACGGAATCCTGCAGCTGGCGCTCTTCTTCGGCCTGATCCTGCTCCTGACCCGGCCGGTGGGCGCCTACATGGCCCGCGTGTTCCAGGGGCAGCGCACCCCTCTGACGCCAGTGCTGCGGCCGCTGGAGCGGCTGGTGTACCGGCTCCTGGGCGTCCGCGAAGACCAGGACATGCCCTGGACCACGTACGGCTTCGCGCTGCTGGCGTTCAGCGCCGTGGGCGCGCTGGCCAGCTACGCGCTGCTGCGCCTCCAGGGGCACCTGCCGCTGAACCCGGCCCACTTTGGCGCGAAGCAGATGCCCGCGGACCTCGCCTTCAACACCGCGGCCTCGTTCACCACCAACACCAACTGGCAGAACTACGTGCCCGAGGCGGCGGTCAGCTACCTGTCCAACATGCTGGCGCTGGCCGCCCACAACTGGATGTCCGCGGCCGCGGGCATCGCGGTCGCGATCGCCCTGGTGCGCGGCTTCGCCCGGCGCTCGGCCAGCGGCCTGGGGAGCTTCTGGGTGGACGTCACCCGCGCCACGCTGTACGTGCTGCTCCCCCTGTGCCTGGTCGGCTCGCTGGTGCTGGTGTGGCAGGGCGTGCCGCAGAACTTCGCCCCCTACACCCGGGCGGCCACCCTTGAGGGCGCGAGCCAGACCCTCGCCCAGGGGCCGGTGGCCTCCCAGGAGTTCATCAAGGAGCTGGGCACCAACGGCGGCGGCTTCTTCAACGCCAACTCCGCCCACCCCTACGAGAACCCCACGCCCCTCACCAACCTGCTCGAGCTGCTGGCCATCTTCCTGATCCCGGCGGGCCTGACCTACACCTTCGGGAAGATGGTCGGCAACACCCGGCAGGGGTGGGCCCTGTTCGCGGCCATGACGTTCATGTTCGTGGGCGGGCTGGGCCTGTGCTACTGGGCCGAGGCCTCGGGCAACCCGCTGGTGGCCCGGCTGGGCGTGATGACCCACGCCACCGCCTGGCAGCCGGGCGGCAACATGGAGGGCAAGGAGACCCGCTTCGGCATCGCCAACTCCGCGCTGTGGGCCACCGTCACCACCGACGCCTCGTGCGGCGCGGTCAACTCCATGCACGACAGCTTCACGCCGGTGGGCGGGATGGTGCCGCTGCTGAACCTCATGTGCGACGAGGTGATCTTCGGGGGCGTGGGCGCGGGGCTGTACGGGATGCTCATGTACGCCGTGATCGCGGTCTTCCTCGCCGGCCTCATGGTCGGCCGGACCCCGGAGTACCTGGGCAAGAAGATCGAGAAGTACGAGGTCCGCATGGCCATCATTGCGGTGCTCCTGCTCTTCGCCGGCAACGTGCTGTGGACCGCCCTGGCCGGCTACGTCGCCCCGGGCGCCGTGAACAACGGGGGAGCGCACGGGTTCACCGAGATCCTGTACGCCTACTGCTCGACCACCGCCAACAACGGGTCGGCGTTCGCGGGCCTCAGCGGCAACACCCCGTTCTACAACCTGACCCTGGGCCTCGAGATGCTCATCGGGCGGTTCCTGATGATCATCCCGCTGCTGGCCATGGCCGGGAGCCTGGCCCGCAAGAAGCGCGTGCCGGCCTCGGCCGGCACGCTGGCCACCGATTCGGCGACCTTCGCGTTCATGCTGGCCGCGGTGGTGCTGATCGTCGGGGCGCTGGAGTACTTCCCGGCCCTGGCGCTGGGCCCGATCGTGGAGCACCTGCAAATGCTCTCCGGACAGCTGTTCTAGCCGGGGCGGACCGCCCGAGGGGATGACCTTCATGACCCTGCAGCTCGAGAGCCTGCCCGCCGCGTCCGGCGCACCGCCGGAGGCCGGCGGCTATCGGCGGCCCAAGCGCGCGCCGCGGAGCCTGTTCGACCCGCCGATCGTCAAGCGGGCCCTGGGCGACGCGTTCCGCAAGCTGGATCCGCGGCACGTGGCCCGGAACCCGGTCATGTTCGTGGTCGAGGTGGGCAGCGTGGTCACCACCTTCCTGCTGGTCCGGGACCTCCTCGCCGGCGGCCACAACACCCTGTTCGACGCCCAGATCACGCTGTGGCTGTGGTTCACGGTGCTGTTCGCGAACTTCGCGGAGGCGATGGCCGAGGGCCGCGGCAAGGCCCAGGCCGACGCCTTGCGCAAGGCCAAGACCGTGACCGTGGCGCGCCGGATCCCCAGCGGCCGCGCCGACGACCGCCGCGAGGAGCGGGTGGAAGGCGCGCGGCTGCGCAAGGGCGACCTGGTGATCTGCGAGGCCGGGGACATCATCCCCGGAGACGGCGACGTGGTCGAGGGCATCGCCTCGGTGGACGAGTCCGCGATCACCGGCGAGAGCGCCCCGGTGATCCGCGAGAGCGGAGACCGCAGCGCGGTCACCGGCGGCACCCGGGTGCTGTCCGACCGGATCGTGGTGCGGATCACGGCCAACCCCGGCGAGGCGTTTCTGGACCGGATGATCGCCCTGGTGGAGGGCGCCAAGCGGCAGAAGACGCCCAACGAGATCGCCCTCACCATCCTGCTGGCCGGCACCACCGTCATCTTCCTGCTGGCGGTCGCGACGCTGGTCCCGTTCGCCGGGTACAGCATCCGGGCCGCCGGGGCAGGGCAGCTGCCGTCCATCTTCCTCCTGGCGGCGCTCCTGGTGTGCCTCATCCCCACCACCATCGGCGGGCTGCTCTCGGCCATCGGCATCGCCGGGATGGACCGGGTGATGCAGCACAACGTGCTGGCCATGTCGGGCAAGGCGGTGGAGGCCGCCGGCGACGTGAACACCCTGCTGCTGGACAAGACCGGCACCATCACCCTGGGCAACCGGCGGGCGGTGGAGCTGGTGCCCCTGGCGGGCGTGGAGATCGAAGAGCTGGCCAGCGCGGCGCAGCTCTCCTCGCTGGCCGACGAGACCCCCGAGGGGCGCAGCATCGTGGTCCTGGCCAAGGAGAAGTACGGGCTGCGCGGGCGCGAGTTGGCGGACCGCGACGCCCAGTTCATCCCGTTCTCCGCCCAGACGCGGATGAGCGGGGTGAACCTCAACGGGGTGCAGATCCGCAAGGGCGCCAGCGAGGCGGTCAAGCGCCACATCCAGGCGCAGGGCGGGCTGGTCCCCGCCCAGCTCGACGAGATCGTGGCGCGCATCTCCCGGGCCGGCGGCACGCCGCTGGCGGTGGCGGTGGACAGCCGGGCCCTGGGGGTGGTCCACCTCAAGGACATCGTCAAGGGGGGGATGCGGAACCGCTTCGAGCAGCTCCGGGCGATGGGGATCAAGACGGTGATGATCACCGGCGACAACCCGCTCACCGCCGCCTCCATCGCCGGGGAGGCCGGCGTGGACGACTTCCTGGCCGAGGCCACCCCCGAGACCAAGATGGCCCTCATCCGCAAGGAGCAGCAGGGCGGGAAGCTGGTGGCGATGACCGGCGACGGCACCAACGACGCGCCGGCCCTGGCCCAGGCCGACGTGGGCGTGGCCATGAACACCGGGACGCAGGCGGCCAAGGAAGCCGGCAACATGGTGGACCTGGACAGCAACCCGACCAAGCTCATCGAGATCGTGGAGATCGGCAAGCAGCTGCTGATGACCCGCGGGGCGCTGACCACCTTCAGCATCGCCAACGACGTGTCCAAGTACTTCTGCATCATCCCGGCGATGTTTGCGGTCACCTACCCGGCGTTGCAGACCATCAACTTCTTGAAATACGGGCCGGGCGGCGCGCACAGCACGCCGCACTCGGCGGTGCTGGCGGCGGTGGTGTTCAACGCGCTCATCATCGTCGCGCTGATCCCGCTGGCGCTGCGGGGGGTGCGCTACCGGCCCATGGGGGCCTCGGCGGTGCTGCGGCGGAACCTCTTCCTGTACGGCGTGGGTGGGGTGCTGGTGCCGTTCCCGGCGATCTGGGTCCTCGACCGTCTGCTGGTGCTGCTGCGGCTGGCCTGAGCGGACGCGCCGCGAGAGATTCCGTGGCCGGGGGGCTTCATTCCCCGGCCCCGCACGAAGAGGAGCTTGAGATGCTTCGACAGCTGAGACCCGCGGTGGCCAGCGTGCTGCTGTGGATGGTGCTGACCGGCCTGGTGTTCCCGGGGGTCATCACCGCCTTCGCCCAGCTGCTCTTCCCGCACCAGGCCAACGGCAGCCTGCTCGTGCGCGGGGGGACGGTGGTGGGCTCGGCGCTCATCGCCCAGGGGTTCACCGCGCCCGGCTACTTCCACCCGCGCCCGTCGGCGGCGGGCTCGGGCTACGACGCGGGCAACTCCTCGGGCACCAACCTGGGGCCCACCTCCGACAAGCTGATCCACGGTGTCCACAAGAAGCTGCCCAACGGGCAGGATGACCCGGGGAACTTCGACGGCATCCGGGACCTGACGATTGCCTACCGGGCGGAGAACGGTCTGGCGAAGGATGCGCCGGTGCCTTCCGACGCCGTGACCCGTTCCGGGAGCGGCCTGGACCCGCACATCAGCCCGGGGAACGCCGGACTGCAGGCGGCCCGCGTGGCGCGGGCCCGCGGGCTCTCCGAATCCGCCGTCCGGAAGCTGGTGGTGGAGAACACCGAGCTCCGGCAGTTCGGCCTGCTGGGCGAGCCGCGGGTCAACGTGCTGCGGCTCAACCTGGCGCTGGACCACGCGGACCGGCAGGGCCGGACCCGGTGAGACGCCGCCCCCCCGGTTCCGCCCACAGCTCGCGGGCCTGCCGCCCGCGCCCCTCGAGCATGAAGGAGGACCCAGTGGCTCCACGTCCGTCCATCGCCCTCGGCGGGCTCGCCCTGGCCCTCGCGCTGATCGCCCCCGCAGCGCGAGGCCAGGCGGCCCCGGCGGCCGCTCTCGCCGGCCCGCCGGACTCCGCGCAGGTCGGGGCCCATGCAGCCCCAGCACCGGCCGAGCCGTTCGCCTTCGCCGACTTCTCGTGGCTCCCCGGGAACGCCGGGGCCAGCGAGAGGCCCCTCACGGTGGGGCCGTTCACCGGCGAGTTCCGGATCGACGACGTGTACCACCTGGACGTCCCCAGCCCCAAGGACGCCACCATCTCCGGATCCAGCGAGGTGTTCCGGAGCGGCGAGAACCAGCTGACCCAGCTGGGCGTCGGCGGCGACCTGCTTTACAAGAACGTCATGGGCCGGCTGATGACCCAGTTCGGGATGTACTCCGAGACCACCCCGCGCAATGACGCCAGTCCCGGGCGCGGCCAGTGGCAGCTGGCCGACGCCTACCGCTACATCTCGGAGGCCTACGGCGGCTACCACCTCGACGCGCTGAACGGGATCAACATCCAGGCCGGCATCTTCATGTCCTACATCGGTCTGTGGAGCTACTACAACGCCGACAACTGGACCTACCAGCCGTCCTACGTATCCTCGAACACGCCGTGGTTTTTCAACGGCATGCGGGTGCAGATCTTCCCCAGCGACAAGCTTAAGATCGAGCCCTGGCTGATCAACGGCTGGCAGTCCTACGGGCGGTTCAACAACGTCCCGGGCACCGGGGTGCAGGTGCTGTGGCGCCCCACCGGTTCCTTCGCGGTGCTGGGCAACCAGTACCTCGGCAAGGACGCCTTCGGGATCCCCGACCGCAAGCGCTTCCACAGCGACAACAGCGTGATGGCCAAGTACTACGACCATCCGGACCGGAAGCTGAGCAAGGCCGCCGTCTCGCTCACCGTGGACTTCGGCTGCGAGTGGGGCGATTCCGCCCTGGCGAACCTGGACCCGTCCCTGTCCCGGTTCCTCGGGTCGGCGCAGTACTTTCTGGGCTTCATGGCCTACAACCGGCTGTGGTTCGCGCACGACCGCTTCGGCCTGACCGTGGGCGGCGGCGCCATCACCAACCCCGGGCGCTATCTGGTGCTGCTGCCGCCGGTCAACGGGGCCACCGCGTTCTCGGGCACGCCGTACTTCACCGAGAACCCGGGAGATCCGTTCAAGGCCTGGGACCTGCAGGTGGCCGCCGACTACATGCCGCGGCCCTTCGTCACCTTCCGGCTGGAGTACAACCACCGGCACGCCAACGTGCCCTACTTCGCCGGCTCCGGCGGCGTCACCCCGCCCGGGGGCAACCAGGGCGACCCGGGCTCGCAGGTCAAAGACTGGTCCCCGGACCTCGTCCCGGACGAGAACCGCATCTCCCTCGCCATGCTCATCAAGATCTGACCCCCCACCGGGCCGGCGTCCCGGCGCGAGCCCGGTCCTGCGAGCGCCGCACGCCGGCCGTAGGCCCCGCGCCGAGGATCGTGTATCCTCGCGGGGCGCTGGGCCGCGGCCCGCGGCGGCGCTCGGAAAGGGGACCCCCGGTTGAGCGACGAAACCAGGCCCGATCCCGAGAAGCTCCTCGAGCGCATCCGGCAGGCGGAGGAGCGCGAGCAGCGGGCGAAGCTCAAGATCTTCTTCGGCGCCTCGGCCGGCGTAGGCAAGACCTACGCCATGCTGGTGGAGGCCCGCGAGCGCGTGGCCGCCGGCACCGACGTCCTGGCCGGGCTGGTGGAGACCCACGGCCGGGCCGAGACCCAGGCCCTCCTGGCCGACCTCCCGGCGCTGCCCCGCCGCTCGGTGGACCACCGCGGCGCCGCCCTCCACGAATTCGACCTGGACGCGGCGCTGGAGCGCCGCCCCGCCCTGATCCTGGTAGACGAGCTGGCCCACACCAACGCCCCCGGCTCCCGCCACGTCAAGCGCTGGCAGGACGTCGAGGAGTTGCTCGGCGCGGGCATCGACGTCTACACCACCCTCAACGTGCAGCACATCGAGAGCCTCAACGACGTGGTGGCCCAGATCACCGGCGTGTGGGTGCGCGAGACCGTGCCCGACTCCATCGTGGACCGCGCCGACGAGATCGAGCTGGTGGACCTGCCGCCCGATGACCTGCTCCAGCGGCTGCGCGAGGGCAAGGTGTACGTGCCGGAGCAGGTGCAGCGGGCCATCGAGGGGTTCTTCCGCAAGGGCAACCTGATCGCGCTGCGCGAGCTGGCGCTGCGGCGCACCGCCGAGCGGGTGGACGCCCAGATGGAGTCCTACCGGCGGAGCGAAGGCATCGCCCGCGCCTGGCCGGTGGGAGGGCGCCTGCTGCTGTGCATCGGAGATCCGTCGCAGGCCCCCGCGCTCATTCGGGCCACCCGCCGCATGGCCGCCGGGCTCAAGGCGGAGTGGATCGTGGTGCATGTCGAGGTTCCGGGCCGCCCCGTGCCCCAGGCGGAGCGCGACCACCTGGCCGACCTCCTGGGGTTCGCCGAAGAGCTGGGGGCGGAGACGGCCGTGCTGAGCGGCCCCCGGATCAGCGATCAGATCCTGGGTTTTGCGCGCGACCGCAACGTGGCCCGGATCGTGGTCGGCAAGCCCACCCGGCCGCGCTGGCGGGAGCAGCTGTTCGGCTCCCTCGTGGGTACGCTGGTGCGCGAGAGCGGCCCCCTGGACGTGTACGTCATGGGGGGTCACGGCGAGGCGCCCCCCGAGCGGCGCGCCCCGGGCCCCCGGGGGCAGCCCCGGCCGGCCGGCTTCGCGTGGGCGGTGGCGGCGGTGGCCGCGTGCACCGTCGCAGCGGTGGTGCTGCGCGGCCGCCTGGCCGGCGCAAATCTGATCATGATCTACTTGGTGGGGGTGATGGCGGTGGCGGTCCGCTACGGCCGCGGGCCGGCCGCGTTTGCCTCGATCCTCAGCGTGGCGGCTTTCGACTACTTCTGCGTCCGGCCCTTCCTGAGCTTCGCCGTCTCCGACACCCAGTACCTGCTGACCTTTGTGGTGATGCTCCTGGCGGCCATCGTGATCAGCACCATGGCGGTGAGCCTCAAGCAGCAGGCCGAGTCGGCCCGCCAGCGCGAGCGGCGAGCAGGGGCCTTGTACCGGCTGAGCCGGGACCTGTCGGGGATGCGCGGCACGCGCGAGCTGCTGGCCGCCGCCACCCGGAACCTCGGGGAAGTGGTCGAAGGCCGCGCCGTGGTGCTGCTCCGCGACGCCTCGGCCGGCCTGTACGTGGCGGCCGGCGACCCGGACGCGCTGGACACCCGCGGCCACGAGCTGGGGGTGGCGCAGTGGGTGCTGGACAACCAGCAGCCCGCGGGGCTGGGGACCGCCACGCTGCCGGCCTCGCGCGCGCTGCACCTGCCGCTGGCGGGCTCGCGCGGCGCGGTGGGGGTGCTCACGGTGCGCCCGGCGGGCGAGGCGGCCCGCTTCAGCCCGGAGCAGCTCCGGCTGCTGGAGACCTTCGCCAACCAGATGGCCCTGGCGGTGGAGCGGGCCAGGCTGGCGGACCAGGCCGAGGCGGCCCGGGTGGCGGTGGAGTCCGACCGGCTGCGGAGCACGCTGCTGAGCTCCGTCTCGCACGACCTGCGCACCCCGCTGGCGGCCATCACCGGGGCCGCCAGCGGCCTGCTCGAGGACGGCGGCGCGCTGGACGGGCGCGCCAAGCGGGAGCTGGTGGAGACCATCTCGGAGGAGGCCCAGCGGCTGAACCGGCTGGTGGCCAACCTCCTCGACATGAGCCGGCTGGAGTCGGGTGCGCTCCGGGTGCGCAAGGAGTGGCAGTCGCTGGAGGAGGTGACCGGGGCCGCGCTGCGCCGCCTGGAGCCGGCGCTGGCCGGGCGCCGGGTGGAGATCCAGCTGCCGCGGGACCTGCCGCTGGTGCCGCTGGACGACGTGCTGATGGAGCAGGTGGTGTACAACCTGGTCGAGAACGCCGTGAAGTACACCCCCGCCGGGAGCCCCATCGAGATCCGCGGCGGGGTGCTGGGGCGCGAGGTGGTGGTGGAGGTCGCCGACCACGGCCCGGGCCTGCCGCCGGGCGAAGAGGAGCGGGTGTTCGAGAAGTTCTACCGGGTCACGCGCGCGGGCGGGCCGGGCGGGGTGGGCCTGGGCCTGGCCATCTGCCGGGGCATCGTGGAGGCCCACGGCGGGCGCATCTGGGCGGCCAACGGCCCGCAGGGCGGGGCGGTGGTGCGCGTCGCCCTGCCGCTGGGGGGCGAGCCCCCGGTGGTGGAGGCGGAGCGCGACCTGCCGGCCGACCCGGCGGCCGGCGGCCGCGCGGGGAGCGGCGCGTGAGCGGGCCCGGACCGGCCTCGGCGCACCCGCCGGTGGTCCTGGTGATCGAGGACGAGCGGCCGATGCAGCGCTTCCTGCGCACCACGCTCGCCAGCCACGGCTACCGCGTGGTGGAGGCCCTCACCGGCGAGGAGGGACTGCGCCAGGCAGCCACCCGCGCGCCCGACCTGGTCCTCCTGGACCTGGGGCTGCCCGACATGGAGGGCCTGGAGGTGGCCCGGAAGCTCCGCGAGTGGTCCAGCACGCCGATCCTGGTGCTGTCCGCCCGGGGCCAGGAGCAGGACAAGATCCGGGCCCTGGATGTGGGGGCCGACGACTACGTCACCAAGCCCTTTGCGGTGGGGGAGCTGCTGGCGCGGATGCGGGTGGCGCTCCGGCACGCGGCCCGCGGGGCGGGCGCGCCGGACGAGCCGGTGGTGGAGGTGGGCGAGCTGCGCATCGACCGCGGTCGGCGGCAGGTCACGCTGGGCGGGAAGGAGGTGCGCCTGACCCCGCTCGAGTACCGGCTGCTGGCGGTGCTGTCCGAGTTTCCGGGCCGGGTGCTCACCCACGAGCAGCTGCTGCTGCGCGTGTGGGGGCCCGGCTACGCGCAGCAGCACCACTACCTCCGGGTGTACATGGCGCAGCTGCGCCAGAAGCTGGAGCCGGACCCCTCGCGCCCCCGGCTGCTGATCACCGAGCCCGGCGTGGGCTACCGCCTGCGGGAGGCGTGAGCGGCGCGCCAGCCGCCCAGGACCGCGAGGCCGCCCCGCCTCGGCGGCGGGCGGCGCGGCGCGTGGCGCCCGCGCCAGCCCCGGCCGCCGAGGCCCGCGAGCACATCCCGCCCAGGCGGCGGGCGGCGCGGCGCCCGCGCCAGCCCCGGCCGCCGAGGCCCGCGAGCCCATCCCGCCCAGGCGGCGGGCGGCGCGGCGCGCAGCGCCCGCGCCAGCCCCGGCCGCCTGGGCCCGCGCGAGTGCTGCGCCCCGCGTTGCGCGGCGGCCGCGATTGTGGTATCAAGGAGTCCCGGTTCGCCCCTCCTCCCGCGACTCCCCGGCAGGAATTCCCGACCATGCCCGAGACCCTGGCCGTTCCGCCCGCAGGTCCGCCCTCGGCCGCGCCCGCAGCCCCGCCCCCGCCCGGCAGCCCCAGCCCGGGCCCCGCGCCTTCCCCCGAGCCACCGCCGGCGCGATTCGGTATCATCGGCCGCAGCCCGGCCATGCTGTCCCTGTTCGCGCTGCTGGAGCGGGTGCTACCGTCGGTGGTCCCGGTCCTGATCGAGGGGGAGACCGGGACCGGCAAGGAGCTGGTGGCGCGCGCCCTGCACCAGCACGGGCCCCGCCGGCACGGCCCGTGGCTGGCGCACAACTGCGCCGCCACCCCCGAGCCGCTGCTGGAGAGCGAGCTGTTCGGCCACGCCCGGGGCGCATTCACCGGCGCGTGGGGGGAGCGCGCCGGGCTGTTCGAGACCGCCGACGGCGGCACCCTGTTCCTGGACGAGGTGGGGGAACTGTCGCGGGAGAGCCAGGTCAAACTCCTGCGGGTGTTGCAGGACGGCGAGGTGCGCCGGGTGGGCGACAGCCGGGTGCGGCGGGTGGACGTGCGCCTGGTGGCCGCCACCAACCGCTCGCTGGAGGAGGAGGTGCGCGCCCGGCGCTTCCGCGAGGACCTGTACTACCGGCTGCGCGGGGTGCGCCTGGAGCTGCCGCCGCTGCGCGAGCGGGGCGAGGACGTCGAGGCCCTGGCCCGCCACTATCTGGGGGCGGCCGCGGCGCGCTGGGGGCGGCCGCAGCCGGAGCTGTCGCCGGAGGTGTGCCGGCGCCTGCGCGAGCACCGCTGGCCGGGCAACGTGCGGGAGCTGATGCACGAGATGGAGCGCGGCCTGCTGTGGCTGGAGCCGGGGGCCGCGCTGGAGGCGCGCCACCTGTCGCCGGAATTCGGCCGGGGCGGGCCGGGCGGCCCGGGGCGCGGGAGCTACCAACTGGAGACGGACCGTTTCAAACGGAGGCTGCTGCGCGAGACCCTGACCCGCACCCGCGGCAACAAGTCGGCCGCGGCCCGCGCGCTGGGGCTCACGCGCCAGGGCTTCCTCAAGCTGTGTCAGCGTCTCAAGGTGGAGTGGGAGCCGGATGGACACACGACCCAACCTGACCGGTAAGAACGCCCTGGTGACCGGTGCGGCCCGCGGCCTGGGGCGGGCCACCGCGCTGGCCCTGGCGCGCGCCGGGGCCGATGTGCTGGTGGCCTGGCGCACCCGCGAAGCCGACGCCCGCGCGCTGGCCGAGGAGCTGGCGGCCCTGGGGCGCCGCGCCCAGGCGGTGCGCTGCGACGTGGAGCAGCCCGGGGAGGTGGAGCAGATGTTCGCCGCCGCCGGCGACTTCGGCGGCGCCGACATCCTGGTGAACAACGTCGGCGACTTCCTGATCCGGGACCTGGCCGAGACCGAGTGGGAGGAGTGGGCGGGCATCACCCGCAACAACCTGGACTCGGTGTTCCTGTGCTGCCGTGCGGCGCTCCCGGTGATGCGGGCGCGCGGCTGGGGGCGGATCGTGAACCTCACCGCCGCCTTCGCCGCGGGGGAGCGCGCCGCGCCGCGCATGGGCGCCTACCAGGCGGCCAAGGCCGGGGTGCTGGCGCTGACCCGCACCCTGGCGCTGGAGGAGGCCGCCCACGGGATCACCGTCAACGCGGTGGCCCCCGGCATCATGGACACCGAGGGCGCCGGTCCCAAGGTGCGGGCACACCCGGAGCAGTTCGTGCCGGCGGGGCGCCTGGGCCGCCCCGAGGAAGTGGCCCGCGTGGTGGCGTTCCTGTGCGACCCGGCCTCCGGCTTCATCACCGGCGCGCACCTGCCGGTGGCGGGCGGGTGGATGCTGTAGCGGGGGTTGGGGAGCCCTCAGTCGCCGCAGTTTGACGGAGCCCGGCCCGGCTGGTACTCTGGCGCGCGTTCCGTCGTTTCGCGGCAGTCAGCCCATTCACCGGGTCCCGGAGCGAGCCGGGCAAGAGGAGACGAGGCCGTCCATGGCCAGGAAGACGTTGCGGATCGGTGTCATCGGCATCGGCGGCGTGGCCCAGGTGAACCACCTGCCGGCCCTGAAGAGACTCCCGGACGTGGAGATCGCGGCGCTGTGCGATACCGACAGAGACAAGGCCCGCCGCGTGGCGCAGAAGTTCGGGGTGGACCGGGTGGCCGGCAACCTGGACGAGTTCCTGTCCATCGAGGAGATGGACGCGGTGCACGTGTGCACCCCCAACTACCTGCACGCGCCCATGAGCATCGCCGCGCTGCAGGCGGGCAAGCACGTGCTGTGCGAGAAGCCGCTGGCCCGCAACTCCGCCGAGACCGAGGCCATGGTGAAGGCGGCCAAGGAGGCCGACCGCAGCCTCATGTGCGCCTTCAACCAGCGCTTCCGCGCCGACGCCCAGTTCCTGAAGCGCTGCATGGAGAAGAAGGAGCTGGGCAACGTGTTCTACGCCAAGACCGGCTGGCTGCGCCGCCCGAGCACCTGGGGCGCCGAGAACTGGATGAGCAACAAGAAGCGCTCCGGGGGCGGCGTGCTGATGGACCTGGGCGTGCCGATGCTGGACCTGGCGCTGTGGCTCCTGGGCCAGCCCAAGGTGCTGGGCGTGAACGCGGTGAGCCACATCACCGACGAGGAGGCCGCGGTCGAGGATCTGGGCGCGGCGTTCCTGCGCCTGGAGGGCGGGATCAGCCTGACCCTGGAGGTCAGCTGGACCATCCTCCTGGAGAAGGACTTCCCGTACTGCAACCTGTGGGGCTCCTCCGGCGCGGCGCTGCTGAACCCGCTGCGCCTGCACCGCGGGATGCACGGCAACCTGGTGAACGTGACCCCGACCATGGACACCGGGCGGAACGTGAAGGAGTCCTACGAGAACGAGATCGCCCACTTCGTGGACAGCATCCGCCGCGGTGCGCCGCCCAGCTCCTCGGGCGAGGAGGCGCACGGGGTGATGAAGGTCATGGACGCCATCTACAAGTCCGCGGCGCAGAAGAAAGAGGTCAAAGTCGCCTGACCCGCGCCTGTTCCCGCCGGCGCTGCGCCGGGGCCCCGGGGGCGCCGCGCTGGCGCTGGCCGGCGGGCTGGCCCTGGCGCTGGCGTTTCCCGACTGGCGGCTGCCGTTCCTGTCCGCCGGCGCGCTGGTGCCGCTGGGCCTGGCGCTCGAGGCCCTCGCGGCCACCGGCGCGCCCCGGCCCCTGCGGCGGGCGTTCGGCCGCGGCTGGGTCTTCGGCCTGGGCCTGTTCGGCCTGGGCCTCTTCTGGATCGCCCGCCTCCCGCTGAAGGAAGTCACCCATCCCTGGGTGCTGTACCCCGCGCTGCTGGTGCTGATGGCCTACCTGTCGCTGTTCCCCGGCGCGGCGGCGCTGGCCTACGTGCTGCTCCGCCGGGCGCGGGTGCCTGCGGGCGCGGCCCTGGCGCTGGCGTGGCTGGCGGGAGAGCAGCTCCGGGCGATGGGCGAGCTGGGATTCCCGTGGCTCTCGCTGGGGTACGCCTGGTACCAGCACCCGGCGATGCTGCAGTGGGCGGCGTGGGGCGGGCTGGGGGCGGTGTCGCTGTGGGTGGCCGCGTGCGACGGGCTGCTGTTCCAGGCCCTGCTCACCCCGCGGCCGGCGGGCCGCGCGGCCCTGGCGCTGGCGGCCCCGGTGCTGGCCACCGCGGTCGCCCTCAGCGGCACGGCGGCCATGC
>DATKKS010000005.1:0-56917 GCA_035542815.1 Saccharimonadales bacterium (SeqCode) | reverse complement strand
CCTGATGGTGGCCACATAGTGTACGCAGCAGGGATGAGTCTCTGTCAGGTGGACAGTGCGGGTGGAGGGAGGCGGGCGCTGTGGACCAGCAGCTCCGAGATGGTGTCGAAACCACAGTATTCCCCTGATGGTCAGAAGGTCGCGTTTACTGCTTGGAGGGCGACTGGGCGCACTACTCTGGTGAGGCTAGTTATCTTGGATGTACCTAGCGGGGTGCTGACGGAGATCATTCCCAACGGTGTGGCCATAGGGAACTTTGCTTGGGATGAGGGCGGCCGGGAGATTATCTATGTGAAGTTCAGTGACATCGACTACACTCTCGCGAACGGTACTCTCTGGGAGGTAGATATCGCAACCGGCTCGCGGCATCAGATTACGTTCAATCCCGACTCGGTGGAGGCGAAGGGGCGCGGGAGGGAGCATGCGGCGTAGCCTGGCGGGCGTGTTCCTCGTCGGCCTGGGGTTCCTGGCCTGGACGACGGCCCGGGCCGACGGAGTCGATCTTTCCTTCGTGATGCGGGTGGGCGGCCGGACGTGGCTCGGGTTCGGCGCGATGGTCGTGTCGCTCATGGTGGCGAACTACCTTCTGAACCTCCTCGTGATCGGCATTCCTGCGATCAAACTAGGCACTGTGGGTCGGAGGGGTGTCCTCGTGGGCCTCGTCTTATTGACCATCCTGGGGCAGGCCGCCGACCGGCTCGGGGCGATCCTGGCCCTTTCGGCGACGTAGCTGCTGCAGCGGACCGCCGCCGGCCCCGCGGTGGGGATCGGCTACAGCTTCCTGTTCTCCGGATGCGCCGTCGGACTGCTGGCCCTGGGCTTCCTGCGTTGGTGGTGGAGGGTGCCTCGGAAAGCCGCGTGGTGGGTCAGCGGGCTCGCAGCAGTCGTCACCAACCCTGCCTGGGTGATGCTGCTGAAGCCGAGCTGGCTGCACCGCTTCTAAGCGCAGCCGATTCCTGGTGACCCGCATTGCCCTCAGCCTGGGGGCTGGGTTCACCTGCCGGGGGTGCATTGTCCCGCCCCGCGCCGCGCGCTCGTGCCCCGCATCCAATCCCTCAGAAGCCCCGCGGCCGGCCCGGGATGCTCGGGCCCGCGGGCGCGATATCCAGCGATCACCCAAGACCTTCTCGCCCAGGCGGAACGTATGACCAGCTCGCTTTCCAGGCTCCCGGACCCATCGGAGGCTGCCCCCCACTCGCCCTCGCCCGAGGACGCCGACCTCCTCGACTCCTTCTCCCGCGCGGTGGTCTCGGCCGCCGACACGGTCAGCCCCTCGGTGGTGCACCTGGACGTGCTGCTGCGCCCGGAGCGCGGCCGGCGCGCCGCCGCCGACCGCGCGCCCGGGCCGCCCGAGCCGCAGCCGGACGCCCCACGCGATCCCCGCGGCGGCCGCGAGGCCCGCGCCTCCGGCTCGGGCTTCATCTTCACCGCCGACGGCTTCGTCCTCACCAACAGCCACGTGGTGCACGGGGCCCACGAGATCGAGGTGACGCTCACCGACGGGCGGCACTATGCGGCCGACCTCATCGGGGACGACCCGCACAGCGATCTCGCGGTGGTGCGGGTGGACGAGCACCGGCTGCCGGCGGTGGAGTTCGGGGACTCCCGGCATCTGCGCGTGGGCCAGCTGGCGGTCGCGGTGGGCAGCCCCTACGGCTTCCAGTGCAGCGTGACCGCCGGGGTGGTGAGCGCGCTGGGGCGCTCGCTGCGCTCCAGCTCCGGGCGCCTGGTGGACGACGTCATCCAGACCGACGCCGCGCTCAACCCGGGCAACTCCGGCGGGCCGCTGGTGGACTCGCGCGGGCGGGTCATCGGGGTCAACACCGCGGTCATCCGGCCGGCCCAGGGGATCTGCTTCGCCATCGCCGTCAACACCGCGCAGTACGTGGCCGGGCTGCTGCTGCGGCAGGGGCGAATCCGGCGCGCGCTGATCGGGCTGGCCGGCCAGAACCTGCCGCTGCCCCGGCGGGTGGTGCTGTTCCACGCCCTGCCGGTGGAGAGCGCGGTGCGGGTGGCCGGGGTGGAGGCAGGCGGCCCGGCCGAGCGCGCCGGGGTGATGGAGGGCGACCTGGTGGTGGGCTTCGCCGGCCAGCCGGTGGCCGGGATCGACGACCTGCACCGGCTGCTCACGGAGGACCGCATCGGCGCGCCGGCGGCGCTGCGCGTGCTGCGCCGGACGCAGATCCGGGAGTTCGAAGTGGTGCCGGAGGAGGCGGGGGATTAGCGGCGAGGCGCATCGGGCCGCGACAACGTATTGACAAGTGTTACCTTGTAAGGTAACATTTCAATGTGGGGAAGGTGCGGCGGGGAGGATTCGTCTTCGTGACCTGGCAGGGCGACCACACGCCTCGGCACGTCCATGTGTACCGTGGAGGCAGGCTCCTCCTAAAGTGGGATCTGGAGAACCGGAGGCCCATGGTCGGCCGCGCCACGCGCCGGGTGTTGGAGCTCATCCACCAGCTGGAGGCCGAGGGTCTGCTATGAAGATCCGATCGGTGCGTCACAACAACCGGCGCAGGGCCTTCGAGGTGAGCACCTCGCGCGGGCGGCTGCTGTTCCCCTACTCCAAGGGCCGCCCGTGCCCCACGAACGCCGACCGCGTGCGCGAAGTTCACGTGGACGAGGACCTGGGCCGGGAGGGGTTCACCTACACGCTGGACTCGGGTCGGGAGGGGACGGTCCACGTGGAGCAGGTTCTGGATTACAACCAGGATCCTGCCTACATGCGGAATCTACTGCTCTACAAGCTCACCCTGGAGGCCCAGCGGCGGGTGGCGGCGAGTTCCCTGTCGCGGCGCGAGATCATCCGCCGTGTCCGCAGCTCCCCCAGCCAGCTGTATCGGCTCCTGGACTCGACCAACTACCGCAAGTCCCTCGACAAGCTGCTGGTGCTGCTCCACGTGCTGGATTGTGAGGTGGATCTGGTGGTGCGGAGCCGGAGCGCCTGAGCCGGGGGGCTTCGAGTGATGAAGAGCCTCGCCCGCCCCCCTAGAACCCGTACCTCGTCACGCGCGCCCAGTCCACGTTCCGGGCGGCCCGGACGAGCCCGGCGAGCGGGGACCCCCCGGGCGCGGAGGCGGCCGGCGCGGTGGGCACCGACAGGAACGGCCGCAGGCTCACCGGCCGGAGGTTGGCGCCGTAGAAGCCGTCGATGGTGGCGATCCACTGGTTGGCCATCAGCGCCTGGCCGAGGTCGGTGGGGTGGATGCCGTCGAGGCTGATGATCCCGCCCTGCACCCACTGCGTCGTGAACACCACCCCGCCCAGCGAGTAGCCGGATCCCTTCAACAGGTGGAAGAGCGCGTTGGCGTCCATCACCGGGACGTGGTGCGCGGCGCACGAGTCGCGGATGGTGGCGTTGAACTGGCCGGTGCGGGTCCGGATCGCTGCGACCTCGTTCGGCGTGAGCACCACGCTGTCGGGCAGCGGCCTGCCGGAGCCGCCGAGCAGCGCCGGGATCCCGTCCCCGTTCGCCAGGTACGACAGCGCCGGGAGCGTCACCAGCGAGCCCGGCTCGAGCGTGCCGTGGGTGCCGTCGTCGCGCTGGCCGAGGAAGTAGATCTTCTGCCCCAGGAAGGTGATCGGCCGCCCGGTGACCGGGTCGAAGGCGTACGGGGGCACGGTGGTGGCGAAGGGCGTGTCCAGGATGCCGGGGATGTTGGCCGCGGCCACCTGCGCCCCGGTGGAGAGCACCGAGTCGAGCGCCGCCCCGTAGGCGGCGGAGAAGACGTCCGCGGGCGTCATCACCGACGGGTCGCCCACCAGCAGCGCGTTCAACGCGTCGTTGGAGCCGAGCCAGAAGGTCACGAAGCGCGGGTGGCGCGCCTTGAGCTGCTGCCACATGCTGCCCCGTTCGCCCAGCAGCAGCGCGAACATCGGGTTGGTGGGGTCGTTGGCGAAGAAGTCCACGATCCGCGCGCCCGGGACGCCCAGGTTCTGGTACGGAGCCTGCTCGGGGTTCTCCAGGCCGCCCAGCTCGCTCGGCGTGAGGATGCTGAACGGCAGCGGCGGCTCCGGGTGGGAGAAGTCCAGCTCCAGCAGCCCCGGGAAGCCCGGATCAGAGATGCGCGGGTGGGGGAACGCGGCCAGCCCCGCCTGCCGCGCGAGCAGCACCGGGTAGGCGGCGTCCTGGTGCGCGTCGAGCAGCCCGCCCGACTGGAAGCCCGCGGTGAGGCTGTTCCCCACCGCCACGTAGTTGGTGAAGTCCACCCCGGTGAGCGCCCCCGGGGCGGTGGGCGGGCTCACCCGGGCGCAGCCCGCGAGCAGCGCGGCGGCCGCCAACGCCAGCAGCGGGCGCGCCAACTCGAGCGCCCGCATCGGGCGGGCCGCGGCCGCCCAACGACTCCCGTGCGCGCTCACCGGCCCCACCCCGCGGACGCGCCCACGATGAAGGCGCGCGGCCGGTAGGTCCCGTCGAGGTGATTGAGGTTCGCCTGGTCGGTGGAGCGGTTCTGGAATTCCACCAGCAGCGCGAACGCGTCGGCCCGGAAGCCGCTCTCGGCGCGATACCCGGCGCCCACGGTGAAGCCGAGACGGTTGGTGTCCGAGATCAGCGGGCTCATGGCCCACGCCGGCTGCGGGGTGGGGTCGAAGTACGCGCCGGCCCGCAGCCGCAGCGGCTCGAGCCGGTACTCCAGCCCCAGCCGCACGGCGGTCACGTCGGTCCAGTGCTCCGGGGCGTACACGTTGCGCTCCGGGTTCTTCGAGAGCACCAGGGCCACCGTGTCGAAGGTGCTCCAGCGGGTCCAGTTGAGATCCAGCTCGGCGGTGAGGCGCTCCGAGAGCCGCGCCTCGATCCCCGCCAGCAGCATCATCGGAAAGGGGATCCGGACCGAGGCGTCCTGGTTGCGCGGCAGCTGCGCGGCGATGGTGGAGTCCTCGCGGGCGTTGCCGGTGGTGAACGCGAGGTAGTCGAAGGTCGCCGGGGTCTGGAAGTCGTTGCTGGAGCCGGTGCGCAGCGTCGCGCCCACCTTGATCTGGTCGGTGGGCAGCACCTGGATGCCGAAAGTGCCCGCCACCGAGCTCTGGTGCGAGCTCTCGAGCTGCACCGTGCCCACCTCCGGCGCGAAGTCGGCGCCCGGCAGCGGGGCGGCCACCGCCCGGCGCAGCAGGATCTTGGAGAAGGCGAGGTCGAGGGCCGCGCCCACGCGCACCCGGGGGCTCAGCTCCGCGGCCAGCGCCGCGGCGCCGTCGTACTGCTCGATCCGGGAGCGCCAGGCCACGAAGCGGCCGGAGAAGTCGGCGCTGTTGGTCCAGTCGGTCTCCAGGCCGAAGGGCGCGAACAGGCCCACGGCGCCGGTGACCCGCCGCTGGAGCCTCTGGCTGGCGTAGACGCACGGCAGCGGGAAGGCCTTGCGGTCGGTCTCCTCGCGCACGTCGAAGCCCGGGTACGGGGCGGCCCCGGCGAAGGAGTCGTCGAAGAAGAGGAGGGTCGGGGAGACGCTCAGCTGCGAGCCGTCGAGGCCGGCCAGCGCGGCGGGGTTGTAGAAGAGCGCGCTGGGGTCGTCCGCCCCGGCGGCGTAGGCGCCTCCGCGCCCGATGGCCGCGGCCCCCTGCTCGAACAGGGCGAAGCCGGCGGTCCGGCCGGGGGCCGCGAAGGCCGCCAGCGCGGCGGCGGCGAGCAGCGCCGCCCCGAGGACCCGGGGCGCGGCCGCCCGGGGGGACCCGTTCCGCAGCAGCATGGCCGAGACATTGCCGCCGCGCCGCCGGCAGCGCAAGGGCAAAACCGCGGCGCTACTTCCTCCGCTTGTAGGTGGCCTTCATGCCCACGTACTCCTTGCCGTCGGGAGTCGGCATGTAGGCGATCCACACCCGGGTGTCCGGGTCGGGGCTCTTCGTTTCGGTGCGCCACTTCATGGGCTTGCCGTCGGGGCCGGGCGACTCCTGCCACATGGTGAACGTGCCGGTGGCCTTGTCGCAGGTGCCCTCGGACGACATCACGTAGGTGGACATGGCGTCCACCCAGACGCCCACGTACTTGCCCTTGGCCGGGTCCCAGCCGGTCAGCCCGCGCCCCTGGAACGGCATCCCCATCATGGTGCTCTGGATGTCCTCCTGCATCCACAGTCCGCCGCAGATCATGTTGACGGTGCGCACCCCGGTGGTGGTCTCCGGCGGGGCGCCCGGCGCCATGGTCATCTCCAGCGTGGCGTCCCAGGTGCCGACGTCCGCGGCGAGCAGCGCGTGCTCCGGACCCGGCTTGGGAAAGGCCATCGCGGGCGCCTGCGCGCCGGCACCGGACTTCGGCGTTTCGTCCGCGGCCGCGGCGCACGCGCCGGCCGCCAGCAGCGCGGCACACAGGAACAGGACGGGTCGCTTCATGAGGCACCTCCGTGGTCGGTGGAAGGTGGGCTTCCTCCGGGCTGGAGTCGTTGGGCGAAGGGACGGTCGCGCCGGCGCCTGCCGGCGGCCACGGGCCAGGGTGGGGGCGTCCCGGTGGAGCTTGGCGGGAATCAAACCACCCGGCCGGCCGGCGGTCAACGTGGGCCGCGCGGCCCGCCCCCGGCGCCCGGGTGGGCATCTGCTTTGTATCATTCCACCCGGCCCGCGCCTGCGCTATGGTGGAAGTGCAGTGTGGCCGGCCTTTCTGCCCCGGGGGCCGCAAGAAAGGACTCCATGCCGCGGATGCGGATCATCAGCCTGAGGGACAGCCTCGTCCTTCTGGTGCTGCTGGCCCTTGGCCCCGCATTTGCCCTCACCTTCTACACGGACGCGGCGCAGCGCCGGATCGCCGCCGGCGTGATGCGCCGGGACGCCGCCCACCTGGTTCACCTCCAGGTCCACGAGACCAGCCGGTTTGTGGAGGGCGCCTCGCGGCTGCTCTCCGGGATCGCGGGGGTGTCCCAGACCCTGTTCGACCCGGACGTGAGCCGGCCGGTGCTGGCGGGGCTGCTGGAGCGCGACCCCCGGCTCTCGGAGATGATGCTGCTGCGCCCCAGCGGGCGGATCGCCTACCGCGTGCCGCGGGGCCTCGGGGTAGGCGAAGCCGGGGTGGGGGCGGTGTTCCGCCGGGCGCTGGGCGCCCCCGGCCTGGTGGTGGGCGATCCCCAGTGGGATGCCGGCTCGCGCCGGTTCGCGCTGCGCCTGGGGCACCGCATCCCCGGCCCGCTGGGCGATCCCGCCGGGGTGGTGGTGGCGTCCCTCGACCTGGTGAGCTTCAGCGAGTCCAGCGCGGTCGGCCTGCTGCCGGAAGGCGCCGAGATGCTGATCCTCGACCGCCACGGCACGGTGGTCGCCCACCAGCCCGACCCGCAGCCGTGGGTCGGGCGCCGGATGATGGGCTCGCCCCTGGCAACCGAGATGCTCCGCAGCCAGGAGGGCACGCTCGAGGCGGTGGGCTCCGACGGCGTGGCCCGGCTGTACGCGTTCGCGCCGCTGCACCAGCTCGGCTGGTTCGCCGCCATCGGCGTCTCCGAGGAGGCCGCCTTCGCCGAGGCCAACCAGCTGCTGTTCCGCAACCTGCTCGTGCTGGTGCTGGCGGGCCTGGTGGCCTCGGGCGCCGCGTGGGGCATCGCCCGCGCGCTCATCCTGCGCCGGCTGCGGGCGCTGGCCGGGGTGGCGGACCGGCTGAGCGCCGGGGACCTGAGCGCGCGCGCCGACGTGCGCGGCCTGGACGAGTTCGCGGTGGTGGCCTCGGCCTTCAACGGCATGGCCGAGCGGCTGCTGGCGATGCTGCGCCACGAGCAGGGCGCGCGCGACGAGCTGGCGGAGACGGTGAACCGGCTGGTGGAGCAGCGCACCCGGGAGGTGGAGACCCTGGGGAAGCTGGGCGACATGCTGCAGGCCAGCCAGTCGGTGGAGGAGGCCTACCAGGTGATGGGGCGGATGCTGGGCCAGCTCTTCCCCGGCACCAGCGGCGTGATCTGCATCCAGAGCGGCCCCTACGCCATCCTGGAGGCGACCGTGGCCTGGGGGCCCTACCCGGAGGCGGGACGCACCGCGGTGTTCAAGGCCGACGACTGCTGGGCGCTGCGCCGGGGCCGGCCGTATCTGGTGCCGGAGGGCTCCGAGGAGCTGCGCTGCGCGCACCTGCCGGACCCGGCTCCGTCCGCCTACGCCTGCTTCCCGATGGTGGCGCACGGGGACCAGGTGGGCCTGCTGCACCTGGAGACGCCGCCCGGGGCGGACGGCGGCGCGCGGTCGCTGGGGGAGGGGCGGCAGCGCCTGGCGGCCACGGTGGCCGAGCAGCTGGCGCTGTCGCTGGCGAACCTCCGGCTGCGCGAGACGCTCCGCCGCCAGTCGGTGCGCGACCCGCTCACCGGGCTCTTCAACCGCCGCTACATGGAGGAGACGCTGGAGCGCGAGCTGCGGCGCGCCGAGCGCGCCGAGCGCCCGCTGTCGCTGATTCTGCTGGACCTCGACCACTTCAAGGACATCAACGACACCTTCGGGCACGAGGCGGGCGACGCGGCGCTCCGGGCCGTGGCCCAGATGTTGATGGCCAACCTGCGCGCGGGCGACGCCGCGTGCCGCTTCGGCGGGGAGGAGTTCGTGGTGATCCTGCCGGAGGCCTCGCTGGAGGACGCCTGCCGGCGCGCCGAGATGCTGTGCGAGGCGGTGCGGCGCGTCCGGCCGGTGCACACCGAGCGCGACCTGGGGACCCTGGCCGCCTCGCTGGGCGTGGCCGCCTTCCCGCGCCACGGCGTCACCGCGGAGGCGGTGATGCGCGCCGCGGACGCGGCGCTCTACCGGGCCAAGGCCGAGGGCCGCGGGCGGGTGGTGGTGGCGGACTAGTCAGCGGCTCTTGCGGAGCCGCTTGAGCAGCTGCACCTGGCCGGCGTGGTAGAGGTCGTGGGCGGCGATGCCGGCGAGCAGCATCCGGTTGCGGACCTTGCTCCCGGGCGGCCGGCGCGGCAGGTCGCCCGGCTTGAGCGCCGCCACCGCGGCGCGCAGCGCGCGGTGGGTCTCCTCGAGCAGCCGCAGGTCGGCGCGCCAGGCGGCCGCCGTGGCCTCCCCGGGGCCGGCCGGCCGCGGGATCCAGTCGGAGCCCTGCAGCGGGAACGCGCCGCGCTTCCCCCCCAGCAGCCGGCGGCGCGCGACGTACTTCCAGTAGGCGCAGTGCACCGCGATCTCCCAGGCGTTGTGCCGTCCCGGCCCGGGGCGCCAGGCGGCCTGCTCGGCGGTGAGCCCGCGCAGCGAGCCGCGCAGGTTGGGGCCGTGCCAGGAGACCTGGTCGAAGCCGCGGTCGAGGATCTCGAGCAGCTGCGCAATCTCGGGGGCGGGCATCTCGCCTCCTCCTCTCGGGTTCGGGTGCCGGGCGGGGCCCGCCTCAGCGGGCCCGGGCCCAGCGGAGCACCTCGGCCAGGTTCGGGGGCTTGCCGTAGGCCAGCATCCCGATGCGGAAGATCCGCGCCGAGACCTTCAGGACGAACCACGACGCGACCGCCAGCAGCGCCAGCGACAGCGCCACCTGCCACCCGGGCACGCTGGCGCCGGGCGAGGCCAGGCGCAGCATCATCGCCATCGGCGCGGTGGGGGGGAACAGCGACAGCCCCACCGCCAGCCGCGAGTCGGGGTTCTCGAGCAGCGCCTGCACGAAGAACATCGGGAACATGAGCAGGATCGAGAACACCACCGAGAACTGCTGGGCCTCGCGCGCGGTGCTGGCGATGGAGCCCACGCCGGCCATCATGCACGCGAACAGCAGGTAGCCCAGCGCGAAGTACGCCACCGCGCACAGGGCGGTGCCCAGCGAGACCTGCAGCGCCACCGCACCGGCGGCCGCGCCGGCCACGCCGCCGCCGATCCCGATCCACGCCGCCACCAGCGTGAGGCCCGCCCCGCCCAGGCCCAGCAGCTTCCCGGCCAGCAGCTCTTCCGGGCTCACCATGCACAGCATGGACTCCAGCACCCGCGATTCCTTCTCCTCGGCCAGCCCCTGGAGCAGGTACTGCCCGCCGATCATGATGCAGATCACCAGCAGCAGGCCCAGGGCGATCGGCAGCACCGTCTCGCCGACGAGCTGGCGCACGTCCCGCAGCTCGAAGTTGCCCAGCCGGCCCGGCACGTACTCCGCGATGTCCACCGCCGGCCGCACCGCCCGCTCCATGCGCAGCGAGTCCACCCGCCCGCGCAGCAGGCCGCGGGCCAGCCAGCCGCGGATCGCGCGCTCGGCGCCCGACTCGTCCAGGCTGCCGCGGTGCTCGGAGTAGCTGCTTACCCGGCCCCGCTCGAGGTAGTCGGCCGGAATCACCAGCACCTGCGAGACGTTCCCGTCGCGCAGCTCCTCCTGGGCGGAGGCCAGGTTGTCGAAGAAGTGGACCTGGGCCCGCAGCCCGCGGCCGGGGCGGTCGGCGGCCAGCGGGTTCGACGGGAGGGTGGTGCGCACCTCCCGCTCCGCCCCCGCGAACAGCCCGGAGGAGTCCACCACGGCGAGCGAGCGGAAGCGCTCCACCTCGTGCGAGCGCGAACTCATCGAGCCCACCGCCGACGCCCAGAACACGAACGCGAAGTACGCCGGCAGCCCGACGATGGAGATGATGAACGCCTTGCGGGTCACGGTGTAGCGGAACTCCCGCCGCGCCACGGTGAGCGCCCGGCCCCACTCGAGCCTCATGGCCGCACCCCCCGGGCCGCGCCGGCCGGCCCGGACGCGGGCTCCGGCGCCGTCCCGGCCGCGGCCAGCTCGGCCGCCGGCCCCTCGCGCACCACCTTCACGAAGATCTCCTCCAGCGGCAGCGCCGCCAGCGCGTAGGATTCCACCTCCACGCCGCGGTCCACCAGCTCCCGCAGCACCGACTGGGAGGTCGCCCCCGGCTCCAGCGTGAGCTTCACCTCGCCGTTGACCGGCTCGGCGGCGCTCACCCCGGCGATCCGCTCCGGCAGGGCCGCGGCGCGCACCAGCACCGCGTGCCCGGCGTAGCGCCGGCGGATCTCGCGCACCGGGCCGTGCAGCACCACGCGGCCGACGTTGATCATCAGCGCCCGGTCGCACAGCTCCTCGACCTTGTTCATCTGGTGGGTGGAGAGCAGCACCGCGGCGCCCGCCGCGCGCCGCTCGGCCAGCAGCTCCTCGAACAGCTGCACGTTGAGCGGATCCAGCCCGGTGAACGGCTCGTCCAGCACCAAGAGCCGCGGCTCGCCGATGAGCGCGGTGCACAGCTGCACCTTCTGCTGCATCCCCTTGGACAGCGCCTGCACCGGCTTGCGCGCCCACTCCGCCAGGTCCACCCGCTCCAGGAGCTGCGCCGCCGCGCGCCGCGCGGCGCCCCCGCGCATGCCCTTCAGCTCGCCGTAGTAGGCCAGCGCCTCCAGCGTCTTCACCTTGCGGTACAGGCCGCGCTCCTCCGGCAGGTAGGCCAGCCGGTCGCGCCCGGCGCCGCCGGGCGGGTGGCCCTCGAGCAGGATCTCGCCGGAGTCGGGCTTGAGGATGTCGGTGATCATCCGCATCAAGGTGGTCTTGCCGGCGCCGTTGGGCCCCAGCAGCGCGAAGATCTCGCCCGGGTGCACCTCGAACGAGACCCGGTCCACCACGGCGCGGTCGTCGAAGGTCTTGCTGACCTCGCGGACCAGAAGCATCGGTTCCTCCGTCGGGGGTTCAGCGCGAGGCGGCCGCGCCTAGATCGGCAGCCGCACGAACACGTACAGCCCCTTGAGGGCCACCAGCAGCACCACGCACATCCCCGTGAGCCAGCACCACTCGGCGCGGCGGCGCTCCCGCCACAGCCCCGCCCCGCCGGCCACCAGGAGCGGCATGCACCCCAGCCACAGGCGGCCGGCCTCGCCGCGCGTGAGGCCGCACAGGTCCAGCGCCAGGACCGTCAGGATGGCCGCCCCCAGCACCGCGCCCTCGGGGTCCATGCGCAGCCGCCGGGCCGCCGCCGGATGGTGCCACCAGGGCACCGCCCGCAGCAACCACACCGCGGCCGGCGGCCCCATGAGCAGCAGGAAGTCGAGCGGGTTGAGCAGCGTCCACAGCGCCCAGCCGCGCGGCGCGATCGCGTGGTGGTGGCGCGCCAGCGAGGCCCACACCCCCGCGCCGGGGGAGTCGCCCGACGCGGACCCCAGGGCCGCCGCCGCGGCGAGCGGCGCCAGCAGCGCCAGCGCCCGCCCGATCTCCGTGCGCACCGGGGCGCGGCGGCGTTTCCAGGAGGCCAGCGACTGGAGCGCCAGCAGCGGCAGCAAGATCAGGTTGGCGGGGGAGAAGGCGGCCAGCAGCGCCACGCCGGCGCCCGCCGCCAGGGCCCACGGCCAGCGGCCGCGGGGCTCGGACCGCACCCAGGCGCCGGCGGCGGCCAGGAACCCCGCTGCGTAGGCCACCTGCGCCCCGGGGAAGAACAGCAGCGGCGCCGCCAGCACCGCGGCCAGGCCCGCGGCGCGGTAGGAGATGCGCGGCCCCTCGTGCGCGCGGGCCAGGAAGTAGACCCCCGCGGGGATGGCCATGAGGAGCGCCAGCACCAGCCCCACCAGGAGCCACAGGCCGTTGGCCTCCCCCCGGGCCAGGGGCCGGCCCGCCGCGTCGGAGGCCAGCGCGTCCGCGTGGTCGCGATCGGCCCCCAGGGCCCAGGCCGCCGCGTCGGCCACGGCCGCGCCCGCGGGAGTGTCGCCGGCGCCCGACGCCGCCCGGTGCAGCAGCGGCCAGCCGGGCGGCCGCAGGCCGGCGGGCCCGGGGGAGATGCGCGGGTCCGCGGCCGCCAGCTCGCCGGCCAGCACCGCCGCGTGGCGGTCCGGGCCGGACTGCGCGAACTGCGCGGCGCCGCGGGCGAGCATCAGCGGCACCAGCACCAGCGTCACGGTGGCCCAGCGGCGGGGCCACTTCGACTCCAGGCGCGACAGCGCCAACATCCACAGCCACGCCCCCACCACCCACGCCGCGCCCTCCGCCAGGGCCTCGGGCGGGCGGGCCGCGAGCATCGGCGACCAGGCCCAGCTGCTCTCATCCGGCCAGCCCAGCGGCAGCACCCGGGCCAGCAGCGCCGCCAGCACCGCCGCGGACATCCACGCCGCGCACTGCAGCGCCCGGGCCCGCCGCAGCACCAGCGCCACCCCCAGCGAGCCCAGGGCCGGCCAGGTGAGGCAGTAGCCCAGCGCCGCGAGGCCGCTCCGGGGCCCGGAGACCCGGGCGGCCAGCGCCCAGGCGCCCGCCAGCGCGGAGCCCGCCCAGACCCAGCCCACCGCGCCCCGCGCCCGGGCGGCGCTCACGCCCGGCACCCGGGCGGCCCACGCCGCGAGCGCGAGCCACGCCAGGACCGGCGCGGCGGCCAGCAGCAGCGCGGCCGGGATGGGCTGCGCCGCCGCCTGGGCGGCCAGCTCCGCCAGGGGCGGTGGGAGCGCGCGGGCCAGGACGCCGGCGGAGGAAGGGCCGCGCAGGCCGCCCAGGACCTGGTAGGCGAGCACGCCGGTGAGGGCGGCCGCCAGGCCGGGCGCGAGGTTCGGAGCCAGGCGCGCGACGCGGGTCGGCGATGTGGTCAGCGTGGGGGTGGGAGCGGGGCTCATGCGTGCGTCTCCGGACTTGGCGGCGGCCGGGCCGGCTGGGGAAGTCCGCCAGCGGGGACATTGTAGCCGAGAGCGGGGAAGGCGGGCAGCGGGGCGCTGGGGATCTCGATGGGCGGGGCCGATGGAGCGGTGCGCTAGCGGCCCAGGCCGCTGCCTTCTCCCCACCACGCACTGGTTCCCGACACGTAATGATCGTCGAAGTCCACGAGGCGCAAACTCAGGCCCAGGGTGTCCAAGGTGTCGCCCGGCCGGAGCATCCGCCAGATGGAGGTTCCATGCGAAGGCTCGGGGGAGTCCGATACCGTGATGCGCACGCAGTCGCAGACGGGTTGGGTGGGGGTGAGCGGCGCCATGCAAGTGGCGCGAAGGTAATAGCGGCCGAACGGCCTGGGATGCAGACTGCGCGAATCCAGGCTGAGCTGGGCGCTGTCGCCCTGTGCTGTCGCCAGGCGCACGGTCGCCACCACGTAGGCACCCTGGTGAACGCGAGCAGCTAGGCAACCCGTCAACAGGACCGGGATGGACAGGGCGATCACCGTGCTGCGCATGGCGGACCTCCGCATGGCCTGGCAGGGACTGCGAGGGAGGAGTGTCGAGTCCCCACAGCGGTCGGGCTTCGGGACTCCGGGAGCGATCAAGCCTGCTGGAGGCACTGACAAACCTCTGAGCTTGGATCGGAGGCGCTACCGTCAGCATAGTAGCATCGTCACGTGCATGCAACCAGCCTGCTCCTTGCGCTCCTTGCCCCGCGCCTGCCAGAATCCGCCTTCAAAGGAGACCTGACGGCCCATGGACTCGATCTACTTTCCGGTGTTCCTGGATCTGCTGGGCGCCCGCGTGGTGGTGGTCGGCGGCGGGGCGGAGGCCGAGGAGCGGGTGGAGGCGCTGCTCCGGGCCGGCGCGCGGATCACGGTGGTGGCGCCGCAGGCCACGGCCAGGCTGCGCCGGTACGGCGAGGAGGCCCGGCTGCGGTGGGTGGCCCGCGAGTACCGCACGGAGGACTTCGACGAGGCCGCGCTGGTGCTGGCGGCCGACCCCGACCCGGCGCTGCAGCACCGGGCGTGCGAGGACGCGCGCGCCGCGGGGGTGTGGGTGCACCGGGGCGACGAGCCGCTGGATTCGTGCGTGCGCCTGCCCCAGGTGTTCGAGCGCGGCCCGGTGCAGGTGGCGGTGTACGCGGAGCCGGCGGCGCCGGCCTTCCGCAGCGCGCTGCTGCAGGCGGTGGCCAACGCGATCGGGATCGAGTTCGGGGTGCTGGGGGAGTGGCTGGCGGAGCGCCGGAGCGAGGTGGAGCTGCGCATCCCGAGCGAGGACTTCGGGCGGGAGCTGGCGGAGGTGGTGATGAAGTCGGAGGTGCCGCAGCTGCTGCGCGAGGGGCACCACACCCAGGCGCGCCAGCGGTTCGAGGAGCTGCGGGCGCAGTGCGAGGCGGCGTGGGCGCTGCCGCGGTGAAGGGCGGCGGAGATGGGGGCGCCGGGCGCATCGCCGCGCGCCGCGACGGCCACCGATGATCCTCCGCCTCGCCACCCGGCCGCGCCCCGCGGCGCGGGAGCGGGGCCGGCTCCTGGCGGCGCAGATCCGCGGGCTGGACCCCGAGCTGGAGCTGCAGCTCGTGGACCTGCCCGCCAACCCCGACGAGTCCTTCCAGCGGCTTGCCGAGCACGACCCGGGCCCCACCGCGGAGATGCGCGCGGCGCTCCTGCGCGGCGAGGTGGAGGTGCTGATCCACGCGGCGCGCGACCTGCCCTGGGACGCGCCGCCCGGGGTGCGCCTGGCGGCGGTGCCGCTGCGGGAGGATCCCCGCGAGTGCCTGGTGTCGCGCGGCGGGCTGGAGTTCCGCGAGCTGCCCGCGGGCGCGCGCGTCGCCGTGGACAGCCCGGTGCGCGCGTGGAGCCTGGCCGCCTGCCGCCCGGACGTGACCCCGGTCCACCTGGCCGGCCCGTTGATGGAGCGCCTGGAGCGGGTCGAGCGCGGCGAGCTGGACGGCGTGATCGTGGCCTACGCACCGATGCGCCGCATGGGGCTGCGCGCCCGGGTGGGCGAGATCCTGAGGCTGGACCGGGCGCTGCCGGCTGCGGGACAGGCGGCCGCCGCGGTGGAGATCCACGCCGGGGAGCGCGACCTCGGGCTGCTCCTCAACGGCCTCGACCACCTGCCCAGCCGCTGGTGCGTGACCGCCGAGCGGGAGTTCGAGCACGCGGCGCTGGCGGCGGGCTCGGGGGCGGCCGCCGCGCACGCGGTGGTGCGGGAGATGGAGGTGCACCTGCGGGGGCGGCTGGAGGTGGGCGGACAGATGGTGGAGGGGAGCGAGGCACGGCCGGTGCAGGCGCTGGAGGGGCTGGGCGAGGCGCTGGCGGAGCGGCTGTTGCGGGCGCGACCCGGCCCCTAGGTCCGCCGGGCGACCCGGTGGAGCAGCGCCACTTCCACTTCCGAGGCGGTGGCCCGGACCTCCGGCTCCGTGGGCGGGTTGGCCGCCACGTGCGCTCGCAGCGTGTCGAGCGCGGCGCGGCCGCGCCCCAGCATGTCCGCGTAGAGCACGTACTCGGCCAGGCGGCCCAGCCAGCGGGTCTCGGCGCTGGAGCCCTCCAGCGCGCACGCCTCGGCCAGCGCCAGACGCATCCGGGCGACCACGAACCGCGGGAAGGCGCCCGTGGAATCCACGTAGGCGCGGCCGTTCCAGGCCCACACCCGCAGCGGCCAGGGCGAGTCGGCCTCCGACAGCCCGTGCGCCTCCTCCCACGAGGTGTCCAGCACCAGCAGCTGGTAGCGGCCGTCGTGGCGCAGGTCGGCCACCTCGCGCGGCACCCGGTCGTCCTGCGGATCGGGCGAGATCACCCGCGGCTCCCCGGCCCCGGCGGAGACCAGGATGAGGCTGCGGCAGCCGCCGCAGCTGCCGCCGTTGCTCCGCGCCAGCACCGCCTCGATGTTGCCGTCGCCGTTGAGGTCGCGCCCGGAGAGCGAATCCACGCAGGTCCACTCCTCCTGGCTGTCCAGGTCGCTCTGCAGCGTGAGCGGCCGGGCGCTCCCCAGGGACACCGTGACCCCGTTGGCCACGCGGGGCGAGCTGGCGCCGGTCACGTAGTGGATCTCCACGCGCAAGGTCTCGGCGCCCGCCGGGAAGAGATGCACCCGCTTGGGCGCGGCCGCGGCCACCTCCGCCGCCGGGGCCGGCCGCTCGGCCGGCGCGGGCCGGCGGCCGCAGGCCGGCAGGAGCGGCACGAGCAGCAGGAGCACCGGCAGGAGCCGGCCTGGGTGAGCGGCGCGGCCGCGGCGCGGCGCGGGTGTGCCTTCGCGGTGTCTCAATGTTCCTTCCACTCGGCCTCCAGTCCCGGCCGGAGCTGCTCCAGGTAGGCGCGCAGCGCCTCGGGCAGGTCGCGGGTGCGGGCCAGCCGGCCCTCGAACAGCACCCGGGCCTCGTCGCGCCGGCCCAGCGCCAGCAACCCCCAGGTGCGCTGCAGCAACGCGTCGGCCCAGTCCCCCCCGTGGTCGCCGCGGCCCTCCAGTTCCGCGAGCTGCAGCTCGGCCGCCTGGACCTGCGGCGCGAACCACTCGGGGTGCGCGCGGCTCACGTCCGCCACCAGCGTGTCGCGCAGCGCCAGCAGCACGCTGCGCCCGGGCGGGTCGGTGCGCTCCGCGGGCCAGCCCTCGAGGTGCGGCTCCACCGCCAGGATCAGCGGCTGCGGCGCGCCCCGCAGCGCCACCACGCTCTTGGGCACGCGCTCCGGGGTGCGCGTGAGCAGCAGCCGCAGGCGCCCGCCCGAGACGCCCGCCACGTCGATCCACTGGCCGGTGAGCGGGCGCTCGCGGACGGCGTGCCGGATCACCGCGTCGGGCTCGCCGTCGGCGTTGAGGTCGTGCCCCGACCACGCCGTGTCGGGGGCCACGGCATCCACCGGGCCGAGGAACGGCGGAAGCGACTGCAGCGCCGGCGGCCGCCCCGGCTGGGGCACCGTGGCCGACACCCGGACGTCCGCGCCGCTGCTCAGGGTGAAGCGCAGGTGCAGGCTGGTGGTCCGCCCCTGGAAGTCCCGCGCCCAGGCCGGGGCCCGCGCGGCCGCGCCGGTGCCGCCCGCCGGGCCGCGGCGGCCCGCGCTTCTGGCTCCCTGGTGCAAGCTGTCCGGCGCCTCGCCGATCATGAGCGCGGAGTCCGCCGCGCCCCCGGAGGAGTCGTTCGGCGCGCGGAACAGCCGCTCGCGCGGGCTCAAGATCACCCGCGGCTGGTACGGCCGGACCGGGACGCCCAGGGTGTCGGCGGCGGCCGCCGCGATCCAGAGCCCGCGCGCGGCCGGTCCGCCCCGGGCCGCCGGCGGCCCCGCGCCGGCCAGCGCCGCGACGCACGCCGCGAGGCCCAGGCCGGCGCGCCGCAGGCGCGCGTGGGCGCGAGCCTTCACTGCGCGGCTCCCGGCGGAACACTGCCAGTCGAGTGTGGCATGGATGGGTTCAAGGTAGGCCCGGCCTCCGGGGGCGTCAAGGCGAGCCGGGTTGGTGCGGCCCCCTACACCCCGGCGGCCGATGCGCCTACAATGCCAGGCCGGGCCCGCAGCCGGCGGGCCGCTCTTCCCAGGCACGTGAGATCCTCCATGCCCAAGCGCCGTGAACTGACCTCGCCCGCCGTCCCGGCCGCCAGCCGCCCGCTGCCGCTGGGACCGGTGTTGCTGCTGTCGGCCGCCACCGTGGTGCTGGCGCTGCTCATCCGGCACCTGCCGTGGCTGCACTGGCTGCGCCTGGTGCTCGCGGCGGCCGCCGTGTGGCAACTGATCCGGGCGCGCAAGCGGCCGGCCGGGAGGTTCCGCGGCGGCTACCGCGCGTTCTGGATCGGGCTCACCGCGCTGGCCGGCGCCGTCGGGCCCACCATGGCGCTGTGGGTCGGGGTCCTGTTCGGCCTCACGGCGCGCAAGGGGCTGACCCCGTGGCTGCGCGATCAGCGCTCGGTGCTGCTGGCGCTGCTCCTGCTCACCACCCTCGCGGCGCTGGTGCTGCCGTCCCTGGCCTACCGGGCCACCGAGTCCGGCGCGGAGACCCGGACGGTGAGCCTGGCCGAGCTGCGCACCGGGGTGAGCGGGCAGACGGCGGGCGAGCCGCCGGCCCCGCGCCCGGCGGGTCCGGCGGGCTACGTGGACCGGGCCCTCTACGGACTCCTGCAGGCGTGGCTGCTCCTGGCGGCGCTGCGGGCGGTGGCCGAGCTGGTGCGGCGCTGGATCCGGGGCGTGTCCATCCGCTCCAAGCTGGTGGTGGCGTACGGGATCTTCGCCCTGGTGCCGGCGGTGCTGGCGGTGTGCTTCGTGGCGGTGGCCGCGTGGATGCGCGCCGGGGAGTTCCGGGTCACCTCGCTGGCCCAGGAGCTGAGCGGCCACTCGCGGGGCCGTCCCTGGGTGGCCGGGCTGGAGCGCGGCCCGGGGCCGGCGTCGGCCGCCGACCTGGCCGACCGGCTGCGCGGCCACGGGGCATTCCTCCAGGAGATGGGCCTGGCCGCGGCGGTGCTGGGGCGCGAGCCCGGGGGCTGGCGGGTGGTGGCCACGGTGGGCGGGCCGGAGCGGCTGTTCCTGCCGGCGGCGGCGCCGGTGACCGACAGCGGGACCGTGGTGCGGGGCCTGGCGCTGCGCGCGGGCAGCTTCTACTGGGTGGAGAGCGCGCTGTGGCCGCGCCGCGGCGACACCCTGGCGGTGATGACCTTCGAGCCGGTGGACTCGGCCCGGATCGCCGCCTTCGGCCGCCAGATGCGCTGCGACGTGCTGCTCTACGGCGCGCCCGAGATGACCGCCTCCAGGACCGAGATCAGCATCTCCCAGCGCGGCACCCGGCTGGGGGTGGGCCAGCTGTCGGAGCAGCGGGAGGCCGACTCCCTGGAGGCGGCGGCGCTGCAGAAAGCGTTCTCCGGCCGGCCCGCCGTCCCGGAGTCGGTCACCCGAGCGCGGGAGGACTCGCTGGTCCGCCGGCTGGGGATCGTGAGCGTGGGCAGCGGCGTGTACGCCGCTGCGCGCTCGAGCAACCGGGTGCCCAACATGCCCAGCACCGGCTCCAGCTACGACTGCGCCAACTGGGCCGGCACGCGCTGGAAGGCCGGGGCGGCGCTGCTGCTGGCCCGGGTGAACCTGTGGGAAACGCTGGGGCTGCGCAGCGCGGCGAGCCGCGGCATGTCCACCTGGATGGTCATCCTGCTGGCGGTGATCGGGGGGCTGTTCCTGGTGGTGGCGCTGGTCTCGGTGCTGTACGGGTCCCGGGTGGCCAGCTTCATCACCCGCGGCGTGGCCAACCTGCGCGCGGCGACCGCGCGGGTGCGCGACGGCGACTTCAGCGCCCGCGTGGCGGTGCCCTCGGAGGACGAGCTGGGCGAGCTGGCGGAGTCCTTCAACCTGATGGCCGCGGGGCTGGAGGTGGGCCAGCGCGCGGTGCTGGAGCGGGAGCACCTGCGGCACGAGCTGGAGCTGGCCCGGCGCATCCAGGTGCGCCTGCTGCCGTCCGCGCCGCCGGTGGTGCCGCGCCTGGACGTGGCCGCCACCAACGCCATGAGCCTGCAGGTGGGCGGGGACTACTACGACTTCGTGCCGGTGGTCGGCGGGCGCATCGGCTTCTGCGTGGCGGACGTCTCCGGCAAGGGCGTGGGCGCGGCGCTGCTCATGAGCAACGTGAAGGCGGCGCTGCAGGCGGGCGCCGCGGCCAACCCCGCCCCGGCCGAGATCGTGGCCGGGGTGAACCGGCTGCTGGAGCGGAGCATCGAGTCCGGCAAGTTCGTGACCCTGTTCCTGGGGGTGCTGGATCCGGCCACGCTGCGGCTGGAGTACGTGAACGCCGGCCACCCGGCGCCGATGCTGCTGCGGCGGAGCGGGGTCATGGAGCGGCTGGAGATGGGTGGGTTCGTCCTGGGCGTGGACGCGCGGGCGAGCTACGAGGTGGGCACCACCGTGCTGGCTTCCGGAGACCTCCTGGCCCTGTACACGGACGGCGTGAACGAGGCCCAGGGGGAGGGCGAGGAGCTGTTCGGGGACGAGCGGGTGGAGGCGCTGCTGCGGCGCGCCCAGGGCCTCGCGGCCGCCGACTTGCTGTCCCAGCTGGTGGCCGAGGTGCGCGCCTTCGAGGGCGAGCGCGGCCCCAGCGACGACCTCACCGCGATGGTGCTGGCCGTGTCCTAGAGGTGGCCGCCGGCCGGCCCCGGCCGGCTAGCGGCGCCGGGCCTTGCGCGCCGGCCTCCGCGGGGCGCTCCGCGGCCTTGCCGCGGGCCGCTTCGTCGCGGGCCGCTTCCGGGCCCCCTTGCGCGCGGCGCTCCGCTTGGCGACCGGCTTCCGGCGGGCGGGCTTTTTCCTGGCGGCCCGCTTCGGGGAGGGCTTGTGGGCCGCCTTCTTGGCGGCCGGCTTCCGGCGGGCGGGCTTCTTCTTCGCAGGCCTCTTCGGCGGCGCCTTCTTCGCAGCCTTCTTCCGCGCAGCCTTCTTCGCCGCGACCTTTTTCTTCGCGACCTTCTTCGCGGCCTTCTTCCCGGCCGCCTGCTTCGCGGCCGGCTTCGCGCCCTTGGCCGCGGCCGGCTTCCCTGGTGCGGTCTTGGGGGGCGCCGCCTCCTCCCTGGCCGCCGGGCGCTCGGCGGCGCCCCGCGCGGGCGGCGGGGCGGGCGGCCCGGCGCCCGGCGCCATCCCCGGGGCCGCAGCGGGCCTGGCCGGCCGGGCGTCGCGCCGCGCCGGGCGCGACTCGGCGCGCGGCGGCGGCGGCAGGCGCATGTCGTCGAAGCCGAGGTCCAGCTCCAGGTCCACGCCTTCCTCCAACTCGCCCTCGGCGGCCGCCTCCAGCGCCTCGTGCGCCTCGGTCTGCTGCTCCAGCGTGCGCTTGAGCGCCTCGAGCACGTCGGACCAGGCGATGTCGTGCCACGAGCGGGCCTGCTCCCAGTCGTCGCCGTCGCCCCAGCCGGAGTGCACCAGGTGCACGCTGGTGCCCTCGGCATCGGGCTCGAAGATCACCGTGACCTGGGTCCGTGGGTCGGGCTGGTTCATGAAGCTGGCGAAGTCGTCGGGGCCCTTCCACTCGAACACCAGCCGCTCGTAGGGCGTGACCTCCAGCAGCTTGCAGCCGCGCGTGCTGTGGCGGTCGGGCGCGCCCGGCTCGAAGGACAGCTCGAAGGCGCCGCCCTCCCAGGGCTCCACGCGCACCGGTTGCGCGAACCACTGGGTGATGCTCTCGGAGTCGGTCCAGGCCCGCCACACGTCGGCGATGGGCGCGTGGATCCAGATCCTGTGTTCGAGAGGCTGGCTCTGCATGCAGGGGCTCCTTTTCAGGCAGTCCGTCACCTGCTGGCCGGTCGGTCGGGCAGCGCAGCAGCCCCTGGGGGGGCGGGCGGGGCGTCGGCAGCGGAGCCCCCGGCAGGCCGCGGCGGCGGCTAGGTTAGCACAGGGCCCGGGGGCCAACCAACTCCTGGAGGTTGCCAAGGGCCGGGCGGGCGCCGGGGGGAAATGATTCGGGCGGGCAGGAGAGTGGCGACCGCCCCCGTGTCCACCACTCTCACTAACCCGCCCGACAGAAAACCCGCCGTCGTGGCGGTGGTTTTGAACCGGGCGAGGGGAGGAACGGAAACCGCCCCCGTGTTTACCGTCCCTGGCCCCTCACCCGTAAGGCCCATCCGTGCTGCACAGCCGGCGGTCAGCTCGATTCCACGCGCGCCTTGAGCGCCCCCGCCTCTGCGACGCACGCTTCAGCGGCCGCCGCCGGCTTGTGCAGCACAGTCAATCTGCTGAGGCTCAACCCTCCTGCGGCTCGAGCCGCGCCGGGCGGCCGTTGGGAACGCTGCCCAACAACCGGTCCATGTACCGGGGAGCCTTCGAAATCAGCACCGAGCTGCGCTTCTCCGCCAGGAACTCCAGGGTGGGCTGGTCGATGGACAGCAGCCCTTCCAGGTCCAGCGACACCTGCTTCTCCTTCGCCAGCGTGTCGCCGACGAACTTGCGCAGTTCCTCGCCGAAGGAACCCAGCGCCCGCCCCTCGACCTTGAAGGTCACGATGCCGTTGGCGGGCAATCTGGAGATGCGGATCATGGCGCAGCCTCCGTTTCGTTACCTGAATTGGGGATCGCATGGAACGTACCAGGTTCGGAGGAAGGCCGGGACTCAACCCTAATTGATTGTATTGCAGCAAATTAAAACTCTGTTGTGGGCTCGGGGAGGGGGTTTCCAGAATCGTTTGTGAGTCTCTATTTCGCCATATGGCGAAATCGAGTCCGTATCAGACCTTATTTCGTCATTACTGGAGGTAGTCGAATCGGGAGATTCCGAGCTTCTTGATCTTGGAGTTGAGCGTGGTCCGCTTGAGCCCCAGCAGGGCGGCCGCCCCGCTCGGGCCGGCGATCCGGCCCCCGGCCCGCCGCAGCGCCGCCAGGATGTGGCGCCGCTCGGCCTCCAGCAGGCTGCCCGGCTCCTCCGCCTCGGGCGCGGGGGCCTGGGCCGCCGCCGGGCTGGGGGCCGCGACTCCGTTGCGGGCCGGCCCGGGGGTGAGCAGCGCCGGGTCCACGCGCAGCTCCTCGCCGTCACACAGGATCACCGCGCGCTCGATCACGTTCTGGAGTTCGCGGATGTTGCCGGGCCAGGAGTAGGCCACCATGCGCGCCTCGCTGTCCGGCGCCAGCCGGGTGATGTTCTTGTTCATCCGGCGCGCGTGCCGGTGCAGGAAGTAGTACGCCAGCACCGGGATGTCCTCGGGGCGCTGGCGCAGCGGCGGCACGTGAATCGGGAACACGTTCAGCCGGTAGAACAGGTCCTGGCGGAACCGGCCCTCCGCGACGGCCCCCTCCAGGTCGCGGTTGGTGGCCGCCATCACCCGGGCGTCGGTCTTCAGCGTGGAGCTGCTGCCCACCCGCTCGAACTCGCCCTCCTGCAGCACCCGGAGCAGCTTGGACTGCACCTCCAGCGACAGCTCCCCGATCTCGTCCAGGAAGATGGTCCCGCCGCGGGCCAGCTCGAACCGCCCCAGGCGCTGCGCGAAGGCCCCGGTGAACGCGCCCTTCTCGTGTCCGAACAGCTCGCTGCTGATCAGGCTCTCGGGCAACGCGGCGCAGTTGACCTTGATGAGCGGTCGCTCCGCGCGCGCCCCCAGGCGGTGCACCGCCTCGGCCACCAGCTCCTTGCCGGTGCCGCTCTCCCCGCGGATGAGCACCACCGAGTCGGTGCGGGCCACCTTGCGGACCATCTCGCGCACCTGCGCGAGCGCCGGGCCCACGCCCACGATCTCCTCGAACCCGGCCACCTCCGACAGCTCCTCCTTGAGGTAGCGGTTCTCCAGCTCCAGCTTCTCGCCGCGCTGCTGGATCTCCATGTACCCGCGGCCGGCCTCCAGCGCCAGGCCGAACTGCTGCGCCACCCGCTTGAGGGTGTCCATGTCGGCGGGCGGAAACGCGTCGGGGTGCCGCGACGCCAGCCAGAACATCCCCACCGCGCCCCCGTGGGTCACCAGCGGCACCAGCGCCGCCACCCGGAAGCCGGCCGCGGCCAGGCGCGCCGCGACCGGCTCCCACAGCGCGCCCACCTCGACGCGGCGGGAGCTGCCGGTGGCCAGCAGCGTCGCCACCGGCAGGCCCGCCCACCGGTGCGGCCCCCAGAACTCGCTCTCGCGCACCTGGCTCAGGTTCACCGCCACCGGGCGCAGCACCTCGCGGTCGAGTTCGAACACCGCCACCATGTCCGAGCGGTCGAAGCGCACCAGGCGGCCCAGCGCCGGCAGCATCTCCTGGAGGATGTCCTGCGGGTCTCGGTGCAGGGTCATGGCGTTGGTCAGCTCCAGCAGGTCCCGCTCGCGCTCGGCCAGGCGCATGTTCTCGGCGTGGGAGCGGGCGTTCTCCAGCGCCACCCCGAACTGCTGCGCCGCCCGCGCCACCAGGTGCAGGTCCGCCGGCGTCAGCGCGTTCGGGCTGTGGGAGCCCAGCGCGAACACCGCCAGGACCTGGTCGCGGCCCACCACCGGGACGTGGGCCACGGCGCGCAGGCCGGCCTCGTGCAGCAGCCGGACGGGCCCGCCGTCCGGCTCGTCCAGGGCGGCCCGGGTGGGTCGGCGGCTCTCGATGGCCCCGCGCGCGTCGGAGTCGCGCCACCGCACCGCGGGGGAGGCGCCCGGGGCGTCCTCCGGCAGGGGCGCCGGGGTGATCGGCCGGAGCCACTCGCCCTCCACCGAGAACACCGTGCCGCTGTCGAAGTCGGCCAGCCGCTGCAAGGCCTGCATCATGGCCGGATACACGTCCCGGGCGTCGTGGTAGGAAGTGAGGGCGTTGGTGATCTCCAGCAGGTCGCGCTCGCGCTGCGCCAGGCGCTGCACCTCGGCGAAGGCCCGGGCGCTCTGCAGCGCCAGGCCGAACTGGCGGGCGGCGCGCAGCAGCAGCTCGACCTCCTCCGGCGCGAAGCCCTCGGAGCTGCTGGCGGTCAGGCCCAGCACCCCGGTCGCCTGGCCCCGGACCACCACCGGCAGGGTCAGGCTGGCGCCGTAGCCGTGCCGGATGGACCAGCCCTGCTCGGCCCCCGGCTGGCCGCGCTCGCGGCGCAACGGGCGTCCGGCGCGCAGCAGGTCCGCGTAGGACAGCTCCGCCACGCGGGCGGAGCGCGACAGGTACTCGTGGGCCTCGGGCGGGGCATCCGTCGCCAGCAGCTCCAGGCGCTCGTTGCGCACCTCGTACGCCGCCGCCCACTCGAACGCGCACAGCCGGTGCAGCCCCGCGAGCAGGGCGTCGCAGATCTCCTGGACGTCCAGCAGGCCGCTCAGCGAATCCTGCAGATCCTGCAGCTGCCGCTCCCGCGCCGCGGCGCGCACCGCGGCCTCCCGCTCGAAGGCGTTCTCCACCACCAGCCCCACCAGCATCCCGGTTCGGGAGATCAGCTCCAGCTCTTCCGCGGAGTAGGCGTCGGGGTCGCGGGAGGCCGCGGCGAGCACCCCGTAGACCGCCCCGCCCGAGAGGACCGGAGCGCCCACCGTGGACTGCAGCCCCCGGCGCGCCAGCCATTCCAGATGAGGCAGCCGCACGTCCCCCAGCCGGTAGAGGTACGGCTCGCGCCGGGCCACCGCGCCCTCCAGGTGCGAGCCGCGCCACGGGAAGGGCGGCACCGGCTCGGCCAGCTCGGGCTGCGCGGCGCGCGCCGCGGCGACATGGGCCTCGTCGCCGCGGATCTCGTACAGCGCCGCGCGGTCCAGCGACATCACGTGGCCCAGCGTGTCGCACACCGCCTCGAAGGCCACCTCCAGGTCGCGGGCCTGCGAGGCCACCGCGGCCAGGTCCAGCAGGGCCCGCTGGCGCGCGGAGGCGCGCCGCAGCTGCTCGCTCTGGAGCGAGTGCTCCAGGGCCTGCGCGAACGGCTCCGCCAGGCGCTCCAGCTGGGCCACCTCGGAGGGGCTGAACGGCTGCGGCGCGGACCGGCAGGCCCGCAGCGTGCCCAGCCAGCGGTGGGGCGCGCCCAGCGGCACCAGGGCGGCGCGCGCCACGCCCCGGCTGCGGCACAGCTCTTCGTCCGGGAATCTCAGCTCGCCGGCGGCGAGGTCGCCGGAGAGGTACGGGCAGGCCTCCGCCAGGACGTGGCCCAGCGAGGTGCCGGTGAGGGGCAGGGCGGCGTGCGGCGCCGGCAGCAGCCCCTCCGGCCCGATCTGCAACAGGCGGGCGGCCCGGCGGGAGGGCAGCAGCACCGCCAGCTCCAGGCTGTCGCAGGGCACAGCCTGGCGGACCAGGCCGAAGAACCGGTGCAGCAGCTCCGCCGGCTCGTGGCCGCCGAACAGCGCCTGGGCGGCGCGCAGCAGCAGTCCGGAGGTGGAATCCAAGGGCTCAGGCGTGGCCATCGCCGGGATGGTACCACGAACCCGCGGGCCGGGGACGGGCGGGCGCCAGGCGAGAAGGACCGGCCGCGCGACCTCGCAGGCCGGGGGAGCGAAGCCGTTCCGCCCCGGCGGCGGGCGGCGCGCAGCGCCCGCGCCAGCCCCGGCCGCCGGAGCAGCCGCGCTGGGCGCCGCGGAGCGGAGGGAGCCCTAGTCCTCCCGGAGCCCCGCCCGCGCCAGCAGCCACATCATCGGGCACCAGCCGCTGAACGCCGACTGAAAGAGGTTCAGTCCCACGAACGCCGTGAAGGCGTAGAACCACGGGTTCACCCAGTGGCCCAGCGCCACCGAGGCCATCACGAACAGGCCGGCCACGGCCCGCAGTCCCGCGTTGATCGTCATCGAGAGATCCTCCTGCTCACCCCTGCCGCTCCACCGGCAGGACGAAGATCCGGGTCACGGTGTCCCCGCATTCCCGGCGGCATTGGTCCAGGCCCTCGAACAGCGTGTCGGCCTGGGCGTCTTCGGCCACCACGATCACCGCCGCCAGCGCGCCCGGGTGGACCCGGTCGGCGCGGTGAACCCCGGTCCGCCCGGAGCCCTCCACCACGGGCAGGACGCTGTAGCCGGGCGCCCCCAGCTCCACCAGCTTCTCCCGCAGCCGGTCCAGGCGGGCCGCGTCGGCCATCACCAGCAGCAGCTTCATGCCGTCCCCTCCTGCCGCTCCCCGCGGCGGCGGAGCAGGTAGTAGAGCGTCGGGACCGCCACCGGCGAGATCACCGTGGCGGCCACCTCTCCGCCGATCAGCGCCACCGCGAGGCCCTGGAAGATGGGGTCGAACAGGATCACCGCGCCGCCCACGGCCACCGCCGCGGCGGTCAGCACCATCGGCCGGAAGCGCACCGCCCCGGCGTCGATCACTGCCTGGCGCAGCGGCAGGCCCTGGGCCCGCCGCAGCTCGATGAAGTCCACCAGGATCACCGAGTTGCGCACCGTGATGCCGGCTCCGGCGATGAACCCGATCATGGAGGTGGCGGTGAAAAAGGCCCCCGCCAGCGCGTGCGCCGGCAGGATCCCGACCAGGCTGAGGGGGATGGGCAGCATGATCGCGAGCGGCGTGGTGAAGGACCGGAACCAGCCGACCGTGAGCAGGTAGATCAGCACCAGCACCACCGCGAAGGCCGCGCCCATGTCCCGGAACACCTCGTAGGTGATGTGCCACTCGCCGTCCCACTTGACCGAGTAGTGCTCGTCGCTGTCCGGCAGCCGCGTGCTCAGCTGGCGGAGCGGGCGGCCGTCGGGCGTGGGCAGCCGGTCCAGGGCCGGCCGCAGCGCGGCGATGGCGTACACCGGGCTCTCCTCGCGGCCGGCCACGTCCCCCAGCACGTACACCACCCGGTGCAGGTTCTTGTGGTAGATCTCCGGCGGCGCGCTGTCGGCCTCGGCGTGGGCCAGCTCGCTGAGCGGCGTGCCGCCGCCGGCCCCCAGGCGCAGCGCGGACAGCGCCGCCAGGTCGGTCCGGTCGGCGGGCGACAGGCGCACCCGGACCGGCACCGGCTCGGCCTCGGCCGGAGCCCGCAGCGTGCCCACGGTGCGCCCGGCGAACAGCGCCGAGGTGACGTCCACCACCGCCGCCGCGGGCACGCCCGCCAGCGCCGCGCGGTCCCGGTCCACCACCAGGCGCGAGCGGGGCTGCCCCTCGGCCAGCAGCAGGTCGGCGTCCACCACGCCGGGGGTGGAGCGGAACACCTGGTAGACCCGGTGGGCCAGCCGGCGCTGGCCCTCCAGGTCGGGCCCGTACACTTCGGCCACCAGGGTGGAGAGCACCGGCGGGCCCGGCGGCACTTCCACCACCTTGGCCCGCGCGCCGTAGCGCGCCGCGATCGCCTCCACCGCCGGGCGCACCCGCCGGGCGATGGCGTGGCTCTGCTGGCTGCGGCGGCCCGGGGGCACCAGGCTCACCTGCACTTCGGCGAGGCGCGGGTCGGAGCGGAAGTCGTAGTGGCGCACCAGGCCGTTGAACGTGACCGGCGCGCCCAGGCCGGCGTAGATCACCGCGTGCTCCACCTCGGGCTCGCGCGCGAGCCGCGCGCTCACCTCGCTGGCGGCGGCCAGGGTGGCCTCCAGCGGGCTGCCCGGCGGCAGGTCCAGCAGCACCTCGAACTCGCTCTTGTTGTCGAAGGGCAGCATCTTCACGGTCACCAGGCGCGCCGCCAGCAGGCCCAGCGACAGCAGCATCAGCGCGGCCATGCTCCCGAAGAAGGCCGCCCGCCACCGCCGGTCGTCCAGCAGCCGGCCCATGGCCCGGCGGTAGGCGAGGCTCAGCCGCCCCTCGGCGGGCGCCGGCCCCGCCGGGCCGGCCGCGGCGTGGGGCCGCACCACCCGGAGCGCCGACCACGGCGAGACCATGAACGCCACCGCCAGCGAGAACAGCATGGCCAGCGAGGCCCCGATGGGGATGGGCTTCATGTACGGGCCCATCAGCCCGCCCACCGCGGTCAGCGGCAGGATCGCGGCGATCACCGCGAAGGTGGCCAGCACCGTCGGGTTGCCCACCTCGTCCACCGCTTCCACCACCCGCACGTCCACCGGCCGGCTGTCCCGCATCTGGAAGTGCCGGGCGATGTTCTCCACCACCACGATGGCGTCGTCCACCAGGATGCCGATGGAGAAGATCAGCGCGAACAGGGTCACCCGGTTGAGCGTGTAGCCCAGGAACAGGTACAGGAACAGGGTCAGCGCCAGGGTGACCGGGATGGCCACCGCGACCACCACCGACTCGCGCCGCCCCAGCACCAGCGCGATGAGCAGGATCACCGAGAAGGTGGCCAGCAGCAGGTGGAACATGAGGTCGTCGGACTTGACCTTGGCGGTCTCCCCGTAGTCGCGGGTGGTGGTGGCCTGGATGTCCCGGCCCAGCAGCACCGGGCGCAGCTCCGCGATCCGGCGGTGGAGCGCCCCCACCAGCTCGGTGGCGTTCACCCCCGGGCGCTTGGTCACCTCCAGGGTCACCGCCGGATGGCGCTCGCCGTGGGCGTCGGAGAAGAACACGTACTGGGTGCGCTCGCCGGGGCCGTCGGTCACGGCCGCCACCTCGGACAGCCGCACCGGCCGCCCGTCGCGCGCGGCCACCGCCAGGGCCCGCACCTGGTCCGCGTCCTCGAACGGCGACTCGGCCCGCAGCGTCCGCACCACCCCGCCCTGCTCCGTCGCGCCGGCCGGGAACGACACCCCCGAGCCCGCCAGCGCGCCCATCAGCTCGCCCACGGTGAGCCCCGCCGCCGCCATCCGCCCGGGGTCGGGCTGGATGCGCAACTCACGCGGCTCGCCGCCCAGGACGCGCACCCGGGCCACCCCGGTTGCCTTGCGCAGTTCCGCCGCCAGCTCGGAGGCCACCCGGCGCAGGTCGTTCTGGTCCAGGTCCGGCCGGGTGGGGCTCCACAGGGTCACCCCCAGCACCGGGACGTCGTCGATGGAGCGCGGCGCCACCGAGCGCACCATGGCGCCCGGCGGCAGCTCGCCGGCCGCCTCGTCCAGCCGGGTGCGCACCCGCACCAGCGCCGGGTCGGGGCTGGAACCCACCCGGAAGCGCAGGATGAGCAGCGCGCCGTCGTCGGTGGAGGTGGAGTAGAGGTACTCGAGGCCCGGGATCTGCCACAGCCGGCGCTCCACGGGCGTGGTGAGCTGCCGCTCCACCTGCCCGGCCGGGGCGCCCGGCCAGGCGAGCTGCACGTCCACCATCGGCACCTGGATCTGCGGCTCCTCCTCGCGCGGCAGGCGCACCAGCGCCAGCAGGCCGAGGAGCACCGAGGCCAGCACGATCAGCGGGGTGAGCTTGGAGTGCAGGAACAGCCCGGCGACGCGGCCGGCGAATCCCACCGAGCGCACCTTCGAGGTCATCGGCTCACCTTGACCGCGCGGCCGTCGGAGAGGCCCTGGGGGTCGGCCACCACCGCCTCGCCCGGCCACAGCCCCGCCAGCACCTCCACCTCCGCCCCTTCCTGCCGCCCGAGCCGCAGCCAGCGCAGCTCGGCGCGGCCGTCGCGCACCACGTACACCCCGGCCAGCTCGCCGCGGCGCACCAGGCTGGCGGTCGGCACGGTGAGCGGCCCGGGGGCGCCGGCGGCGCTGGCCGGCGGCGCCCCGGCCGCCGCGCGGGCCGCCGCCGGCGGCTCGAAGCGCACCCGGACGTAGGCCCCGGGCTCCGGCAGCGCCGCCCCGCGGGCCGGCACCAGGTGCGCGGTGCGGGTGCGGCTGGCGAAGTCGATCATTCCTTCCAGGCGCGCCAGGCGGGCCGGCCGCCACCGGCCGTCCCCGACCTGGAACGCCGCCGCCCCGGCTTGCGCCTCGGCCACCTGGGCCTCCGGGATGGCGACCTCGATGTCGCCGGGGGCCGCCGAGCGGATGTCCAGGAGGGGCTGCCCCGGCCCCAGGTTGGCGCCGGGGTCCACCCGCCGGCGCACCACCACGCCGTCGAACGGGGCGACCACCGCCGCCCCGGCGCCCAGTTCCTCGGCCGCGGCGCGCGCCTGCGAGTAGGCGGCCTCCGCGGCGCGCCGCTCCAGCTGCGCCCCTTCCAGCTCCCGCAGCGCGGCCACCCGGGCCCCGTACAGCGAGTCCAGCCGGGCCTCCTGCAGCCGCGCCTGGTCGCGCCGCAGCGCCGCGGCCGCCAGGCCCGAGCGGGCCGCCTCCAGCGCGCGGCGCGTCTCCTCGGCGCCGAAGCGCGCGAGCACCTCGCCCTGCCGGAAGCTCTGGCCTTCGCGCAGCGGGAGTTCGGTGAGGCGGGCGGCCAGGCTCGCGGAGACGGTCACCTCCTGGGCCGCCTTGACCCGCCCGGGCAGCACCAGCTCGCCGGCCGCCGCGCCGCCGCCGGCGCGGAACGTGGCGACCACCGCCGGCGCGGCGTCCGGGGCGGGCTCGGAGCCGCCCCGCGCGCAGCCCGCGAGGGCGAGCGCCGCCGGCAGCGCGAGGGCGAGGATGGGGCGGACACAAGACGTTCTCATCGCAGCTCCCCGATTGCGTACAAGTAGCGGCAGCGCGCGAGCACCACCTGGACCGAAGCCTCGACTTCCTCCTGGCGCGCCCGGGCGGCCTGGGCGTCGGCGGCCAGCAGCTCGCCCAGCGGCAGCAGCCCGGCGCGGTACCGGTCCTGCGCGAAGCGCAGCGCCTCTTCCCCGGCGGCGCGCCCCAGGCGCGCGGCGGCCAGCCGCTCCGGGGCCACCTCCAGCTCGGCGCGGGCGCCCGCCGCGTTCACTTCCAGGTCGCGCGCCAGCGCCTCCGCGTCGGCCTGGGCCTGGCGCGCCTGGGCCTGCGCGGCGCGCCACTCGTGCAGCCGGCGCGCGCCGTCCCACACCGGGAAGTCCAGCGCCACGCTGGCCATCCAGCGCCGCTCCGCGGGGCCCTGACCGGCGTCGCGGTACCAGTTCAGCGTGACCCGGGAGTTCACCGCGGGCAGCAGCCGCAGCCCCGCCCGCCGGCTCTCCAGCCCGAGGGCCGCGGCGCGCTCGCGGGCGGCCCGCACCTCCCCGCGCTCGCCGGCCGCGCCGGCCGGGATCGGTGCGGACTCCTCGGCCGGCCCGGCCAGCTCGCCCGCCAGCACCCGCGCGCCCACCAGGCCGGAGAGCCGCTCCAGGGCCACGTCCGATTCGGCCCGGCGCCCCAGCCAGGCGGCCCGGGCCCCGGCCAGGCGCGCCGCGGCCAGCAGCGTGTCCAGCTCGGGGACCTGGCCGGTGCGGAAGCGGGCGACCGCGGCGGTGCGCTGTTCCGCGGCGGCCGCCAGCGCCAGCGAGTCCGCTTCCAGGGCGCGTTGCGCGCGCAGCGCGCCGGCGTAGGTCTCGGCGGCGCGCAGGAGGAGCCCGCTTACCGCGGCGTCCTCGCCGCCCGCGGCGGCCCGCCGCAGGTGCCCGGCCAGGGCCGGGGCGGTGACCTCGGCCGCGCCGTTGAAGATGGGCTGCTCCAGGACCAGGCCGTACTGGTAGGCGGTGGCGGCCGGCGGGTGGTTGAGCGCCCCGAGGTCGAAATCGGCGGCGCTGAAGCGCCCCTGCCACAGCTTCTCGGAGAACAGCAGCGCGGGGTCGTCGCCGCGCACCGCGCTGGCCGCCAGCCGCAGCTGCGGCGACAGCCCGCCCCACGCGGCAGCGCCCTGCGCCCGGCCGGCGTCGCCCATGGCCCGCGCGGCGCGCACCGCGGGGTCGGCGGTCCGCACCGCATCCAGCACGCGCGGGAGCGTCCAGGGCTCGGCGGCCGCCGGTGCGGCGCTCACGGCCAGGGCTGTCAGAAGCCCGGCGATGTCTGATAGGATGCTGGCGGTCTTCAAGTTACCTCCGACGAACCAAGGAGCCGGACCCGGGCATGTCATCCAGTAAGGGTCAGTCCGCCGGAAAAGGATTCGGGGGCGCCGCCGGCCCCGCCGGGGCGGTCGCGATCCGGGCCTTTCAGGCCGGCGCCGGCGCGCGCGCCGCGGGGCGGCGGGGCGGGCTCGGCGCGGCCGAGGAGCGCCAGTTGGTGGCGGCCGCCCGGGGCGGGGACGCCGGGGCGCTGCGCCGGCTGCTGGACGGCCTGTCCCGACCCATCTACCGCTTCGCGCAGGGCTTCTGCCGCAACGCCGAGGACGCCGAGGAGGTGCTGCAGCGGGTGCTCACGGCCCTGGCCCGCAGCCTCAAGGACTTCCGCGGCGAGGCCGCGCTCACCACGTGGGCCTACACCGTGGCTCGGAACGCGTGCATCCGGCACCGCCGGAGCGCGGCGCGGGCCCCGGCTTCGATGGAGCCGCTGGACGCGTCCGGGGGGGACGAGGGCGGCGGCCTGCAGGTGGCGGACCCGGGGCACGGCCCGCACGAGCAGCTGGAGCACCGGGAGCTGCGCGAGGTGCTGGAACGGGCGATCGGGAGCCTGCCCGAGGCGCAGCGCCAGGTGCTGATGCTGCGCGACGTCGAAGGCCTGCCGGCGGCCGAGGTGGGCCGCGCGCTGGGCCTGGGGGAGCGCGCGGTGAAGTCCCGCCTGCACCGCGCGCGCCTGTCCCTGCGCCGCACGCTGGCCCCCTACCTGCGCGGCGAGGGCCTGCCCGCCGCGGGCCGCGGGCGCGGGCCGCGGCGCGCCCTAGCGGCGGGCGCGCGCTCCGCGCTCCCGGCCGCCTCCCGGGTGGGCGCTCCGGCGGGGCGCTGCCCGGACACCGCGCGCATGCTCAGCCGCTACCTCGAGGGGGAGCTCAGCCCCGAGGTGTGCGCGCGCATGGAGTCCCACGTCGCGGGCTGCCCCAGCTGCGGGCAGGCGTGCGCCACGCTGATCGCCGCCCTGGGCGCCTGCCGCCGCTGGGGCGAGGGGCCGCTGCCGCCGGCGGCGCGGGCGCAGGTGCGCCGCGCGATCCGCTCGGTGATGGCGGCGGAACTCGGCTAGGCGCGCATGGGCCGCCGCAAGGACCTGGAAGCCGAGGGCGCCGCCGGGCCGGAACCGGCCGCGGCGGTTCCCACCGAAGCCGCCGGCGAGGCGGAGCCCGCCGCGATGGCGGCGCCGGCCGCGGCTCCCGCGCCCGAGCCGGTGGCGGCGCTGGAGCGGGTCTCCCGGCTGTACCGCAGCGGGCGCGGGGTGGAGGAGGTCAGCCTGGCGGTGCGGGCCAGGGAGGTGCTGGGGCTCTTGGGCCCGCCCGGCTCGGGGCGCACCACGCTGCTGCGGCTGCTGGCCGGGCTGCTGGAGCCGGGTACCGGCCAGGTGGTGCTGTTCGGCCAGGCCGGCCGCGCCGGGCGCCGCGCGCAGCGGCGGCGCATCGGCTTGCAGCTGGAGCGCGACGCCCACTTCCCCGCGCTGTCCGGCTTCCACAACGCCTATTTCATCGGGAGCCTGCACGGCGCGCCGCGGGAGCGGCTGCTGCCGCGCGTGGACGGCCTGTTCGACGAGCTGGAGCTGCGCGGGGAGCGCGACCTGCCGGTGGCCACCCTGGACGCCGACGCGCGGCGGCGGCTGTCGCTGCTGGAGGCGCTGGCGCACGGCCCCGAGCTGGTGCTGCTGGACCAGCCGGGGCGCGGGCTGGGCTACAACTCGGAGATCGCGGCGCGGCACGTCATCGCCGCGGCGGCCGCGCGCGGTGCGGCGGTGGTGCTGGCCACCTCCAGCGCCGCGGAGGCCGAGGCCCTGTGCCACCGCGTGGCCGTGCTGCACCGCGGCCGGGTGCTGGCGCTGGGCACGCGCGAGGAGCTGATGGCCGAGCTGGAAGGACACGTGCAGGTGACCTGCGAGCTGGCCCTGCCGGTGGAGCCGGAGCCGTTCCGGGCCCTGCCGGGCGTGGTCCAGGTGGCCGCCGACCACACCACCCTGGCGCTGCTGCTGCGCCGCGGCGGCAGCGCCCTGGACGCGGTGGTGGCCCAGGTGGCCCGCGCCGGCGGGGAGCTGGTGAACCTGCACGTGGGGCGGCCGAACCTGGGCGACGTGTACCTGCGCCACGCCGGGCTGCGCCTGGAGGCGGACGCGTGAGCGCGCGCCCGGGGCCGGCCGGCGGAGGGCGGCCCGCCGCGGGCCGCGGCGGGCGCGGCCGCGCGGAGGGGGAGCGATGCTGCCGGTAGGGGTGTGGCGGCGCGAGCTGCTGGAGCTGCGGGTGCGGCGCGGCTCGCTGCTGCTGGGGATGGTGGTGCCCATGGCGGTGGCGCTGCCGCTGCTGGGCGCGAACCCGCCGGCGCTGCACGCGGCTGCCGCGTACACCACGCTGGCGGTGCTCACCGGGGCGCTGGTCGCCGGGCGGCGCGCCGCGGGCCTCCGGCGCGAGGGCCTGATGGGGCGGCTGCTGGCCACGCCGGCCTCGCCCTACCGGCTGTTCGTGGAGACCCTGCTGGCGCAGGTGGCGCTGGACTGGGTGCGGGTGCTGCCGCTCCTGCTGGCGGTGGCCGCCCGCTACCGCTGCGCGCCGGGGGCGTTCGGCGAGCTGCTGGTGGCCGCGGTGCCGGCGCTGCTGCTGGCGGACCTGGTGGGGGTGGCCGCGGCGGCCGCGGCCGGCTCGCGCGGCGAGGTGCCGCTGTACGCGCTGGTGGCGTTGCTGCCGCTGCTGTTCCTGGCGGGCGCCTACACCCCGGCGGCCGACTCGCCGCTGCGCGCCGCGGTGGCGTCGGTGCTGCCGTTCACCGGGCTGCACCGGGCGATGCTGGCGGCGGTGGGCGGGGGACCGGTGCCCGCGCCGGGACCGCTGCTGGGCGGGGCGGCCGCCGCGGCGCTGGCGTGGCTGGCACTGGGGCTGCTGGTCCTGCGGCGGCGGCTCAAGCGGCTGGAGTAGATCGCCGGCGGGGCCGCGCATCGCGCGGCCCGTCCGGCGCGGGGTGCCCAAGGCCCATGACCGAGCTGCTGTTCATCATCGACTACATTGACACCGCCCACGGCGGCACCGAGGGGCAGCTGCTGATGCTGCTGCGGGGGCTGGATCCGGGCCGCTACCGCGTCCACCTGGCGTGCCTGCAGGACACCCCGTGGCTGCGGGAGCTGCGGCTGGAGCCCCCGCCGCTGTTGCTGGGGCTCACGCGGCTGGCGTCGCTGGACGGCGTGCGCCGGATGTGGCGGCTGCGGCGGTACCTCCGCCAGCACCGCATCCGCCTGGTGCAGACCTACTTCGACGACGCCTTCGTGGCCGGGGCGCTGGCCGGGTGGCTGGCGGGGGTGCCGGTGGTGGCCTGCCGGCGCAACCTGGGCCCCGCCTACTGGAACAACCGCCGCTTCGCGCGCACCTTCCGCCTCCTCCGGCACATCACCGCCCGCTACGTGGCCAACAGCCAGGCCACCCGGGAGGCCATCGCCCGCAGCGAGGGCATCCCCCCGGGGCGCATCGAGGTGATCCACAACGGGGTGGACCCGGCGCGGATGGGGCGGGTCACGCCGGAGCTGCGCCGGGAGCGGCGCGCCGCGCTGGGGCTGGCCGAGGACGAGCTGCTGGTGGGGATGGTGGCGCACGTGCGGCCCGAGAAGAACGTGGAGCTGTTCCTGGAGGCGGCCGCGCGCCTGCACCGGAGCCGCCCGCGCACGCGCTTCGCGGTGGTGGGGGAGATCCGCCCCGACGACCAGGCGCGCATGGACGCCTTCGCGGCCCGCGCCGGGCTGGCCGGCGCGCTGCTCACCCCGGGGCTCACCGCGGACGTGGCCGGCTGGCTGGCGGCCATGGACATCGCGTGCCTCACCTCGGACGGCGAGAGCTTCTCGAACGCGATCCTGGAATACCAGGCGGCCGGGCTGCCGGTGGTGGCGAGCGCGGTGGGCGGGAACGTGGAGGCGGTCGAAGGGACCGGCTTCCTGTTCCCGCGCGGCGACCTGGAAGCCCTGGTGGGCCACCTGGAGCGCCTGGCCGGCGACCCGCAGCTGCGCGCCTCCGCCGGCGCGAGCGGGCGGCGGGCCGCGGCGGAGCGGTACGACCCGGCGCGCATGGTGGCGGCGTACGAGGCGGTGTACCGGGGGATTCTGGGGCCGGGGTAGCCGTTCAGATCATCTCAGCAACACCAGCTTGGCGCTCTGGCTCTGCCCCGACGACAGGAGTCTCGCGAAGTACACCCCGCTCCGGACTCTCCGCCCGGCCCGATCGGTGCCGTCCCACAGGACGGAGCCCTCGTAGTCCTGCGGCTTCCCGTCCAGCAGCGTCCGCACCCTGGCGCCGCGGATGTCGAAGACCTCGATCCGCACGGCGGCGCCGGGCACCGCGTGGAAGGCCAGCCGGACCGTGCCGCGGCTGGGGTTCGGGAAGGGCACGCCGAGCGCCAGCGGCCCCCCGGTCCGCACGCCGGCCGGCTCCGAGTAAGTCCAGGCTTCCCCGGCCTGCACCCGGCTGGCCAGCTTGTAGGAGTATGAGGAGAACGGCCGCGCGGTCGTGTCGCGGACGCAGAAATCCCCCAGGTAGACTCCGCGGATCTCCCCGCTGACCGGCACCCACGCGCCGCTCCCGCCGCCGGACCGCCACACGCGGTACTGCTGGGCGCTCAGCGAGAAACCCGTCCAGGACACATCCACGTAGCCCGTGCCGGGGCGGAGCCTCGGCCGGCCGGCGGCCACCCATGCGGCGCCGAGCACGTGGGCCACCCGGAAGAAGACGCCGGCCCCCGCCGCGCCGCCGCCCCGGGTGAGCCCGTAGAGGCCTCCGTCATGGCCGTCCACCAGGCTGGTCGGGTCGGTCCCGTCGGCGTCGGCGGCGCTTTGGACCGTGGGCCAGAGATCGGGGAAGAGGTGCAGCTGCGCCTCGCTCCCGACCGAGTCGATGGAGAAGACCCAGCCCGAGGAGCTCCGGTAGCTCCCGATGCCGTACAGTCGGCCATCGGATGCCTGGAGCACCACCGAAGGCACCGCGTACTGCCACGGGCTGAAGGAGTGCCGCACGGTCACGTTCCCGAGCGTGTCCAGGGCGAAGATCGAGGCCTGCCCTCCGAGCCACGCTGTGCCCAGCAACGCGCCGTCGGCGGTCGGTGTACTCATGAGTGCCGGCTCCTCGCCGACGCGGGGGAACGTGGCCAGCAGCTGGAACTCCCCCGACGGCCTCAGCCTGAAGACCCGCGGATCGTGCCAGTACTGGAGCCCGGTGACGCCATAGAGCGCCCCGTCCGCGCCGGCCGCGAGGCTCGAGGCGGCACCGCCGTCCGCGTAGGTCAAGCGGTGCAGCTTCGTCAGCACGCCCCCGGGCGAGAGGCTGAACAGGACGCTGTCGGACGACTCGCCGTAGAGCAGCCCGCTGGAGGCCTCCACCAGCTGGCCGGTGGGAGTGCGCAGGCTGTCGGACCGGGCGAACGCGCGCACGACGGTCAAGGCTCCCGACGGGTCCAACCTGAACACCACGCCTCGAGGTCCGAGGTCCGAGCTGGCAATCGTTCCGAGGAGGCTGCCGCTGCGACTCCAGATCAGACACGTCGGCACGCCCTCCCGCCAGCTGAAATTCCGCACCACGTTGCGGTTGCCCAACGAATCCAGGGAGATCACCCGCGCCACACTCGCGGTGTCTCCACCCTGCTCCAGGCCGTAGAACAGGCCATTCCCCGCCGCGATGAGCGGGCCGGTCGCCGCCCCTCGGGGCTCGAGGCTCCGCAGGATCTGATAGTCCGGCGTGGCGCCGCAGCTGACCACGCGGAGGTCGTAGGAGCCGTAGCTGCCGCCGTTGCTGCCGTGGGTGCACCGCACGTAGCAGGTCCCGCTCGCGCGGGCTTCGAAGGGCCTGGCGGAAACGCTGTCGCCCACGGTCATCTCGTCACCGACCGGCGGGCGCGCCGTGGTGTCGGGCGCGAACACGTCGAGGACGGGCTCGGGCATCCCGACCAGATCGGTCGCCTCGACCAGGTAGCTCCGCCCGGCCTCGCCCTCGAACCGGATCCAGTCCGCGTCGGCCTTCGGGTAGAACGTGTGGTGCGCCGGCGGCCCATCCACCTCCACCGGGCGCGCGCGGGAGGCCCAGCTGTCGTTCTCCTGGGCGTCGGCGAAGAACTCGATGTCCCGCCTCAGCAGGATGCTCGAGAGCTCCGCAGTCCGGCCATACCCGGACGCCATCCACCCGTCCACGAACTGCTCCAGCGTCAGGCTCCAATTTGGAGTGGACAGCTCGTGGCTCAGCAGGTGCCACAGCAACGAGTCGAGCGTGCCGGGACGGCCGGCGCCGGCCCCCGGTCCCGAGCGCCCCGGGGCAGGCAGGCTGGCCAGGTCCCACAGGACCTTCTGCACGTTGTACTCGCTGCCCGCACCCCGCACCGGGATCTGCACGCCGTCGACGTCATAGGCGAAGACGAGCCCCGGCGGGGCGTCCATGGTCTGGACCTCGATGAAACAGGTGGCGTCCACCGCGCCCATCCAGCGGCGGGTGGCCAGGGCGAAGTACGAGGGCCAGCCTTCCCACCAGGCCTCCTCGAGACCCTGGTGGTACTCGGTCACGAAGTGCTCCGGCCTCGCCGCCCGGCAAGGGCCTCGCCGCGGCGAGTTCGTGGAGGCCAGGGCCATGTAGGAGGTCTCCACGAAGTGGCCCTCCTCGTGGAGGATCACGCAGTCGTTGTAGCCGTCGTTGCCGCCCAGGTACACCCCGTCGTCCCCGGCCGAGGCGCCGAAGAAGTCGGAATGCCAGTGGGCGTAAAGCCGCCGGCGCGGGCGGCCGCCGCCGGTGACCGCGGAGAGGTAGTCGAGGCCGTTCTCCAGGCAGTCCAGGATGTTGAAGACCTGCCCGAGGCTGTCGGGCATCGCCAGGATCGGGTGTTCCGCGCCCAGGGCGACGTCCGCCGAGGGAGGATGCCCGCGCACCAGTGGGCCCGGCAGCACGTAGGTGCTGCCGAGTGCGTCAAGGGTTATGGCCGTGATCTGGTGCAGGGTGGTGTCGAACGTCGAGGCGACCACCCGGATCGAGATGTCCCGGACGGCCGAGTCCGGCACCGGGATGACGAACCGCCCGGAGCCGTCGGTGCCGCCGCGGGCGAGCGTGTCGCCGGTGCCGGCGTCGAGAACCTGCACCGTGGCGTTCCGGATCGGGAGCCGGGGCGTGGCCCCGGTGAAGCCCCTGCGGTCCACCGCCCGGTCCACGTACTGGCACACGCCGCTCGCGGTCCAGTTCGCCCGGGCTGGAGCGCCGGCGAGGAGGATCATTCCGGCTGCGAGGCCGGAACCGAGCAGCGACGCGCGACACGGTGGCATGCGGGGGCACCCCGGCGCCCCGGGCAATGCGGGAAGCGGCATGAGTCCGGCCGCGGCGGCCGGCGAAACCGCCGGGTCCGCGACGCTCCGCAGCAGGCGGCTGCTGGGCTCCGAACTCGCCGCAAGGCTATCACACGTGGGGTTTGCCCTCCAGGCGCGCCCTGCCCCCGGGGCTTCGCGGTTGAGCCCGGCCGCCGCGTTCTGCTAGCTTCCCGCCGTGCCCCACCGACCACGCCTTCACAAGGAGCGCCCGATGCCCGGCCATCGCTACCTCTCCGGCCCGCGGCTGGAGCCGCGGCCCATCACCCCGGCCACCACCGTGGCCGAGCTGGTGGAGCATACCTTCCTCGCCTACAACGCCGCCCGCCTGCGCGAGGGCTGCCGGCTGTTCGCGGAGCGCATGCTGGAGCCCGACGTGGTGGTGGGGATGTCGCTGACCGGCGCCCTGACTCCGGCGGGCGTGGGGATCTCGGCGCTCATCCCGCTGATCCGCGCCGGGATGGTGGACTGGGTGGTGTCCACCGGGGCCAACCTGTACCACGACGCCCACTACGCACTGGACCTGCCGATGCACCTGGGCAGCCCCATGGCCAGCGACGTGGACCTGCGCCGGCACGGCGTGGTGCGCATCTACGACATCTTCTTCGACTACCACGTGCTGCTGTCCACCGACGAGTTCTTCCGCCAGATGATCGAGGCCCCCGAGTTCCAGCGCCCCATGGGCAGCGCGGAGTTCCACTGGCTGGCGGGCAAGTACCTGGCCGAGCGCGAGAAGCTCCTGGGGCGCGGCGACCGCTCGCTGCTCTCGGTGTGCTGGCAGTGCGACGTGCCGGTGTACACCAGCTCCCCGGGCGACAGCTCCATCGGCATGAACATCGCCGGCAAGGCGCTGTTCGGCTCGCAGCTGGTGCTGGATCCCAACCTGGACGTGAACGAGACCGCGGCGCTGGTGCTGCGCGCCAAGCGCGGCGGGAAGAGCGGCGTGCTGCTGATCGGCGGCGGGAGCCCCAAGAACTTCGTGCTCCAGACCGAGCCCCAGATCCAGGAGGTCCTGGGGATCGAGGAGCAGGGGCACGACTACTTCCTGCAGATCACCGACGCGCGGCCCGACACCGGCGGGCTCTCCGGCGCCACCCCGTCCGAAGCGGTGTCCTGGGGCAAGGTGGACCCCTCGCAGCTCCCCGGCACGGTGGTGTGCTACCTGGACAGCACCGTGGGCCTGCCCATTCTCGCCGCCTACGCCCTGGCGCGGCACGCGCCGCGCCCGCTGCGGCGGCTGTACCGCGAGCGCGGGCCGATGCTGGCGGACCTCAAGGCCGCCGCGCAGCAAGCCGGCCGCCTGTAGGGGCGCATGGCAATGCGCCCGCCGCTGGGCGCCGCGGCCGTCTGCGCCTGGGGGCGCACGCCCATGCGCCCGCCGCACCGCGCCACGCCCGCCCCCGCGTGGACACCACCCCGGCCATCGGCTACCCTGGCCGGGCATCGGAAGCGCGCGGCGTCCTCAGCCGGCATTCACGCCCACGGAGGCCCATCCATGCACTCCGCTTCGTCCCAGCACATCCCGCTCCAGCTGCCCTCCCTCGGCGAGGAGGAGGTGGACGCCGTCCGGGCGGTCTTCAACTCGCGGTGGCTCGGCATCGGGACGGTGGTGAAGGAGTTCGAGGAGCGGGTCAAGGAGCTGCTGGGGGCGAAGCACGTCATCGCGGTCAACACCGGCACCTCCGCCATCCACATCGCCCTCGACGCCCTCGGCATCGGGCCGGGGGACGAGGTGGTGGTGCCGTCCCTGACCTTCGTGGCCACCATCCAGGCGATCCTCCAGACCGGCGCGGCGCCGGTGTTCTGCGACGTGCGCGAGGACACCCTGAACATGGACGTGGAGGACGCCCGCCGGCGGATCACGCCCCGGACCAAGGCCCTCCTGCCGGTGCACTACGGCGGCCAGGCGTGCGACCTGGACGCGCTCACCGCGCTGTGCCGCGAGCGCGGCCTGCTGCTGCTGGAGGACGGCGCGCACGCCTTCGGCTCGCGCTACCACGGGCGGTACATCGGCACCTTCGGGGACGCCACCTGCTTCAGCTTCGACCCGATCAAGAACATCACCTGCGGCGAGGGCGGCGCGGTGTGCACCGAGAGCGACGCGATGGCGGAGCTGGTCCGCACCAAGCGGATCCTGGGGGTGCAGAAGGAGACCTACCGGCGCTACCGCGAGCACCGCGGGTGGTTCTACGACGTCACCACCCTCGGCTACCGCTACCACATGAGCAACATCAACGCCGCCATCGGCCTGTGCCAGCTCCGGAAGCTCCAGCAGTTCATGGACAAGAAGCGCCGCTACGTGCGCAAGTACGACGAGGCGTTGCGCGGGCTCCCGGGGGTCACGCTGCTGCAGCGGAACTACGACGAGACCGCCCACTTCTTCTACGTGGTGCGGGTGCAGAACCGCGACGCGCTGATGGACGCCCTGAAGGACCACTGGATTGACGTGGGCGTCCACTACATCCCGAACCACCTTCAGCCGGTCTTCAAGCCGTACGCCCAGCCGCTCCCGGTGACCGACCGGGTGTGGAAGGAGATCGTGACGTTGCCTCTGTACTACGACATGACCGACGAGATCTTCGAGGTCGTGGTGGCGCAGGTGAAGGCGTTCCTCAGCTAGGCGGCCGCCCGCCGCGCGGCTGCGCGCGGGGGATGGAGGGCGCATGCTCTTCGGAAAGCGAGTCAAGCTGGTCCCGGTGGAGCGGGAGCACCTGGGGCTGCTCAAGCAGTGGCGCAACGACCCCGACATCCGGGAGTCCTTCTTCTCCTCCCTGCCGTGCACCGACCTGGGCCAGGAGATCTGGTACGACCGGATGATCCGCGGGGGGCGGGACGTGTTCCTGCTGGTCCTGCACGCCGGCGAGGGCGCCGCCTCGGGGCCCGCGCCCGTCCCGATCGGCTACTGCGCCGTCTCGGACATCGACTGGCGCAAGGGCCGCGGGGTGGTGAGCATCATCCTGGGCGAGAAGGAGCACTGGGGGAAGCACCTGGGGGTGGAGGTGCTCAACTGCCTGTTCGAGTACGCCTTCTCGGAGCTGGCCCTGCACAAGCTGTACATCTACGTCCTGTCCGACAACCTGCGCTCGATCGAGCTGTTCAAGAAGTTCGCGCCGGTGGAAGGGCAGCTCGCCGCCCACGAGTTCCGGGACGGCCAGTGGAAGGACGTGACGCTGCTGGGGCTGACCCGGGAGGTCTACTTCACCCAGGTCCGGGGGAAGGTGCCCGCGCCCTAGAGCCGCCTAGTCTCCGAAGGTCATCCCCACCGCGCGGGCGGCACGCACCTCGGAGCCGTCGGGGTTCACGTTCCGCGGCTGGGCCACGGCGTCCTGGAGCGGGACCGAGACGATCTCGGTGCCGCGCAGCGAGGCCATCCGCCCGAACTCCCCGCGGGCGACCAGGTCCGCCGCCATCACCCCCAACCGGGTGCCCAGCACCCGGTCGAAGGGCGTGGGCGGGCCGCTGCGCTGGAGGTGTCCCAGGACCGTGACCCGGGTCTCGATCTTGGTCTCCTCCTCGATGTGTTGCGCCAGCCAGTTCCCGATCCCGCCCAGGCGGATGGGGTCGGTGCTGTCCTCGATGCGCTTCTGCACGATCTCGGAGCCGCCCGCGGGCTTGGCGCCCTCCCCCACCACCACGATGGAGAACTTGCTGCCGCGGCGCAGCCGGTCCCGGATCTGCTCGTACACCCGGTCCAGGTGGAAGGGGATCTCGGGGATGAGCACGATGTCCGCGCCGCCGGCCATGGCCGACTCCAGCGCGATCCAGCCGGCGTAGCGGCCCATCACCTCCACCACCATCACCCGGTGGTGGGCCTCGGCGGTGGTGTGCAGCATGTCCACCGCCTGGGTGGCCACCCGCAGCGCCGAGTCGAACCCGAACGTGACGTCGGTGGCCGAGAGATCGTTGTCGATGGTCTTGGGCACGCCCACCACCGACAGGCCCTTCTGGGAGAGCTTGTAGGACATGGTCAGCGTGCCGTCGCCGCCCACCGCCACCAGGGCCTGGACGCCGGCCCGCTGCAGGTTCGACAGCACGTCGTCGGAGCGGTCCTCGTAGGTCTTCTGCCCGCCGGACAGGTGCGGCACCCGGAACGGGTCGTCGCGGTTGCTGCTGCCCAGGATGGTCCCGCCCAGGGGCAGGATGCCGCGGATGAGGCCCATGTCGAGCGGCTTCATGCGGTTCTCGAGGGCCCCGGCGAAGCCGTCCTCGATGCCGATGACGTCCATGCCGTAGCGGAAGTGGGCGGTCTTGTACACCGCCCGGATCACCGCGTTGAGGCCCGGACAGTCGCCCCCGGCGGTGAGGATGCCCACGCAGCGCACCTTGGAGGGCGCGAGGGCCGAGGACGCGGGGGCCGGGGCGGTCTGGCTGCTCATGGGCGGCCTTCCTTGGGCTTGGGCCCGCGGGTCGGCGGGCCGGTTTGAGGTTGACATGCCGCTGGGTCCAGCGTACGGAATCTACCATACTCATCGCGCCGCGTGGCGTCCATCCCGGGGCGGGGCCGGCCCGCCGGCGTGAAGCGCGGGCCGGCGGCCGTGGCGCTCCCACCATCCGCAAGGAGGCCGATCATGTGGAACGAGTTCAAGAAGTTCCTGATGCAGACCAACGCACTGGCGCTGGCCGTGGGCGTGATCATCGGCGGCGCGGTGGGCAAGGTGGTCTCGTCCCTGGTGGGCGACGTGCTGATGCCGGTCATCGGCCTGCTGATCCCGGGCGGGGCGTGGCGCGACCTGGAGCTGGCGCTGTCGCACAAGGCCGACGGGAGCGTCGCCAACGCGGTCAAGTACGGGGCGTTCGTGGGCAACGTGGTGGACTTCGTGATCATCGCCTTCGTGGTGTTCATGGTCACCAAGGCGCTGATCCGGCCGGCCCCGGCCCCGGCCGGCCCGCCCATGAAGACCTGCCCGACCTGCGGCGAGAGCGTGCTGGCGGTGGCCAAGAAGTGCCGCTTCTGCCAGAGCGGCCTGGCCTAGATCCTCCGGAAGCCCGAAAACGCGAGGCCCCGGGCGGCGTGCCGCCCGGGGCCGTGGCGTTGGATTCCGCCGCGGGCCGCCTGTGCTAGTGTCGGGGGCCGCGGGGGAGGCGCGATGCGGCACGAGATCCACTTCGGCGACAACCTGCCGCTGCTCCGGCGGCTGCCGGCCGGCTCGGCCGGGCTGATCTACATCGACCCGCCGTTCAACACCGGCCGGCGTCAGGCGCGCACCCGGATCCGGACGGTCCGCTCGAAGGCCGGCGACCGCACCGGCTTCGGGGGGAAGCGCTACCGGACGCTGCCGCTCGGCACGCGGTCCTTCGCGGACCTGTTCGACGACTACCTGGGCTTCCTCGAGCCGCGCCTGGTGGAGGCCCGCCGGGTCCTCGCGCCGCGCGGGAGCCTCTACCTCCACATCGACTACCGGGAGGTCCACTACTGCAAGGTGCTCCTGGACGGCATCTTCGGCCGGGAGTGCTTCCTCAACGAGGTGATCTGGGCGTACGACTACGGCGCGCGCACCCGCCGGAAGTGGCCGCCCAAGCACGACAACATCCTGGTGTACGCGCGCGACCCCGCCGGCTACACCTTCAACGCCGACGCGGTGCAGCGCATCCCCTACATGGCGCCCGGGCTGGTGGGGCCGGAGAAGGCCGCGCGCGGCAAGCTGCCCACCGACACGTGGTGGCACACCATCGTGCCGACGCGCGGCCCGGAGCGCACCGGCTACCCCACCCAGAAGCCGCTCGGGATCCTCACCCGCATCGTGGCGGCCTCCTCGCGCCCGGGGGACACGGTGCTGGACTTTTTCGCCGGGAGCGGCACCACCGGCGCGGCGTGCCTGGCCCTGGGCCGCCGCTTCGTCCTGGCCGACGACAACCCCGAGGCCCTGGAAGTGATGGCGCGGCGCTTCCGGGGCGTGCCCGGCATCCGCTGGGTCGGCTGGCCGCCGGCCCAGTAGCGCGGGCCGCCGCCCGCCCGGCAGCGCCGGCCGGCCGCCGCGCGGCTGCGGATTCGGCGGCGGCGGTGGGCTATAATGGAGGCCCCCGGCGCCCCCCCGGCCGGGAGGCGCCGCCCCGCCACCCTCACCCGCGAGGTCCACGCATGCCGACTCCCGCCGCGCCTGCCGCCGCCGACCCGCTCCTGGAGCACCGCCACGAGTTCGCGATCCTGGAGCGGACCATCTACATGATCAGCCACTCCCTGGGGGCCATGCCGCGCGGCGTGCACGCCGCGCTCCGGGAGTACTCGGACACGTGGGAGGCGCGCGGCGTGCGGGCCTGGAACGAGGGCTGGTGGGAGCTGGCGGTGGAGCTGGGGAACCTGCTGGCCCCGCTCATCGGCGCCCCGCCCGACACCGTGACCATGCTGCCCAACGTCACCACCGCCGAGGCCATCGTGCTCTCGGCGCTGGACTACCCGCCGGAGCGCGACGGCCTGGTGTACACCGAGCTGGATTTTCCCTCGGTGGTGTACCTGTACCAGGGCGAGGCCCGGCGCGGCGCGCGGCTGGTGCCGGTGCCCTCGGCCGACGGCATCTCGGTGCCCGCGGAGCGGATCGTGGAGCGGATCGACGAGCGCACCCGGGTGGTGGCCCTCTCGCACGTGCTCTTCCGCAGCGCCTACGTGGTGGACGTGGAGCCGGTGATCCGCCGGGCCCACGAGGTGGGCGCGATCGTGATGCTGGACGCCTACCAGTCGGTGGGCACGCTGCCGGTGGACGTGGCCGCCTGGGACCTGGACGTGCTGGCCGGCGGCTCGGTGAAGTGGCTGTGCGGCGGGCCGGGGGCCGGCTACCTGTACGTGAAGCCCGCGCTGCGCGAGCGCCTGGAGCCGGCGTTCACCGGCTGGATGGCCCACCAGCGGCCGTTCGCCTTCGAGCCGCGCATGGAGCTGGCCGCGGGTCCCTACCGCTTCCTCAACGGCACCCCGCACGTGCCGTGCCTGTACGCGGCCCGCCCGGGGTACGAGATCGTGCGCCGGGTGGGCGTGCCGGCCATCCGCGAGAAGAGCCTGCGCCTGACCGGGCGGATGCTGGAGTGGGCCCGCGAGCTGGGCATCCGCACCCGCACCCCGCGCGAGCCCGGGCGGCGCGGGGGCACGGTGAGCTTCGACGTGCCGCACCCGGACCGCGTGGCGGAGCAGCTGATCCGCCGCGAGATCATCGTGGACTGGCGGCCCGACGCGGGGGTGCGCATGTCGCCGCACTTCTACACCCGCGAGGACGAGCTGGACGAGGCGGTGCAGCAGCTGCACCGGATCAGCCGGGAGGTCGGGCGGTGAGCGCCGCGGGCGCCGCGGCCCCCCGCGGGGCGGAGGCCCGGGGCGGCCCCGCCGGGGGCCGGATCATCGCCGTGTACGGCAGCTCCACCGCCGCGCCCGGCTCGCCCGAGGCGGCCCTGGCGGCCGAGGTGGGCCGGCGCCTGGCGGAGCGCGGCGCGGTGGTGATGAGCGGCGGCTACGGCGGGGTGATGGAGGCGGTGAGCCGGGCCGCGCGCGAGGCCGGCGGCCGCACCATCGGGGTGACCGTGGACTCCTTCCGGGGGCGCCGCCCCAACGCCTACCTGAGCGTGGAGCAGCCCACGCCGGACCTCTTCGAGCGGCTGCGGGTGCTCACCGAGGAGCCGGACGGCTTCCTGGTCCTGCCCGGGGGGATCGGCACCGCGGTGGAGCTGTTCCTGGTGTGGAACCTGATGTGGGTCGGGGCCCGCCGGCCCGCGCCCCTGGTGGTGATGGGGCCGGGGCTGCAGGAGCTGCTGTCCGCGGGCCCGGGCGGCCTGGGCCTCCCGGCGGAAGCCCTGGCCCTGGTGTCGTTCGCCCGCGACCCCGAGGAGGCGGTGCGCCGGGTGCTGGCCGGAGCGCCCGGGCGCGCCCGGGACGGAGGAGCCTCGTGAAGATCCATGACATCAGCCCGCCGGTCTCGATCAATGCCGCGGTGTGGCCGGGGGACGTGCCCTTGAGCCTGCGCCCGACCATGAGCCGCGAGCGCGGGGACGCGGTGAACGTCACCGAGATCCGCGCCACGGTGCACCTGGGCGCGCACGCCGATGCCCCGCTGCACTTCCTAGACCGCGGCGCGGACATCGCCCACGTGCCGCTGGAGGCATACCTGGGCCCGGCGCGGGTGTTCGACGTGGGCGAGGTGGCGGAGATCCGCCCCGAGGACCTGGCGGGCGTGCCGTGGGCGGGCACCGAGCGGCTGCTGCTGAGGACCTGCCGCCGGTTCCACGCCACCCAGTTCGACGAGGGCTTCCCGCACCTGGGCGAGGGCCTCGGCGGGTGGCTGGCGGCCCGGGGCCTCAAGCTGGTCGGGGTGGACGTGCCCTCGGTGGATGCCTTCGACAGCCGCAGCATGTCCAACCACGTGGCGCTGCTGCGCGGCGGCGTCGCGATCCTCGAGAACCTGGACCTGTCCCACGTGGAGCCGGGGGAGTACGAGCTGCTGGCCGCGCCGCTGAAGCTGGTCGGGGTGGACGCCAGCCCGGTGCGCGCGGTGCTGATCGAGAGGTAGAGGCGCCTCTTCCCGCACGCCTTCCCCGGGTGTACCATGATCTCGCCCTTCCTCCGTCAGACCGGGGCGCGTCCGCCCCCGGAACCTGGAGGATCCCCATGAACGGCCGCCGCGTTCCTCGCCTTCCCCTCCTCGTTCTTCCTGTCCTGGGCACTCTGGTGATGCTTCTGATCGGCTGCGGGCACCAGGGGATCGTCAAGCCCCCGGCCGGCGTCCCGCTGGACGGGTGGGTGGTGTACGCCGCCGTGGACAGCCAGGGGCCCGCCAACTCCTTCATCCTGATCGAGGCACGCCTGGACGGCACGCAGCGCACCCGGCTCCCCGGGCCGGACGGACTGCCGAGCTGGTGCCCGCGCTGGAGCCCGGACGGGCGGTACGTGGCCTGCCTCCACAGTCCCGGGGTCATCTGCGATCCGAATTCCTGCTACCAGATCCTGCTGCAGAACGCCGCGGGCACCCGCACGCGGGTGCTGGGCTGGACCAGCGGGGACTTCATCGACTGGAGCCCGCGCGGCGACCGGCTGCTGTGCCTGGAGGGCGCCGTGGACACCGTGGGCGGGGCGCCGACCAACTACCAGCCGCCGACATACCAGGTGTTCGAGGGTGACAGCGTCTCCCACCTGATGCCTCGCCAGTGGGCCCCGGACGGGGAGCGGGTGTACGCGCTCGGCTACGCCGCGCCGGTCCCCCGCAATCGCGGCGCCTACGACCCCCGGTACTACGAGGTCTTCGAGACCGAGTTCCCCTCCGGGAGGGTGGTGCGGCGCCTGACCCACAATCTCTACGCGGAATGGCCGTTCCAGGTCTCGCCCGACGGTACCCGGCTGCTGCTGCAGGTGGATTCGGCCGCGGGTCCGGAGCTGGCGACCCTGGGGATTGCGGACTCGATGCCCCGCGAGTTCGTGCCCGCCGTGCCCGGGACCTCCCCGAGGTGGGCCGCAGACGGGCGCACCGTGGTGTACCTGCAGAGCTTGGCCTCGAGGGCCGCGGTCGTCCGCGTCCACAGCCCCGGCGATCCCCGGGTCGACTGGCAGGTGAGCGGGACCGACGCGGTGGCCGGATGGGACTACGGACCGGACATCTACCTGCTCCCTTCGCCGGCCGCGCCGGGCGGGAGGGCGCTGCGATGAGCCGCCGAATCGGCAGGCTCACTCTGGCCGCCGCGGCGGCCCTGGCGCTGGCCCTGTCCCCGGCGGGGTGCTCGAAGCAGGCCGTGACCTCTCCTCCTCCGCCCGCGGCCCCCGTGGGGTGGGTGCTCTTCGCCTCGGCCGGCGGGCACCTGTGCACCGTCCGGATGGACGGCTGTCTCGGAACCATGTTCCTGCTGAGCGGGCGGGATCCCCGGTGGAGCCCCGACGGGAGCCGGGTGGCCTTCCGCGGCCTCAACTACTCCGACGCCACGCTGTTCCTGGGGGACCTGGGCTCGGGCGCGGTGCTGAGGAGCTGGACGCTGGCCCGCACCTACAACGCGCCCCCCCCGGAATGGAGCCCCCGCGGCGACCGGATCCTGTGCCGGGACGCGATCCTGGACCCCGCGGGCGGCAGCCAGCCCATCGTCCTGGGCGCATTCCAGGTGGTCGAGGGCGACACGGTCTACCCCCGCCACGTGCTCCAGTGGGCTCCGGGCGAGGGCCGGGCCTTCGCCTTGGCCGCCGTGCACCGGGACGTCGCCGACAGCAACGAGCTGTTCCTGGCCGAGGTGCCCTCCGGGCGCCTGCTGCGGCGCCTGACGCACGACCGCTTCGACGAGACCGGCTGCCAGGTCTCGCCCGACGGCGCCCGGCTGGCGATCTCCCTGGCGTACTGGTACACCGGGGTCACCCCGAGGCTTCAGATCTGCCGCATCGCGGTGATGGCCCTGGGCGACACCGTGCCCCGGGTGGTGAGCACCGGGACCCGCGACGTCAACCCGCGCTGGCTCTCGGACGGGCGCAGCATCGTGTTCGTCCAGGCTGCCAGTCACCAGGCCCTGATGGTCGTGGATCCCGACTCCAGCGGCAGCGAGCGCATGCTGGCCACCGGAGCCGATGGCCTCTCCTCGCCCGACGCTCGCATGCTCACCGTCGGCCAGGCCCCCCGCCCGCCGCTGGATGCGCGCGCTGCGGCGCCGGGCGACTCCCGCGCCGCCCCGCGCTCGCGGGCGGGTTCGCGCATCTAATTCTCGAGGAGGGCGGGCCTCCGGCCCTGCTGACGTCCCACACCTACCGAGGAGCTTCATGTCGAACTCTTTGCGGCCCAAGACGTTGGGCCAACTGAAGGCTGCCGGCTACGTGAGCCGCGGCGTCAAGGAAGAGATCCGGGGCAACCTGGTCCGCCGGCTGCGCGCGGGCGAGGAGCTGTTCCCCGGGATCGTCGGCTACGAGGACACCGTCATCCCGCAGCTGGTGAACGCCATCCTGGCGCGCCACGACTTCATCCTGCTGGGACTGCGCGGCCAGGCCAAGACCCGGATCCTGCGGGCGCTGGTGGACTTCCTGGACGAGGAGATCCCGGTGATCCCGGGCAACCCCATCAACGACGATCCGCTCCACCCCATCAGCGCCGAGGGGCGCCGGCGGGTGTTCGAGGAGGGCGACGACCTGGTGGTGGAGTGGCTGCCGCGGGAGTCGCGCTACCAGGAGAAGCTGGCCACCCCGGACGTCACCATCGCCGACCTCATCGGCGACATCGATCCCATCAAGGCGGCCGCGCTGCGCCTGCCGTACAGCGACGAGCGGGTGATCCACTACGGCATCATCCCGCGCACCAACCGCGGCATCTTCGCCATCAACGAGCTGCCCGACCTGCAGCCGCGCATCCAGGTGGGGCTGCTGAACATCCTGGAGGAGCGCGACTTCCAGATCCGTGGCTTCCCGGTGCGCATCCCGCTGGACGTGCAGATGGTGTTCAGCGCCAACCCCGAGGACTACACCAACCGGGGCAACATCATCACCCCGCTGCGCGACCGCATCCAGAGCCAGATCCTGACCCACTACCCGCGCAGCGTGGAGGAGGGCATGCGGATCACCGCGCAGGAGGCGTGGCTGGAGCGCGGCGACCGCCACGTGGACCTGCCGCGGTTCCTGCGCGAGGTGATCGAGGAGGTGGCGATCCAGGCGCGCGAGAGCGAGTACGTGGACCAGAACTCGGGGGTGTCCGCGCGCATGACCATCGCGCTGGCCGAGACGGTGGTCTCGAACGCCGAGCGGCGGGCCATCCGGCTGGGCGTGGCGCACACCACGGCGCGGGTGTGCGACCTGGCGGCGGCGGTCTCGGCGGTCTCCGGCAAGGTGGAGCTGGTGCTGGAGGGCGAGCAGGAGGGGCCGCTCAACGTGGCCCGGCACCTGATCGGCCGGGGGCTCAAGAGCTACTTCGCACGCAACTTCCCCAGCGCGTTCCCCAAGAAGCGCCGCGGCCAGCCGACCGAGGAGGGGCTGGCCAACTCGGAGTACAAGGAGATCCTGGAATGGTTCGCCGCGGGCCACACCGCGGAGGTGGCGGACGACTCCGGCGACGCCGAGTTCCTGGAGGCGCTGGACCAGGTGCGGGGGCTGCGCCGGGTGGCCTCGCGGCACCTGAAGCCGGCCAACGACGCCGAGCTGGCGGTGGCCATGGAGCTGGTGCTGGAGGGCCTCCACCAGCACTCCATCCTGACCCGCGACCGGGTGGACGGGCGCGCGGTGGCCTACCGCGACATGTTCAAGTCCATGTTCTCGAGCCTGGGCGGAGGCGATGAGGCTTAGGTACGCCCGCTGGACCGGCCAGCGCCGGCTCACCCCGGAGTTCTTCAAGGCGCTGCTGCGGATCTACAACGACCTGCTGCTCCAGACCAACGGGGACGTGGAGGAGGCGCTCCAGTGGCTGGAGCAGGTGGGGAAGGAGTACGGCTTCTTCGACGACCAGTTCGGGATCCAGGACTTCCGCCAGATGCTGGAGAAATCCGGCATGATTCGCCCGGCCGCGGGCGGCGCGGGCTATCAGGTGACCTCCAAGGGCGAGCGCGCCCTGCGCAAGTCGGCCCTGCAGGAGATCTTCTCCACCGTCGAGAAGGGCCCTTCGGGCGACCACCGCACCCCGGCGGCCGGCTCCGGCCAGGAGCGGCTGAGCGAGTCGCGCCCCTACCAGTTCGGCGACCGGCTCTCGGACCTCGACGTGCTCACCACCCTCCACAACGCGGTGAAGCGCGCCGGGCTGGACGACCTGACGCTGCAGGAGGAGGACCTCGCGATCTACGAGAACGAGCACCTCACCAACTGCTCCACGGTGCTCCTGGTGGACGTGAGCCACAGCATGATCCTGTACGGTGAGGACCGCATCACCCCGGCCAAGCGGGTGGCGCTGGCGCTGGCCGAGCTGATCACCACCCAGTTCCCCAAGGACTCGCTGCACGTGGTGCTGTTCGGCGACGACGCGGTCGAGGTGCCGCTGAAGAAGCTGCCCTACATCACCGTCGGCCCGTACCACACCAACACCCGCGCCGGGCTGATGCTGGCGCAGCGCATCCTGGCCAAGGAGCGCCAGCCCAACAAGCAGATCTTCATGATCACCGACGGCAAGCCCTCGTGCATGTGGGAGAGCGGGCGGCTGTACAAGAACGCCTTCGGGCTGGACCCCAAGATCGTCAACAAGACCCTGGAGCAGGCCGCCCTGTGCCGGCGCAAGGGGATCGAGATCTCCACCTTCATGCTGGCCGAGCACCACGAGCTGGTGGGTTTCGTGGACAAGCTCACCCGCCTCAACCGCGGGCGCGCGTACTTCTCCGACCTGGAGAACCTGGGCTCGTACGTGCTGGTGGACTACGCGCGGAACCGGAAGCGCCGCGCCCGCTAGCCCCGCCTCAGTGGGCCAGCGCCCCGATCAGCGACACCCCTCCGAAGGACTCCCGGCTGTTGAGGTCCGCCCACAGCGAGATCCCCAGGTTGCGTCCCTTCCCGATCCCGGCGATGGCCTGCAGCTCCAGCGGGAAGCTCAGCCCGGTGTCCACGTGCCGGGTCCGGTCGGGCTCGAAGAAGCGCACCTCCGGCTGGTGCTTTCCGCCGCTCACGCCCAGGCCCGCGCCCACCCACAGCGCGTAGGCCGGGCGGAACAGGCCCGCGCCGTACAGCAGGCCCGCGCTCCACAGCTGGTTCTCCTCGCCGAAGATGTCCGTGGGGATGTTGGTGGTGCCGGCGACGCGCGCGGCCAGGACGTGCATGCCCCAGTGGTGGCACAGGCTGGCGTTCATCCCCAGCCCGCAGCTGCCGACCCCGAGGCCCGCGGTGAGCCAGGTGGTGGGCCTCGTCCAGTCGTGCACACCGCTCGTGTCGGGTGCGAGCTCCGCGCGGGCCGCCGCGGGGGCGGCCGCCACAGCCAGGGCCGCGGCCAGCGCCGCGGCGCAGAGACGGGCGCGCGATCGTGTCATGGTCGTTCCCTCCGGGCGCAGCCGGCCGGACCGGGCCGGCTCGCGCATCGATGGGAACCGCATCGGGCATGCCACCCGGGGCCGGCCCGCGGCGCGCGCCGCATCGGATGGCACGTCAGGGGCTTGCGCGGGGGCGGACGCTCCCACGCAGCGCCGCGCGGGGGCCGCGCGGGGGCGGCCGTCTAGGTGGGGATACGCTCCTGTGCCGCCGCCGATACCGGTCGCGGCGCGCTCTGGGCGCGGCGGGCCGGCCCGGGGGCGGGCTCAGTGGAAGGTCTTCCGGGCGCCGAAGATCCTGCCGGTGGAGTCCACCTGGAACACGCACTCCAGCGTGACCGTCCGGGCGTGGCGCCGGGTCTCCTCCGGGGTGGGTTCGCCGGGCTGGTAGCCGGGCGGGTTGGCGGCCCGCTCGCCCGAGTAGGCCACCTGCTCGATGGTCTTGAGGTAGGTGAGGATCCGGCCGTGGTGGGCGTCGGGCAGCGTGGTGCTGGGGCGTCCCCACGAGGCGATCAGGCTGGAGTCGGGCCGGCCGACCCACTGGTCCACGATCCCGGTGCGCGACCCCAGCAGCGAGAAGGGGTCGAGCTGCGCGCCCAGCTCGCGCCGGTGGCTGCACCCGGCGGACAGCAGCAGGGCCAGCGCAGCCCAGGCGATGTGAATTCGCGCGTGTCTCACGGCGGGCCTCGGATCCAGAGCCCCGCCCCGGGCCGCGGGGCGCATCCCCGCCACCGGGGCGGCCGCCCCGATGCTAGCACGCCCGCCGCGGGCGCGGCAGCCGCCGCGCCACCAGGTCCGCCGGCGGGCCCCAGGCCCTGGGCCGCGCGCCGCGCATCCGCTATGCTGGCGGCATGGCCATCCTGATCTCCGGCTTCGGGCCCTTCCCAGGCTTCGAGGTCAACCCCTCGCAGCGGCTGGTGGAGTCGCTGCTGGAAGAGCCGCCTCCGGGCGTGGAGCTGGACGGCATCATCCTGCCGGTGGTGTACGGCGAGGCGCCGCGCCGGCTCGTGGAGCGGATCGCGGTGGCCCTCCCGGCGGCCGTGGTGAGCTTCGGGGTGGCCACCGGCTCGGACGACATCCGGCTGGAGCGCATCGGCATCAACTGGGACGAGTCCCGGGTTCCGGACGGCGCGGGGGACGCGCCGGGCGGGCGGCGCATCGAGCCCGAGGGGCCTGACGGCCTGTTCGCCACCCTGCCGCTGCCGCGCCTGCTGGCCTCCCTGGACGGCCACGTGCTGCCGGCGCGCATCTCCAACACCGCCGGCACCTACCTGTGCAATCACCTGCTGTACCGCACGCTGCTGGGCCTGCGCGCGGCGGGGCTGGCGATTCCAGCGGGTTTCGTGCACATCCCGCCGGCGGGGGAGTGGAACCCGGGGCCGGGCGCGCGGCCCTTCCCCATGATCCGGAGCGCCGCGGCGAGGATCCTGCAGGCCCTGTAGGCCGGCCGCGCCGCCTTCCGTTGCCAACCCCCCGGCGCCCCCCTAGAATGGCGCCATGACCCCAGGACAGACCCGACCGCAGGCGCCCGGCGCGCGCGCCCCGCTGCGCGTGGTGCGCGAGCCCGAGGTGTACCTCGTGGGCCGCCAGTCGGTGGACTCCGGGGAAGTGCAGCGCTTCCTCGACCGCCACGGCCTCGCCTGGGCCACCGACACCGAGGTGGGCGCCGAGGCGCTGGCCGAGGTCGGCGGCCGGCTGTGCTACATGAGCTTCGGCAAGGGCCGCAAGGGCAACCGCGAGTTCCTGGAGCACCTGGTCGAGGTGGGCCACGGCAGCGTGCTGGAGCACGCGGTGTGGAACTTCCTGGTGGCCGGGGTGTCGCGTTCGCTGACCCACGAGCTGGTGCGCCACCGGGCCGGTTTCGGCTACTCGCAGCTCAGCCAGCGCTACGTGAACGAGAGCGAGGTCCCGTTCATCGAGCCCGACTGCATCGCCGCGGACCCGGCGCTGGACGCGGTGTGGCGCGGGGCGGTGGAGGCGGCGCGCGAGGCCTACGACACGCTGGTGGCGGGCCTGGAGCGCCGGTTCACGGAAGTCGAGGACCGCACCCTGCGCCGCAAGATGGCCCGGCAGGCGGCGCGCAGCGTGCTGCCCAACGCCACCGAGACCCGCATCCTGGTGACCGCCAATGCCCGCGCGCTGCGCCACTTCATCGAGATGCGCGGCAGCCGCGAGGCCGACGAGGAGATCCGCAAGCTGGCGCTGAAGCTGCTGGAGATCCTGCAATCGGAGTCGCCCCACCTGTTCGGAGACTTCGTGGTGGAGACCCAGCCCGACGGCACCCGCGTGGCCGCCACCCCTCACCGGAAGGTGTGAGCCGGGCATGTTCCGCGTCGCCATCGCCCAGATGAACGCCACCGTCGGCGACCTCCGCGGCAACGCCGACCGGGTGCTGGAACTCTCGCGGCGCGCCGCCGAGCGGGGCGCCGACCTGGTGTGCTTCCCGGAGCTGGCCCTCACCGGCTACCCGCCCGAGGATCTGGTGTTCCGCCGCCGCTTCGTGGAGGACAGCCTGCGCGAGCTGGAGCGGGTGGCCGCCGGGGCGCCCGACGTCGCGGTGGTGGTGGGCTACGTGGACCGCGGCCAGGACGAGCCCGAGGAGGCCGGGAAGCCCCGGGCGCGCAACTCCGCGGCGCTGCTCCACCGCGGCCGGGTGGTGGCCCGCTACCACAAGATGCTGCTGCCGAACTACGCAGTGTTCGACGAGCTGCGCTACTTCGAGCCGGGCACGGAGTGCCAGGTGGTGGAGTGGGGCGGCGTGAAGCTGGGGCTCAACGTGTGCGAGGACCTGTGGCACGCCGAGGGCCCGGCGCGGCAGCAGTCGCTCTCCGGCGCGCAGCTGCTGGTGAGCATCAACGCCTCCCCCTACAGCGTGGGCAAGCGCGAGCTGCGCGAGCGCATGCTCATCCGGCGCGCGCTCGACAACGGCGTGTACATCGCCTTCTGCAACCTGGTGGGCGGGCAGGACGAGCTGATCTTCGACGGCGCCTCGCTGGTGTTCGGGCCCGACGGGCGGATGCTGGCGCGCGCCGCGCAGTTCGAGGAGGCGCTGCTGCTGGCGGACCTGGACGTGGCGCGCGCGCCCGCCGCGGGGAGCGGCCCGGGCGCCGCGGCGCCCGCCGCCGGCGAGATGCCGTCCCTCGGCTACGACGTGGCCCCGCCGCTGGAGGCCGAGGAGGAGGTGTACCGCGCGCTGGTGCTGGCCACCCGGGAC
>DATKKS010000004.1:0-7216 GCA_035542815.1 Saccharimonadales bacterium (SeqCode) | reverse complement strand
GAGGGCTGGACTTCAGGTGTGCTCCCGCCGAGGTTGCTGGCGGGTTGTCGGCCGGGCGGCGATCGGGGACCGCCGTCCGAGCCTCTATGAAACTTGGAGTGTAACTGGAAGTTACTCGGATGGGTACACCTGTCTATCCTTACCCCCATGGAGATGGCCGCCATGCCTGTGCCCGCCCGCCCGGAGGGCTCGGGGGTCGCCCCCGCGCGGGCTGCGGCTGCCCGCCGCCGCGCCCGGCAGCAGGAGATCGTGACCAGCACCCGGCGGCTGTTCGACGCCCGGGGCAGCCGTGAGGCGAACATCGATGACATCGCCAGGGCGGTCGGGATCAACCGGGCGATCATCTACCGGCACTTCGCCAGCAAGGAGGAGCTGTTCGCGCTCACCCTGGCCGAATACCTGACCGAACTGGACGGCCGGCTGTCGGAGGTGGACGACCCGCAGGCCACGCCGCGGCAGCGGTTCACCGCCGTCTCGCGCGAGTTCGCCGGGTACTGCCTGCAGTACCCGGCCTTCGTCGACTGCGCCCTCGCCCTGCTGGGTCGCCCCGGGCCCACACTGCTGGAGGAGATCAGCGACGCCGCGCTGCTGCGACTCGGCGGCCTGATGGGGATCCAACTGCACCGGATCGCCGGGATCCTGCGGCTGGACCGGTCCGCGGCGGGCGGCGACCGTCGCTGCGACGGCGATCCCCTCGGGCAGGGCGACGTCGACGTCCTGGCGAACGCGCTGTACCTGCAGGTGCTCGGGGTGATGCACCTGGCCCGCAGCGGCGTCGTCCTGCGGCCCGCGGCCGGGGGGCAGGCGAACTGGGCGATGGTCGGCCCGGACCGGATCGTGGACCTGGTCACCGGGATGGCGGTGGCGGTCGCCTTCCCCGGCCGCTGAGCCCGGGAAGGCCACCGGTCGGCGCCCTGCCCGCCGACCTGCCGCCGGCACCCGTCGACATCCTGCGGGCTCAGCGCTCCAGGACCGCGACGACGCCCTGCCCGCCGGCCGCGCAGATCGAGATCAGCCCGCGGCCGCCGCCGCGCTCGGCCAGCGCCTTGGCCAGGCCGGCCACGATCCGGCCCCCGGTGGCGGCGAACGGATGCCCGGACGCCAGCGATCCGCCGTTCACGTTCAGCCGGGCCCGGTCGATCGACCCGAGCGGACCGTCCAGGCCGAGCCGCTTGACGCAGAAGTCGGGATCCTGCCAGGCCTTGAGGGTGGCCAGCACCTGCGAGGCGAACGCCTCGTGGAGCTCGTACAGGTCGAAGTCCGCCAGCCCCAGCCCGAGCCGGGACAGCATCCGGGGCACGGCATAGGCCGGCGCCATCAGCAGGCCCTCCCCGCCGTGCACGTAGTCGACCGCCGCCGTCTGCCCGGTGACCAGGTAGGCGAGCACGGGCAGCCGGTGTGCCGCGGCCCACTGCGGGGTGGCCAGCAGGACGACGGAGGCGCCGTCGGTGAGCGGCGTCGAGTTGCCGGCCGTCATGGTGGCGGTGTCGCCGTGGCCGAAGACGGTGCGCAGCGACGCGAGCTTGTCCACCGAGGTGTCGGGGCGGAGGTTGTCGTCGCGCTCCAGGCCGAGGTACGGGGTGACCAGGTCGTCGTAGAACCCGCGCTCGTACGCGGCCGCCAGGTTGTGGTGGCTGGCGACCGCCAGTTCGTCCTGCTCCTGCCGGGTGATGCCCCACTCGACGGCGGTCAGCGCGGCGTGCTCGCCCATCGACAGGCCGGTGCGGGGCTCGGCGTTGCGCGGCACCTCCGGCACCAGGTGGCCGGGGCGGACCCTGGTCAGCTGCCGGAGCCGGCCGGCCAGCGACGTCGCCCGGTTCGCCTCGATGAGGATCTCGCGCAGCCCGGCGTTGACCGCCAGCGGCGCGTCGGAGGTGGTGTCGACGCCGCCGGCGATCCCGGAGTCGAGCTGCCCGAGGGCGATCTTGTTCGCCACCAGCAGCACCGCCTCCAGCCCCGACCAGGCCCACGGCTGCGCAGCGGGCGGCGCGGGGGCGCGCCCGCGCCGGGCCAACATCGCCACCCCCGAGATCGCCAGCAGCGCCGCGGTGAGGTCGGCCAGCGCCCGGGGCGGGAGCCGCAGCGCGAAGCACACCGCCGCGGCCAGCGACAGCCACCCCACGCTCCCCGCGTAGGCCCACGCCAGCGCCGGGGCCGCCTCGCGCGGCGCGCGGCCGGACAGCCGGAGCAGCGCCACGCCCGGCAGCAGCCACAGCGTCGCCAGGGTCGCCACCAGGCGGGGGCCCGCCGGCCCGGCGCCGGTGTGCGCCAGCGCCAGCAGCAGGGCGGATCCGAGCAGGCTCAGCAGGGCCGTCATCGCGGGAGCGCGGGCTCGACCGGGGCGAGGGAGGGTGCGGCAGACATGGGGGAGGCCATCCTCCAATGGAACGCGTGGAAGTGCGCCGGCGTCGGGGCGTCGCGCAGGATGATACGGGAAACGCGCCCGCCGCGGTACCCACAAGAGGCGGCGGGGCCGCGGCGGCCGCGGCGCCGCGGCCCCGCGCGGGCGGTCGCCCCGATCCCTCGGGGCCGCCTAGCGCGTGAGCGCCGCGTTCAGCTGGTTCCAGTCAACGGCCCGCAGCAGCTCCCGGATGCGGTCGTCGGCGCCCCAGATCCGGATCACCACGTTCTCCACGAACGGCGTCCCGGGGCGGTGGGCGAAGGCGAATCGGTAGCCGAGGTTCTCGCCGTCCCAGCGCGCGCCGCGCCAGTTCCCGAAGCCCAGGATGAAGTAGCTGCCGTGGCCGGCGTCGGGGCTGTCGCCCGGATTCAGCGCGTAGGCGAAGGCGGCCCCGGCCACCCCGAGGTCGCGGTTGCGGGCCGGCGGCTGCCCGATGGGCGCGCTCCGCATGTTGATGTGGACGTCCGCGGTCACCCAGGAGAGCCGCTGGATCTCGGCCCCGACCTGCTGCTTCCCGGCCAGGTCGGGCACCTGCTCCAGCCGCTCCATGAGCGGCCACAGCCGGGTCGAGTAGCGGTGCGACCCGCGGCGCACGCGGTACACCCGCTCGAAGTTCTGGTTGATGTCCAGCGGCACGTCGGGGGCGGAGTTCACCAGCGGCTCGCCGTCGTACAGGTCGCTGGTCTTCTCCCAGTCGTCGCTGCCGAGCCGGTCCAGCACCTGCTGCACCGCGCCTAGAATCCGGCGCAGCGCCCGGGACTCGGCCGGCGTCGGCGGGCGCAGCTCGGCCCGGGCGGGGCGCGCGGCCGCGGGCAACGCTGCGGCCAGGGCAAGCACGGACGCCGCAAGGCGCGCGCCTCGCGGGATGGGGAAGAGACTCATGCGCAGGGATCCTCTCAGTACACCCCCGGGATCAGCCGGTGGGTGCGCCGGCAGTAGTCGGCGTACGGTTGGCCCAGGGCCTCCAGCAGGGCCCGCTCCTCCACTTGGATGCGGTAGAGGTAGGCCGGCACCGACAATCCCAGGACCGGCACCACGCTGGCCCAGCTGCCCAGCCCCAGGGCGAAGCCCAGGAAGCCGGCGATGGCGCCCAGGTAGCTCGGGTGGCGGATGCGCCGGTAGAGGCCGGTGTCCACCAGCCGGTGGTCCGGCCGAATGGCCACCGTGGGCATGTGGAACGGCCCCAGCTGCACGATGGCCGCGGCCCGCAGGGCCACCCCCGCGGCGAACAGCGCCAGCCCTTCGAGCTGCAGCAGCTCCGCGCCCCAGCGCGGCACGCCGATTCCCCGCTGCGCGATCGAGACGGCCGCGACGATGGCGGTCCAGTTGAGCAGCGAGATCCCCAGCCCGGAGAGCCGGTCGGCCCGCCGGGCGTCGCGGCGGCGGCGGCTCAGCACGATCAGGGTGTCGAGGCTGATCCACGCCACCAGCGCCAGCAGGTCGAGGTCCCGGAGCAGGCGCATGGGGTGCGCCTAGCCCGCCGGCCGCGCGCGGCGGGCGCGGGCCTCGGCGCGCAGCTCGCGGACGCGGTGCCACAGGAAGTAGGCCCCGGCCGCCACCACCAGCACCGCCACCACCAGGTCCGCGCCGTGGAAGTAGCGCTTGAAGCTCGGGTTCAGCCAGACCTGGCCGAACCGCAGCCCCAGCCAGGCGAGCATCAGGCACCACGGGAAGGCGCCCGCGAACGTCAGCACCGCGAACGGCACCACCCGCATCCGCGCGATGCCCGCCGGCAGGGAGATGAAGGTGCGCACGATGGGCAGGAACCGGCCGGTGAAGATGGCGGCCTGGCCGTAGCGGCCGAACCAGCGGTCCGCGCGGTCCAGGTCCTTCAGGCTGATCAGCGCCCACCTGCCGTAGCGCTCGATGAACGCCCGCCCGCCGGTGGCGCCCACGCGGTGCGCCGCCAGCGCGCCGACCACCTCCCCCAGCGCCCCGGCCAGCGCCGCCAGCCACAGGTTGAACCGCCCCTGCGCCACCAGGAACCCGGCCAGGGGCATGATGACCTCGCTGGGCAGCGGGATGCACGCGCTCTCCATGGCCATGCACGCCAGGATGCCCCAGTAGCCGAGCGAGCCGATGATGTTGGTGATCCAGGTCGCGACCGCTTGCAGGATGCTCTCCACGGGCTCTCCGGGGTTGGGGTCAGGCGCGGCCCGGGCGCGGCGCCGAGTAGCGCCGCCACTCGCGGGCGAAGGCTTGGAACGCGGTCCAGCGGTGCCGGCCGGTCATCAGCAGCACCAGCTCCACCGCCGACCACGCCAGGTAGGCGGCCATCACCGGCACGTGGGAGTCGGGCCGCACGAACTGCACCAGCCACAGCAGGAACAGCCCGGCGGCCTCGTACCAGCGGAACTCCATGTTGACCAGGAACAGGAAGCCCAGCACCGACTGGGCCAGGGTGAGGCCGATCTCCAGGCGCTGCTGGTGGTCCAGCACCACCGGCGCGGGGTGGCCGCAGGACAGCGAGTACACCACCGGGATCACCGCCGCCAGCACCGTCCACTCGTTGATGTTGCTCGACAGCATGTTCATCATGGCCATCGGCGCCTTGTGCACCGTGCGCGCCCAGTAGAACGCGCTCACCTTCTCCGGGAACTCCGACAGCAGCGGCGCCACCCACTGCACGAACACGAACGCCGGCACCCCCAGCACCAGCGCCAGCGCCTGCAGGCTGTGCACGAACGGCCCGGCCGCCACGAACAGCAGCGCCCCGCCGCCCAGGAACACCGCCACCGCGGCGGCCGGCTTCCAGCCCGCCGGGCGGGTGAGGATCCAGCGCGAGACGCGCGGCAGGTCGTCCAGCTCCTCGCGCTCGCGGGAGGGCACCCGGCTCACCAGCCAGAAGTAACCCGCGTACATGGCCAGCAGCACCGCGGCGTCCACCACCGTGAGCGAGCCCTTGATCAGGACCGCCACGAACCACGCCATCGGCGGCAGCACCGCCAGCACCTCCACCGAGTGCTCCTCCTCCAGGCGCACGTGCGCCTGGAAGAAGCCGCGCAGCCCGGGCCGCGCGTGCAGCGCCCGCACCACGAACACCATCGGCCAGCCCAGCCCCACCAGCAGCCGAATGGCCCCGGTGAAGTTGGCGGTCATGAGCGAGGGGTGGAAGACGCCCTTGCCGGCCTGCCAGGCGATCACGCCCTCGATGGAGAACTCCGGCATGGTCTGGAGCCAGGCCAGCGCCGCCAGGGCCAGCCCCTGGGACACCACGAACTGCGAGGCCTCGGCGGCCCAGGCGAGCAGGAAGGCCGCCGCCAGCACCGCCGGGAACGTCCACAGCGCCCCCAGGGCCGAGGCGGTCTCGGGGGCGCCGCTCATGCGGCGACCGGGGGCGGGACGGCAGCGGGCGAAACCATAGACAAGCGATTCTGGGCGAGCCGCCGGGGGGCGTCAAGCCGCGCCGCCTCTCGACTCGCGTTGACGCTCGCGCGCGCCAGGTCCCATAATGCCCGCGTGCCGAAGCTCGACGACGGGCCGCCCGCCGGCCGGCCCGAGGCGGCGGGAACGCCGCAGGGGATGATCGCCGAGGCCCGCGCGCGCGCCTCGCGCGGGGACCTGGCCGGTGCGGTGGAGGTGTGGCGCCGGCTGCTGCAGAGCCTGCCGCAGGACGCCGGGCGCTGGCCGGTGCTGGACCGGATGCTGGAGTCCTTCGCCGGCCTGCCGGGGGTCTCGGGCGGGGCGGAGGAGGCGGCGACGCTGGAGGAGCGGCTGCAGGGGCCGCTCGATGCGCTGCGCCGCTCGGAGCTGCTCCGCCGCCTGGGCTGGGGCCGGGTGCAGCGCGGGGACGTGGTGGGGGCGCGCCTGCCGCTGGAGGAGGCGTTCCGGGCGGCGGCCGGCGCGCGGGCGCAGAAGGCGCTGGTCCTGGGGGACCTGGGCTGGCTGGAATTCGCCGAGGGCCGGCCCGACCTGGCCCGCGCCCGCTTCGAGGAGGCGCTGGAACTTTCGCCCGCGGGCCACCCGGCGCGCCACCGCGCGGCGGCCCGCCTGGCGCTGCTGCAGGTGGGCGGCCGGGATCCGGCCTCGGCCGAGCGGGCGTGCCGCGAGGCCACCGGCGCGGCGGCCGACGGCGGCGACCTGCACCTGGAGGCGGCGTGCCTGGCGCAGCTGGTGCCGCTGCTGCTGGACCAGGGCCGGGTGGAGGAGTGCATCCGGCTGACCCGCGGCTGGGCCGAGCGCCTGGCGGCGGCCTCCCCGGACAAGGACAAGCCGCTCCCGCAGCGGGTGGCGGAGGCCGAGGCGGCGCTGCTCCGGCAGACGCTGGAGAGCGTGGAGTGGAACCAGAGCCGCGCGGCGCGCGCCCTGGGGATCTCGGAGCAGGCGGTCCGCTACAAGATGAAGAAGTACGGCATCCGACGCCCGGCCTAGCGCTCTCGCGACAACGTCCCGCCCCGGCGGCGGGCGGCGCGGCGCGCAGCGCCCGCGCCAGCCCCGGCCGCCGGGGCCCGCGCACCCGCCCTTGCCGGGCCCCGGGGCATCTCGTATCATCCCGCAACGTGACCTCCCACAACCGCATCCAACCGCCCATGGCCATGGCAGAGGTCCCGCTGGCGCAGGCCGTGCCGCTCGCCGATGCCCCGCTGCTGGGACGCCTGTACTCCGAGTGGCTGGCGGGCGACCGGGAGCTGGCGGCGCTGCTCTCGCCGTCCTTCGACCCGTCCACCTGGGCCGCGCCAGCCGGGCCCGCGGACGCGGCCGCGCGCGGGGCCCTGTGGCGCGCCGTGCTCGAGCAGAACCGCCGGCTGGGCGCGGCCCCCGCCGCCCTGGCCCTGGGCGAGGCGCTGGCCGCCGGCTCGGCCGACGCGGTGGTGA
>DATKKS010000003.1:0-5185 GCA_035542815.1 Saccharimonadales bacterium (SeqCode) | reverse complement strand
ATCGTAGTTCTCGGTGAACTGGATCAGGCTCATGCTGGCCTCCGGCGGTGGTGGATGGATGCGGTACGGAGGGGATTCTATCGCATCGCCGGGCGGCGCCCAAGCCGTGCGGGGCCTTGCGGGCCCCGGCGGCCGGGGCTGGCGCGGGCGCTGCGCGCCGCGCCGTCCGCCGCCGGGGCGGGACATCCACGCCGGCCGCGCCGCCCGCCGCCGGGGCGGAGCGATGTCGCGGGGCGGGTCAGTCCGCGCGGCGGTTGGCCAGCACCACGTCCTGGAAGCTGAGGAACTCCTTCCGCCCGCACCACGAGCCCCAGCGGACCGGCTCGAGCACGTCGAAGCCGTGCCGGTCGTACAGCCCCCGGACGACCTCCTCGGGGTACGCGATGGCCTCCTCGGGCTTGTCGTCGTGGGTGGACAGGCAGCCCTCGACCTCGTACTTGAAGGCCAGCGCGCTCGAGCCCTCCGCCAGGTGGCGCCCGGACTCGGCGTTCAGCAGGAACCAGGTGATGAGGCTGCGGCCCCCGGGCCGGAGGACGCGCTCGATTTCCGCGAGGTAGTGCTCCAGGTCCTCCGGCAGCATGTGGGTGAACACCGAGGTGAGGAAGGCGAAGTCGAAGTACCGGTCGGGGTACGGGAAGCGGAAGTCCTTCGGCTGGATCGGCCCGTCCGGGTTGTACGACCGGTTGAAGAGGTTGGCGTGGACGAAGCGGAAGTGCGGGAAGCGGGCGGTGATCCGCTGCTGGCACCAGGCGATGCCGTGGGGCACGATGTCGAACCCGTGGTACTCGCCCGGCGGGCGCAGGTAGGTGGTCAGGGGGATGGCCATGCGCCCGATGCCGCAGCCCACGTCCAGCACCCGCTCGTGGGGCTGGAGCCCGCCGAGGCGCACGAAGTGGTCCTTGAACTCCCGGCCGATCTCCTGGAAGTTCCCGCCGCCGACGAAATTCAGGGCCTCCGGAGGAACGAGGCTCGGGTCCACCTCCGGTTCGATCCAGGCCATCCCTGACCTCCCGGCCCCGCGCCCGGCGCTACCGGGTGCCGGCCGCAGCGCCCTCCGCGGGCGCCTTCTCCACGGCCGCGGGGACGGCCGGCGGCGCCGCCGCCGGCGGGGTCTCGCGTTCGGCCTCCTCCAGGTAGGTGTACCCGGAGAGCCCCTCCTCGAACCGCTTGATCAGCAGCGCCGACTCCTCGAACGTGAGGCGCTGCTGGCGCAGCGCCTCCTCGCTGGCTCGTCGCAGGCGCTGCAGCAGGTCGCGCCGGTCGTACTGCACGTAGCCGAGCACCTCGGTGACGGTGTCGCCCTCCACCACGTGCTCCACCCGGTAGCCGGCGTGGTCCAGCGAGACGTGGATGGCGTTGGTGTCGCCGAACAGGTTGTGCAGGTCGCCCAGGATCTCCTGGTAGGCGCCCACCATGAACATGCCCACGAAGTAGGCCTCGCCGTTGACCGGGTGCAGCTCCAGGACGTGCTTCACGTCGCGCAGGTCGATGAACTGGTCCACCTTGCCGTCGCTGTCGCAGGTCAGGTCGGCGATCACGCCGCGCCGCACCGGCCGCTCGTTGAGCCGGTGGATGGGCATGGTCGGGAACAGCTGCTTGACCGCCCAGTGGTCGGGGGCCGACTGGAACACCGAGAAGTTGCCGTAGTAGGTGTCCGAGAGGCCCTTCTCCAGGCCCTCCAGGTCCTCGGGCACGAACGGCAGGTCGCGCACGATCTTCAGGATGGTCTCGCAGCACGCCCAGAACAGCTGCTCCACGCGCGCACGGCCCTTGAGGTCCAGGTAGCCCAGGTTGAACAGGCTGGTGGCCTCCTCCTTGAGCTGCAGGGCGTCGTGGTAGGCCTCCAGGAAGTTCTTGCGGCTGATGGACCGGAGCGTCTCGTACAGGCTGTGGATCACCGGGTGCTCCGCCGCCCGGGGCTCGGGCGGCTCCTGCCCCCCCACCACCTGGTTCACGTCCAGGATGTTGAACACCAGCACCGAGTGGTGGGCCACCAGCGCCCGGCCCGACTCGCTGGTGAGGTGCGGGTGCGGCACGTGGCGCTCGTTGCAGGCGTCCATGACCGCGGCCACCACGTCGTTGGCGTACTCCTGCGCGGTGTAGTTGGTGGACGACTGCCAGTTGGTCTGCGAGCCGTCGTAGTCCACGCCCAGCCCGCCCCCGACGTCCAGGTACTTGAGCTCCGCGCCGGCCAGCGCCAGCTCCACGTAGATGCGGCTGGCCTCGCGCATGGCGTCCTTGATGGCGCGGATGGCGGAGATCTGCGAGCCGATGTGGAAGTGCAGCAGCTCCAGGCAGTCCAGCATCTGCTGCTCGCGCAGGCACTCCACCAGGCGCACGATCTCGGTGGCGGTGAGGCCGAACTTGGAGCGGTCCCCGGTGGACTCCACCCACTTCCCGGCGCCGCGGGTGGTGAGCTTGGCGCGCACCCCGATCCGCGGGCGGATGCCCAGGCGGCGGGACACCGACAGCACGCTCTCCAGCTCCCGGTAGCGGTCGATCACCAGGATGGCGTGCAGGCCCAGCTTCTGGGCCAGGAGCGCCGCCTCGATGTACTCCTCGTCCTTGTAGCCGTTGAGCACCAGCAGCGCGTCGGGGTTGTCCAGCAGCGCGATGGCCACCAGCAGCTCCGGCTTGGAGCCCGCCTCCAGGCCCAGGTTGTAGGGCCGGCCGAAGCGCACCAGCTCCTCCACCACGTGGCTCTGCTGGTTGACCTTGATCGGGTACACGCCGCGGTACTGGCCCTGGTAGCCGTACTCCTGGATGGCGCGGTTGAAGCACCCGCACACCTCCCGGATCCGCCCGTGCAGGATGTCCGAGAAGCGGATGAGCAGCGGCATGCCCAGCCCGCGCTTCTGGATGTCCCCCACCAGCTCGTACAGGTCGATGCTGCCGCCGCTGGGTCCGGCGGGCGTGACCACCACGTGCCCGGCCTCGTTGATCCCGAAGTAGGACGCGCCCCAGCCGTTCACGTTGTAGATCTCGGCGCTGTCCTTAAGGGTCCAGGACCGCATCTCGGTGTTGGTCAACCGCGTTCTCCCGCCTCCGGCGCAGACCGCGGCCGGGGGTGTCGAAGGAACCGCCGACAGGAGCGGGACAGCCCAAAGGCTGCCGCAGAAGTGTGACGCGAGAATACCAAGCGGCGGCGCGCGGCTACAAAAGAAATCAGCCGGAGCGCCCCGCCGGAGTGGGGCGGAGCGGTCCGCCCCGCCCGCGGCGGGTCCGGCCGGACCCGCCCCGCGCCCGCGGCGCCCGGCTAGGGCGGGATGACCTCCGCCTGCACCCCCCGCGCGCGCGCCTCGCGGGCCTCGGCGCTCCTCCCCAGCTCCTCGTACACCCGGGCCAGGTCGCTCCACCCGCCGGCGTCCGCGGAGTCCGCCCGCACCGCGGCCAGGGCTCGCTCCAGCGCCTCCGGGGAGCGCCCCAGCGAGAGCAGCCCCATGGCCTGGCGGCGGAGGAACAGCGGCTCGCCCGGCCAGCGCTCGAGGGCCCGGCCGGTCATCGCCAGCACGTCCTCGAAGCGCCCCGCGGAGCCGGCGCTGTCCACCGCCCCCAGGACCCGCGCCCGGGCCTCCAATCCCTCGTCGGCAACCCGCAGGCCGGGCTTGAGCAGCAATGCCACCGCGAGCTTCTCCAGCGCGGAGCTGAGCCGCCGGCCGCGCCAGGCTGCCTCGCAGTCCCGCGCCGCCAGCTCCGGCTGGTGCGCGGCCAGGCGCGCCTGGGCCGCCAGCACCTGCAGCCGCGGGGCGGCCTTGGAGAGCAGCCCCCGGGTCTCCAGGAGGACCGCCGCGCGGGTCCATTCCCCGCGGTCCATCAGGTTCTGCGCCAAGAGAATACGCTCGTGATCTGTGAAGTCACTGAAATCCGGCCCCTGCTCCGAGAGGCGCACCGCCCACTCCCGCCCGAGGCCCGCGTCGGCCTGCAGCCCGATCCACGGGCCGGCGTGCACCAGGGCCAGCACCGCGGTGGCCCACAGCGCCGCCCGGCGCAGCCCCGGACCCAGCGCGCACGCCGCGCGGCCCACCAGCCACAGCTCGGCGGGGACCAGCGAGGCCGCCAGGAGATCCCAGTCCCGGGCCACGCCCAGCGAGCCCGGGTAGAGCAGCGCGGCCAGCCCGAAGGCGCCCGCCAGCGCCAGGAACGCGGACCGGATCCGGTCGCGCGGCGCGGCCGGCCGGGTTCCCACCAAGGCCAGCAGGACCAGCGCCGCGCCCCACACCAGGGCCAGCTCGTTGACCCGCCCGGTGAGGTAGTCCAGCGCGTGCCCCGGGGTGGCCAGGGCGCGGCGCAGGCTCCAGCGCAGCGAACTCCACAGGAACAGGGCCACCCCGTGGCGCGCCGGTCCCACCCGGACCAAGAACAGGCTCGGGATCGCCAGCGCCGCGAGCGCCCCGGCGATGGCGGCCACGCGAAGGCGCCGCGCCCGCAGCGCCGCCGCACCCGGCCGGCGGGCCGCCGGGGTGCTGCCGGCGTCCGCGCCGCCTCCGGCGCCGCCTCCCGCCCCGGCCGCGGCTCCGCCCCCGCCTCCTCGCACCACCGCCCAGGCGTGCTCCAGCCACCCGGCCAGCGGCGCATACACCAGCGCCGGGGCCAGCAGCACCGCCCCGAAGTGCGAGGCCAGCGCCACCAGCCACACCGGCAGGAGCGGCAGCGCCGCTTTCAGGCGCCCGGCGTAGCGCAGCCCCAGCCACAGGAACAGCAGCTCCAGGAACAGGAACAGCGGGTAGGCCTCGAGGTACCCGAAGAACATCAGCGACCAGCCGGAGAAGAAGAACACCAGCGCCGCCGCCAGGCGCGCGCCGCGGGGCACGCCCGCCCCGGCCATCAGCCCGGGCAGCAGCGGCACGCTGGCCACCCCCAGCAGCACCGAGAGCACCGCCTGCCCGCGCTCCAGGCCGTCGCCCAGGAGCCGCCCCAGCCCGTGCGCCAGGCGGTAGTTGAAGAGGTAGTCCAGCGGCGCCTTGTAGGCGCCGCGGAGGTCCTGGGTGGTGATGAGCCGGGTGAGGCCGTCGCCCAGGAGGTGGGTCCGGCCCCGGAAGACCCACAGGACCGCCGCGGTGAGCGGGAGCAGCCAGAGGTAGTGCCAGCGGGACCAGCCCGGGTCCGCGGCCGGGGCCTCGCCGCGCACCGCTCCCGGCCCTGACGGCGTGCCTCGCGCGCGAGCCTCTCCGGGCGCGGGCCGGGC
>DATKKS010000002.1:0-32889 GCA_035542815.1 Saccharimonadales bacterium (SeqCode) | reverse complement strand
GTCCTGCGCCAGGGCCTCGCCCGCCGGGGCCACGAGGTGGTGGTCCTCAGCGTGGCGCTGGGCTCGCGCACCGACGTGAGCCGCGACGCCGGCGGCACCGTGGTCCGGGTGGCCCGCTTCGGCCGGCTGGTGGGACACCGGCTGGGCCCGGCGCTCCCGCTGTGGATCCGGCGGCTCCGGCCGGACCTGTTCCACTTCCACTCCCCGAGCCCGGTGTGCGAGATCGCGGCGCTGCTGGCGCGCCCGCGCCGGCCGGTGGTGCTGACCTATCACTGCGACGTGGAGCGGCGGGGGTGGCACCGCCTGCACGACCGCCTGCTCCAGAGCCTGCTCGGGCGCGCGGCGCGGATCGTGGTCACCTCGGAGGAGGCGCTGGAGAGCAGCTCCGCCCTGCGGCTCCACCGCGGCCGGTGCGTGGTGCAACCGGTGGGGGTGGACACCGGCCGGCTGGCGGAGACCCCGCGCACGCGGGCGGTGACCGCCGCGCTGCGGGCCGCCCGGCCCGGGCCGATGGTCCTGTTCGTGGGCCGCATGCACGCCTACAAGGGCCTGCACGTGCTGGTGGAGGCCATGCGCCGGGCGCCCGGCACGCTGGTGCTGGTGGGCGGGGGGTGGGAGGAGGACGGGGTGCGGGCGCACGTCCGGGAGGCCGGGCTCGCGGACCGGGTGACGTTCGCCGGGGACGTGCTCGAGGCGGACCTGGGCGGCTACTACCGCGCCGCGGACGTGTTCGTGCTGCCCTCGGTGTCGCGCGCGGAGTTCTTCGGCCAGGTGCTGGTGGAGGCGATGGCCTGCGGGCTGCCGGTGATCTCCACGCGGCTCGGGACCGGCACCTCGAGCGTCAACCGCGACGGCGTCACCGGCCTGGAGGTGCCGCCGGGAGAGCCCGCCCCGCTGGCCGCGGCCATCACCCGGCTGCTGGAGGCGCCCGCGGAGCGCGCCCGGCTCGCGGCCCACGGCCGGGTCCACGCGGAGAGCTTCAGCCCCGCGCGCATGGTGGCGCACACCGAGGCGCTGTACGCGGAGCTGCTGGCCGGGGGCCGCCTCAGCCCTTGATCACCGCGAACGGCCGGAAGCGGGCCACCTTGAGGCTGATGCCCGCCTGATCCATCACGTCCACCACCTGGGCCACGTCCTTGTAGGCGTGGGGCATCTCCTCGGCCAGCGTGCCGCGGCCCTCGTAGCGCGCGGTCACGCCGCGGCGGGCCAGCTCGGCGTCCAGGTCCAGCTCCCGGCTGCGCCGCTTGGACTCGTGTCGGCTCATCACCCGGCCGGCCCCGTGGCAGGTGCTGCCGAAGGTCTGGCGCATCGCCTCCTGGGTGCCCACCAGCAGGAACGAGTAGCGGCCCATGTCGCCCGGGATGAGCACCGGCTGGCCGATCGCCCGCAAGCTCTCGGGGATGGCGGGGTGGCCCGGGCCGAAGGCGCGGGTGGCCCCCTTGCGGTGCACGCACACCCGGCGCCGGCGGCCCTCCACCTCGTGCTCCTCGAACTTGGCGATGTTGTGGCATACGTCGTAGACCAGGCGGAAGCCCAGCTCGCGCGGGCCCAGCCCCAGCGCCTCCTGGAAGGCCCGCTCCGCCAGCCCCATGAGCACCTGCCGGTTCACCCAGGCGTAGTTGGCGGCGCAGGCCATGGCCGTGAGGTAGCGCCGGCCCTCCTCGCTGCCGATGGGCGCGCAGGCCAGCTGCCGGTCCGGGACGCGGATGGCGAAGCGCTCCATGGCCCGCCCCATCACCCGCAGGTGGTCGTCGCACGTCTGGTGGCCCAGGCCGCGCGAGCCCGAGTGGATGATGACCACCACCTGCCCGGTCTCGATGCCCAGCGCCGCCGCCTCCCGCGGGCGGTACACCTCGTCCACCCGGTCCACCTCCAGGAAGTGGTTGCCCGAGCCCAGCGTGCCCACCTGCGGCAGCCCTCGCTGGAGCGCCGCGGGGCTGAGCGCCTCGGGGTCCGCCCCCTCCAGGCAGCCGCCCTCCTCGGTGTGGGCCAGGTCGGAGGCCTCGCCGAAGCCGCGGGCCACCGCCCAGGCGGCCCCCTGGCGCACCAGCTTCCTCTCCTCCGGCACGGACAGCGTGGCGATGGCCCCCCGCGCGCCCACGCCGCACGGAATGGTGGCGAACAGCCGGTCGGCCAGCCGGTCCACCCGGTCCCGGACCGCCTCGTGGCGCAGGCGGGTGCGCACCAGGCGCACCCCGCAGTTGATGTCGTAGCCCACCCCGCCGGGGGAGACCACGCCGCTTTCGGCGTCCATGGCCGCCACGCCGCCGATGGGGAACCCGTACCCTTGGTGGATGTCGGGCATGGCCAGCGCGTAGCCCAGCACCCCCGGCAGGTGGGCCACGTTGGCCACCTGGGTGAGGCTCAGGTCCCCGGAGATCTCCCGCAGCAGCGCCTCGCTGGCGTACACCCGCCCCGGCACCCGCATCCCGCCGCAGCGCGGGATCTCCCAAAGATGGTCGTTGAGCTTTCGCAGGCGCAGGGCCGTCTCGGACACGGCGGGCCTCACACGTCGAAGGTGATCCGCGCCTCCCAGCCCCCGCCGGGCGCCGGGCGCACCGCCAGCTGGTGGAAGGTGACCGCCTTGATCTCGCGGCGCAGGGCGTGGCGGGCGCGGTCGAAACGGTCGCCGTCCAGGTCGGCCTCCAGGCGGGTGTCCTCGCACCGGGCCACGTGGACCGCCCGGCCCACGAAGCCCTCGGTGTAGAACTCGCTCAGCAGCCGCGCCAGCCACTCGTGGAGCAGGTCCTCGCGGTCGAGCCCCTCCACCTCGACGCGGCGCCGCTCCGCGGGGCGCACCCCCGCCGGCTCCACCAGCAAGGCGTACAGCGCCAGGGCCGCGCGCGCGTAGAGTCCGGCCGGGTCGGCGCCGCGCACCACGATCGCCAGGTCCGCGGCATGGGGGACCTCTTCGAAGGGCTCGTCGGCCGGGTGGGACATACGCGGCCAGGGTAGGGAGGCGGCCCGGGCCGGTCAACCCGCGGCGGCCGGCCGGCGGCCGTTTCCGCTGTACCCGGGCCGGCCGGCCCTGCTAGACTGCCGCAACTTCGGATTCGGGCCGCGCCGAGAGACCCGCTGGCCGCGGAAGGAGACCCCCTCATGCGCTGGATGTGGATGGCCGCATCGCTCCTGGTGGCGGCCCCGGCCCTGGCCGCGGTGCCCGATCCGACCTTCTCGATCGTGGACGACGTGATCGCGCTGAACCCCTCGGGGTCGTGCGCCTTTCACGTCACGGTGTTCAACCAGTTCGACGCCCCGATCAACCACAGCCACGTGGACGTGGACTTCGGCACCTGCCCGGTGTCGCTGTCCGCCACCCAGGCCCCGGGCTTCACCGTCTCCGGGGCGGTCATTTCGGGCTTCACCGATCCTTCCGGGGCGGTGGTGTTCCACATCCGCGGCACCGGCGCGGGCGCGTGCACCGTCCGGGTCATCGCGGACGGAGTCATCGTGGGCGTCCTGGGCCAGGTGAACACCTGCGCCTCCACCCCGGCCCGGCAGACGTCCTGGGGCCGGCTGCGCAACATTTATCACTAGCCGGGAGCCGGGGCCCGCGGAGGGAGTTTTCCCGGAGGGCTTGGGCCGGCGCCCCGGTTGCGCTACGCTCTTCCTGGGGGGGCGAGACAGCCCCCTCAGGGAGGACGGCCATGCTCAAGACGCACTCCGGTCCTTCGCGGGCCAACCGGACGGCCCGCCCGTCACCCGGGCCTACCCGGTCGCTCCGCGCCACCCCCCGTTCGATCCGTCCCACCCCTGACCCCAGGGCCGCCCGGCCGGCCGCCGCCTCGCGCCGGATTCTGGGCCAGCAGGCCAACCCCTACGCCCTGCGCCGCGCGCCGGGCGGGGTCATGGTGTGCCGAGAATGCCACGGCATCTACGAGAAGAAGCGCTGGTACCACGACGAGAGCGTCTTCGAGGACCTGGTGGACCATGGCCGCGCGCGGATCTCCACCTGCCCGGCGTGCACCCGCATCCGCGACCGCTACCCGGAGGGGGTGCTCACGCTCCGCTGGCCGGGGCTGCCGGCGCACCGCGACGAGGTGCTGCGGCTGCTGCGCAACGCCGAGGCCCGCGCCCGCGGCATGAACCCGATGGAGCGGACCATGCGGGTCGAGGCCGCCGGGGCGGAGTGGCAGGTCTACACCACCAACAACAAGCTGGCCCAGCGCATGGGCCGCGAGCTGCAGCACGCCTTCCACGGCCGGGTGGAGTTCCGCTGGTCGCGCCGCGACCGCCTGGTGCGGGTCAACTGGGAGCGAGAGACGTAGTGCGCCACCGGAGGGCCGGCCGCACCGGCCCGATTCCCCGCCGGGCCCGGGCCCGGCCGGGGGCACCGCGGAGGGCCGGCACGGTCGGCCCTCCGCGCTTTCCGCCCTAGGCGTGCTGCAGCGGGCGCAGCAGCGTGGGCTTCACCAGGCGCTGGAAGTCGGCGAAGTCCATCTTGAGGATCTCGGTGTGCGAGCCCGCGTTGAAGGCGATCTCCGGGTTCGCGGTGAGGCCCTCCTCGACGAACACCGGCAGCCCGTACAGGTTGCCGAACGGCGGCATGGCCCCGGGCTCGCAGTCCGGGAACAGCAGCTTGAACTCGGCCTCGGTGGCCAGTTCCGTCCGGCTGGAGTGGCTGCCGCGCTTGAGCACCTCCAGGTCGATCTTGTGCAGCGCGGGCACCACCACCATCGCCATCTTCCCGTCCAGCTTGACCATGACCGTCTTGGCCATGGCCTTGCCCGGCACGTGCGAGGCGGCGGCGATCTCCTGGGCGGTGTAGGCCTGGGAGTGGGACATGGCGACGTAGCGGATGTGGTTCTCGTCCAGGTAGGTCCGGAGTCTCTTGGCGGGCATGGGCCACCTCCTGCGTTCCACCCCGGCGGGCGGGGCGGGTCCCCGCCGCCGTCTTCAGGTGTCCCTGGCATCCCGCGGCGCGGGATGCCGCGTTCGGTCGCCCGGCGCGGCGCGGCCGCTGCGCCTGGGTTGACTCTCGCTCTCCGGGGGAATCACCCGAATCATCGCGCCGCCCGGGGCGCCGCGCAAGCGCGGAAGGGCCCGGCTCAGGTGAACAGCCGGGCCAGGGAGAACGCCGCGGCCGCGGCCAGCCCGCCCACCAGCAGCGTCTGCGCGGCGCTGCGGAGGGCGTGGGCCCCGGTGTACCGGCCCTTCACGTACCCGAAGACTCCCAGCGCCACCGCGGTGACCCCCACCGACACCCGGAGCGCGCCCTGGACCGCGCCGCCGGCCATGTACGGGGCCAGCGGGATGAGCCCCCCGGCGATGTACGCCGCGGCGATGGTGAGCGCGCTCTTGAGGGCCCGCCCCGGCTGGGGCTGCTCCAGCCCCAGCTCGAAGCGCATCATGAAGTCCACCCAATTGCGGGGCCGCCCGTGGAACGCCCGCAGCACCGGCGCGATCTCCTCCTCCGTGAGCCCGTAGCCCCGGAACACCTCGGCCACCTCCTCGTCCTCGCGGTCGGGCAGCTCCACCACCTCCCGCTCCTCGCGGCGGCGCTCGCTGGCGTAGTGCTCGGCGTCGCTGCGCGCGGCCAGATAGCCGCCCAGGCCCATGGCGATGGAGCCGGCGGCGATCTCGGCCAGCCCCGCGGTGACCACGATGCGGCTGGCGGCCACCGCGCCGGAGAGCCCCGCGGCCAGCGCGAAGGGCACGGTGAGTCCGTCGGACATCCCGATCACCACGTCGCGCACGCTCTCGCCCGCGGTGAAGTGGGTTTCCACGTGGGGGGTCTGCGGCATCCTGATCCTCCTGTGGCTGGGGGAACGCGGGACTCCGGCGGAGCTCAGAACACTCCCGCGCACGGCGTGCCGCAGCCCCGGCAGCGGCCCGCGCCGTCCAGGCCGGTGACCGCCGCGCTGAAGCCCTCGCGCAGGATGAGAATGCGGCCGCAGGCGTGGCAGCGGGTGGCCGAGCCCTCGGGGTCGTGCACGTTGCCGGTGTAGGCGTAGCGCACCCCGGCGCGCATCGCGACGCGGCGGGCCCGGGTGAGCGTGGCCCGCGGGGTGGGGGGGTGGTCGGCCATCCGCCAGGCGGGGTGGAACGCGGTGAAGTGCATCGGCACGTCGGGGCCCAGCTCCTCCACCACCCAGCGGGTGAGCTCCTCCAGCTCCGCGTCGGTATCGTTCTCGCCGGGGATGAGCAGCGTGGTCAGCTCCAGCCAGGTGCGGGTCTCGCGGCGAATGTAACGCAGAGTGTCCAGCACCGGCTCCAGGCTGACCCCCGACATCTCGCGGTAGTGGCGCTCGGTGAAGGCCTTGAGGTCCACGTTGGCGGCGTCCATCTCGCGGTAGAACTCGGCCCGCGGCTCGGGGCACACGTAGCCGGCGGTGACCGCCACGGTGCGGAGCCCCGCCCGGCGGCAGGCGCGCGCGGTGTCCACCGCGTACTCGTGGAACACCACCGGGTCGTTGTAGGTGAAGGCCACCCCGGCGCAGCCGGCCGCCAGCGCCGCCCGGACCACGGCGTCGGGCGCCGCCGCCTCCAGCGACCGCTGCGCGTCCCGGGAGCGGCTCAGGTGCCAGTTCTGGCAGCAGCGGCACGCCAGGTTGCACCCCAGCGTGCCGAAGGAGAGCACCGCGGAGCCGGGCAGGAAGTGGTACAGCGGCTTCTTCTCCACCGGGTCCGCGCACAGCCCGCTGCACCGCGCGTAAGGCGCCAGCAGCCCGGCCCCCTCGCGCCGCCGGACGAAGCAGAACCCGCGCTGGCCGTCGCGCAGCCGGCAGTGGCGGGGGCACAGGTCGCACTGCACGCGCCCGTCGTCGAGCGTGTGCCAGTAGCGGGCGGGGGTCTCCGGTGCCAGGGCCGGCATGACGGGCACCTCCTCGGTGCGGCTCCTACTTCCCGGGCGGCTCCCGCCGGAGCTGCCGCGGCGCCACCGGCTGGTACTTCATCCCCAGCTCGTGGAGCAGGAACGCGTCCACGTCCGCCTGCTGCGCCAGGCGCTCGGCGCGCGAGCTGCCGATTCCGTGCCCGGAGCTGGAGCTGGTGCGCAGCAGCACGGTGGTGGCGGGCGAGGCGGCCTGCAGCCGGGCGGTCATCTTGCGGGAGTGGGAGGGATCCACCCGCGGGTCGTTCTGGCCGGTGAGGAACAGCGTGGCCGGGTAGCGCCGGCCGTCCACCACGTGGTGGTAGGGCGAGTAGGCGTACAGGGCCTTGAACTGCTCGGGGTCACGCACCGAGCCGTACTCGGTGACGTTGAACGCCCCGTTGGGCTGCCCCTCCACCCGCAGCATGTCGTAGATGCCCACGTGGCTCACCACTGCATGCACCAGCTCCGGGTGCTGCGTGAGCAGGGCTCCCATCAGCAGCCCGCCGTTGCTGCCGCCCTCCACCGCCAGGCGCTCCGGGCGGGTGTAGCCGGCCGCCACCAGGCGCCGGGCGCACGCGGCGAAGTCGTCGAACACGTTCTGCTTGTGGGTCAGGTTGCCGGCCCGGTGCCAATCTTCGCCGTACTCGCCCCCGCCCCGCAGCACCGCCCGGGCGTACACGCCGCCCTGCTCGATCCACGCCCGCAGCAGCGGGCTGAAGCGCGGGGTCTCGTCGAGGCTGTAGCCGCCGTAGCCGTACAGCAGGGTGGGGTTGCGGTGGTTGAGCGGGGTGCCCTTGCGGCGCAGGATGTACATGGGCACCTTCGTGCCGTCCTTCGAGACCGCCTCCTCCCGCACCACCTCGGTGTCCCGGAAGTCCGCCGGCGAGGTGCGGAACAGCGCCGTCCGCACCGGCCGCGGCGCGGCCGGGGAGCACCGGTACCACGCGGGCGGGTCCAGGTAGGAGGCGCTCCGGTACAGGATCTCGTCGCCCTCCAGCCGGGTGAGCCCGTCCACCGCGGAGATCGGCTGCACCGGCACGCTCGAGAGCCGCGTCCCGGCCAGGTCGTACACCTCGAGTTCCGACGGGCCGCCCACCACCCCGGCCACGTACAGCCGGGTGGCCGTCGGCAGGAACTCGGAGAGGACGGCCTCGCCCTCGGGCACCACCACCTGGGCCGCGGCCAGCGAGTCGGCCTGCGGGGCCAGGCGCAGCAGCCGGCCGCGCGGCGCCCCCGCGAGGCTCAGCAGGTACAGCGCGCCGTCCGGGCCGAAGCGGGCCTGGGTGACGCGGTCCTCGAAGCGGGCGATCCGGGTCCAGCGGCCCTCCGGGCCCAGCAGGAAGTGGGCGTACTCGCCGCCGTCGCCGTTCTCCACCGACGCCAGCACCCGCTGGCCGTCGTCCGAGACCTGCAGCGCCACTTCGGCGATGCGCGGGAAGTCCCGGCCGATGGCGTAGCTGTCCTGATCCATCGGCGCGCCCAGGCGGTGGAAGTACACCTGCTGGTAGAAGTCCAGGTCGGCCGCCGGCCGCTCGCCGGGGCGCGGATAGCGCGTGTACCAGAAGCCGGTGCCGTCCCGGTTCCAGCACAGGCTCCCGCCGGCGGTGCCGCCGTTCACGTGCGGCAGCGAGTCGCCCAGCTCCCGCCCGCCGTCCACGTCGTACACGTGGACCGTGCCGTTCTCGCTGCCGCCCTCGGACAGCGAGACCGCCACCCGCCGGCCGTCCAGGGAGGGCACGAACCAGTCGATGGCGGTGGTGCCCTTGGGGTTCAACCGGTTCGGGTCCAGCACCGTGCGCTCCGCGGCGGGCTGGTCGGCCGAGGGCAGCGTCACCAGGAAGGGCTGCTGCCGGGGCGGCTGCGACTTGAGCGCGAACAGCCGCCCCCCGCGCCACACCAGCTCGCCGTAGTCGGCCGAGGTGGAGTGGTCCAGCTCCGCCAGGCGGGCGCGGATGGCCCGCGCCCCGGGCAGCGCGTCCAGCACCGCCCGGGCGCGCCGGTTCTGCGCGTCGCTCCAGGCCCGCACCTGGGGGTCGGAGAAGTTCTCGAGCCACCGGTAATCGTCGGTGACCTTCACTCCTTGGTACTCGTCCACCACCGGACGCTTGGGGGTAGCCGGGACGGGGGGAGGGGCGGCCGGCTTGGCCGCGGCCGGGTGGGCCGCGCACAGCGCGGCGGCCAGCGCGAGGGGGGTCACCAGGGTCGCGAGATGGTGCATCGAGCGCTCCTTGTGCGGGTCCGTGGGGATGGCCTAAGTACTTCTCCGGTACGAGGCTACCACAGCCGCCCGGGGCCGGGGAGGCCCGCCCTGCGGCGCGCCTCCCGGGGGCCCTGCGGCGCGCCGCAGGCTCCGAATCCGCCGGCCGTGGGGGCCCGATTTGCCCCGCCCTCGGGGCTGTGCAATACTCCGGCGGCGCTTTCCGTCACCTTCCACTCACCTTACCACGGAGGACACATGCCCAAGAGGGTCCAACCGCCCGGACTGCGCGGGATGCGCGGATGGCTGGGGGGGGCCGCGGCGTTGCTGCTCGCCGGAGCCCTCAACGCGCACGCCGGCATGGCGGCCCCAGCGTCGGCCGTCGCGAAGGCTCCGGTCCACACCGGGCTCGAGGCGCTGGAAAAGCAGGTCAAGGACTTCACCCTGCCCAACGGCATGAAGTTCGTCGTGGTGGAGCGCCACGACGCGCCCATCTTCAGCTTCTTCACCATGGTCAACGCCGGCTCGGCCCAGGAGCAGCTCGGGGCCATCGGCGTCGCGCACATGATGGAGCACATGGCCTTCAAGGGCACGCCCACCGTGGGCACCTCGGACTACGCCAAGGAGAAGCCGCTGCTGGACGCCGAGGAGCAGGCCTGGAACGACTACCTCACCGAGCGGCGCAAGGGCATGCACGCGGACAGCACCCGCTTGGCGGCCCTCGAGAAGGCCTGGAAGGACGCCCAGGAGGCCTCGCGGAAGTACGTGGTGTCCAACGAATACTCCAAGATCCTGGAGCGCAACGGGGTGCAGGGCCTGAACGCCTACACCGCCGACGACGTGACCGCGTACCACTACAGCCTGCCCTCCAACCGGCTGGAGCTGTGGGCGATGCTCGAGGGCGACCGCCTGGCGCACCCGGTGTTCCGGGAGTTCTACAAGGAGCGCGAGGTGGTGTACGAGGAGCGGCGGATGCGCGTCGAGTCCTCGCCCATCGGGCGGCTGTTCGACGAGTTCATCCACGCCGCGTTCATGGCCCACCCGTACGGCTCGGGCGGCATCGGCCACCCCTCCGACCTGAAGACCTTCGGCCGCACCGACGCCGAGGCCTTCTACAGGAAGTACTACGTGGCCAAGGACATGACCTGCGCGATCGTGGGGGACGTGACGGCCGACGAGGTGCAGCACCTCGCGCAGCAATACCTGGAGCAGGTGTCCGACGCGCCGCTGCCGCCGCCGCTCGACATCGTGGAGCCGGAGCAGAAGGCGGAGCGCCGGGTGATCCTGGAGGATCCGGCGCAGCCCTTGATCATGATCGGCTGGCACATGCCGGCGGTGACCGACCCGAGCTACACCGCCTACGAGGCGCTCTCCAGCCTGCTGGCGAGCGGCAGCTACTCGCGGCTCAACAAGCTGCTGGTCAAGGAGAAGAAGATCGCGGTGCAGGTGCAGGCGTTCACCGGCTTCCCGGGGGAGAAGTACCCCAACCTGTTCGGCCTGCTGGTGGTGCCCGCGGCCGAGCAGGACCCGGCGGCGGTGGAGCAGGCGGTGTATGACGCCCTGGACGAGATCCAGACCAAGAAGCCCTTCACCCAGGACGAGCTGGACGGCTACAAGGTGCGCACCCGCGCCGACATGATCGGCACCTCGGAGTCGCGCGAGCAGCTGGCCGAGGAGCTGGCCCAGGCCCAGACCATGTACGGCGACTGGCATGAGTTCTTCCGGCAGGCGGAGCGGGTGCAGTCCGTCACGGTGGACGACCTGCTCGCTGCGATGAAGCGGACCTTGATCCGGAGCAACCGCACCGTGGGCCTCATCGTGCACCCGAAGACCCCGGCGGCTGCGGGCGGGGGGCAGAAGTGATGAACAAGCGCATCCTGAAGGCCTCGCTGGCGCTGGCCGCGCTGCTCGCGGCGGCCGCACTGACCGCGGGGGCCGCCGCGGGAGCGGCGGACCCGCGCACCCTGGCCATCCCGCCGCTGCACGCGATTCCGAAGGTGCAGCCCGAACGCTACGTGATGCCCAACGGGGCCGTGGTGTACCTGCTCGAGAACCACGACCTGCCGCGGGTGACCGGCATCGCCTACTTCAACGCCAGCGACACCTGGGCCCCGGCGGCCAAGGCCGGCCTGGGCAACATGGTGGGCGCGGTGATGCGCCGCGGCGGCACCGTGGCGCACCCCGGGGACTGGCTGGACGACCGGCTGGGCGCCATCGGCGCCCGGATCGGCACCACGGTGGGGACGGACAACGCCTCCGGCACCTTCTGGTGCCTGCCGGAGAACACCGCCGAGGTGGTCGGGCTGCTGGCCGAGATCCTGCGCGCGCCGGCGTTCCCCGAGGACAAGATGGAGCTGCAGCGCACGGCGCTCTACCGCAGCATCGCCGGGCGCAACGACGAGATGTTCTCGGTGCTGTTTCGCGCCTCGGCCCAGGCGGTGTTCGGGAAGGACAGCCCGTACACCCGGGAGCCCGAGTACGCCACCGTGGACGCCATCACCCGCGACGACTGCCTGCAGTTCCAGCGGCTGTGCTTCGAGCCGGAGCGGATGATCCTGGCGATCTACGGGGACTTCAAGACCGCCGAGATGAAGAAGCTGCTGGCCGAGAAGCTCGGCCCGTGGGCCAAGAGCGGGCTCACCCCGCCGGCCATGCCGCCCATGCCGGCGCTGGGGCCGAAGCACGTGGTGTTCGCGCCCAAGGACGACGTGACCCAGTCGGGCGTGGTGATGACCCACCTCGGCTTCCTGGCCAGCGATCCCGACTACCCGGACATGGACGTGCTGGAGAACGCGCTGGGCGGCGGCTTCCAGTCGCGCCTGACCAACGTGATCCGCACCCAGCGGGGGCTGGCCTACGCGGCCGGAGCCCGCTCCGGCGCGGGCTTCGCGCGCCCCGGGGTGTTCGCGGCCCTGGCCCTCACCCGCAACGACTCGATCATGGTGTCGGCCGACCTGGTGCGGGCCGAGGTGGAGAAGGTGACCCGCGAGCCGGTGACCGACGAGGAGGCCCAGATCGCCCGGGAGACCTCGCTCAACTCCTTCGTGTTCAACTTCTCGGAGCCGTCCGCGGTGATGTTCCGGGCCGCCTACTACGAGCTGGTGGGCTACCCGCAGGACTTCCTGCAGAAGTACCAGCAGGGCCTGCAGAACGTCACCGCGGCCTCGATGCTGGCGGCCGCCAAGCGGCACATCCACCCGGACAACCTCATCACCGTCATCGTGGGGCGGGAGAAGGACTTCGACCGGCCGCTGACCTCGCTGGGCCAGCCGGTGGAGCGGATGGACATCTCGATCCCGCCGCGGCCCTCCCAGCTCAAGGTGGGGGAGGCCTCCGCGGAGGCCCTGGCCCGCGGGCAGGCGCTGCTGAAGAAGGCCGCGGACCTGGCCGGCGGACCCGCCGCGTGGGCGGCGGTGAAGTCCTGGAGCGCGGACCAGCAGATGACCATCACCATGCAGGGGCAGAGCATCCCGCTCACCGGCTCGATCTCGATGGCGCTGCCGGACCGGCAGGCGGTGGTGATGAAGACCCCGATGGGCGAGATTCGCTCGGGGGTCAGCCCCAAGGGCGGCTGGGTGAAGGCCCCGCAGGGCGTGCAGGACCAGCCCAACGCCGTGGCCGAACTCAAGAAGGAGTTCGAGCACTCCATGTTCCGGCTGTTCGGCCATCCGGACCAGGTGCAGCTGCAGGCTTTGCCCGACAAGCAGACCCTCGGCGGCCAGGCGTGCGACGTGGCGCTGCTCAAGAGCGAGCTGGTCAAGGACTGCCTGGTGTACTTCGGGCCCGACGGGATGCTCGCGGGGATGGAGTACCCCTCCACCGGGCCGCAGGGGCCGGTGAAGCAGACCGTCATCTACTCGGACTGGCGGGCGGTGGACGCACTGAAGTACCCGTACGCATCGAAGGTCCTGCAGGATGGGAAGGAGTTCCGCAGCTCGACGGCGACCCAGGTGCGGCTCAACCCGGCGCTGCCGGACAGCCTGTTCCTGAAGCCCGGGCCGTAGGGCGCAGCGGGCGTTGACGCGAGGGGCCGGGCGCGCCGGAGAGCGCGCCCGGCCCCGGCTGTATCCGGCGCTACGGCTTCGGCGGCTGCAGCCGGGCCTCGATCTGCGCCAGCAGCCGGCGCGCCGAGCTGAGCGCGGGCTCCTCCAGCCCCAGCTCCAGCGCGCGCCGCACGTGGGCGGCGGCCTCGCCCAGGTCGCGCCCGTTCTGCGCCAGCAGCGCCCCATAGGTGAACTGGGACAGCGCGTCGTCGGGCATGCGGCGCACTGCCTCGGCCAGCTCCGGTTCGGCCTCGCGGTACGCCCCGCGCAGCGCCAGGACCGCCCCCAGGCCGTAGTGCGCCTGGCCCAGCCGGGGTGCCTCACGGGTGGCCTGGCGGTACACCGGCTCGGCCAGGGCCGGCTGGTTCAGGCGCTGGTACACCTGCCCGAGCGTGAGCAGCGCCCCGCCGCGCCAGGTGTCGCTGAGGCGCTTCCACTCCGGAGCGCGGCGCGCCCGTTCCAGCATGTCCCGCGCGTCGGTCCAGCGGGCCTCGTCCACCGCCTTCTGGATGTCCACCCGGAGCCGCACGAAGCCCGGGCTCTCCACGTACCAGCGGTTGGGCTCCACGCTGGGGTCGCACTCCAGCACCACCAGGTGGCCGCGGAAGGTGTTGATGCGCACCGCCTCGATGGACCCGAAGGTGAGCGTGGTGTCGGCATACCAGGCCCGCAGCGCGTCGCTGCCGTGCACCGCCACCATGCTGATATTGGGCACCCGCGACAGCAGCACCGCGCTGCCCGGCGGCAGCTGCGGGCAGCTTTGCTGCAGGGTGCGGCGCAGCCCCGCGACGAAACTGCTCAGCCGGCGCACCCGCGCCAGGGTCCACACCGACGGGGAGCGGGTCTCGAAGGGCCCGCCGCTCACGGCGTCGGCGGCCGGGCCCAGCAGCAGCAGCACGCCGACCGCCGCTGCGGCCCCGCGCGGCCAGCGGGACAGCCCCGCCGCGGCCAGCAGCGCGAAGCCCGCCCCCATCATCACCGTGAGATAGGCGCTCCAGCGGTGGCCCACCAGCAGCACCGGCAGGATCCCCAGCAGCATCCAGCCCAGCCCCAGCCAGACCAGCGGGCCCGGGCCGGAGTTCCGCCGCTGCCGCGCGGCCGGCGCGGCAGCGGCCCCGTCGCCGCGCCCGCCGCGGCCCCGGGCTTCCCGCCGGGCCCGGCCCTCGCCGCCGGCGCGCCCGGCGGCGCGTTCCGCGGGCGCGCGCCGGCGGGCCACGCCCCAGGTGGCCAGCGCCACTCCGGCCGCCCCCAGCACGGGCGCGGCCGCCGCGCGGGCGAGGTCCACCGCCGCGCGCGGCCAACCCAGCCCCTGGTCCAGGTTCACCAGGGACAGTGCTGCGCGCTGCACGAGGCCGGGGACCGAGCCGGGATCCAGCCGGAGGTCCAGCACCCCCACCGGCGGAGCGCCGGGGAAGTGCCGGAACCACGCGCCGTAGGCCACGGCCCAGGCGGCCAGCACCGCGAAGTGCGGGGCCGCCGCGCGCGCCGCGCGCCCCAGGCTGCCACCCGGCCGCCGCCACTCCACCAGCAGCGCCAGGAACGGCGCCGCCGCGGCGGTCTCCTTGCTCAGGAGCCCCGCGGCGGTGGCAGCGGCCGCCCACCGGCGGCGCCCCGACAGCTGCAGCAGCACCGAGGCCGCGGTGAAGGTGAGCGCGAACAGGTCCTGGGCGCACGCGGCCCAGCCGGTGAGCACGCTGGCGCCGTGCTGGGCCAGGAACGCCCCGGCCGCCACCACCCCCGCCGCAGGCGCCGCCAGCCGGCCGGCGATGCGCGCCAGCAGCCAGGCGGCCAGCAGCAGCAGCGCCAGGTTGACCACGTGGTAGGGCAGGGGATGGGTCCCGAAGGCCCGGCTCATCAGCTCCACGTAGAGCTGCCGCGAGAGCGGCCGGTAGTAGGACACCCCCGCGGTGGTGCCCAGCCAGCGCAGCAGCGGGGTGGACAGCGCCCCGGAGAGAAACGCGTAGTCGTCCGCCAGGAGCTGGGCGCGGAGGTTCGGGGCGTACAGCGCGGCCCCGGCCAGGAGCGCCAGCGCCAGGGCCAGGCGCGGGCGGAGGGCGGAGACGGCGGCGGGCGCGCGGGGCGCGGGGGTCTCGGCGGTCGGCACGGCGACCAGGGTAGCCGAGGTGCGGCGCGGCGCGCCACAGGAACCCGGCCTCCGCCGGCGGCGCCGCCCGCCCCGCCCCGGCCCCGGCCGGGCGCCGCTGCCTTGACGCCCCCGCGCGCATGAGCCACGGTTGGCGCGATCCGACCCCGCGCGCCGCCCCCGCGCGCCCGGAACCGCCGGCTGGAAGGAGGGACCCCGATGCGGCCCGTTGTGCTGGCTCTCCCGCTGCTGCTTCCGTTGATCCTGAGCCCCCTGCCGACGGGCGTGCTCCGGGCGGCCCCCGCCGGCGCCCCGGCCGCCGACCTGACCGAGGCGCCGGGGGCCGCCGGCGAGCCGGGCGCGCCCCTCGGCTACTCCACCGCCGCCTGGCGCGCGCAGCGCGACTGGGAGCAGCGCTTCCGCGCCCTGCCCAGCGCCGACAGCGTGCAGGAGTACGCCCGCCGCCTGTCGGCGCGGCCGCACGCGGTGGGCTCGGACGCCGACCGGGACAACGCCGAGTGGGTGGCGGCCCGCCTGCGGGCCTGGGGCCTGGACGCCCGGCTGGAGGAGTTCTACGTGCTGTTTCCCACGCCGCGGGAGCGCGCCGTGGAGCTGGTGGAGCCCCGCGCCTTCACCTGTCGCCTGCAGGAGCCGCCGGTGCCGGGCGACTCCACCTCCCGCCAGCAGCAGGAGCAGCTGCCCACCTACAACGCCTACTCCATCGACGGCGACGTCACCGCGCCGCTGGTGTACGTGAACTACGGCGTGCCTGACGACTACGAGCAGCTGGACCGGCTGGGGATCTCGGTCCGGGGCGCCATCGTGATCGCGCGCTACGGCGGCGGGTGGCGCGGGGTGAAGCCCAAGCTGGCGGCCGAGCACGGCGCGGTGGGCTGCCTCATCTACTCCGACCCCCGCGAAGACGGCTTCTTCGCCGGGGATCCCTACCCGGCGGGCGCGTACCGCCCGGCGGACGGGGTGCAGCGCGGCAGCGTGCAGGACATGTCGGTGCAGCCGGGCGACCCGCTCACCCCGGGCGTGGCGGCCGCGTACAACGCCCGCCGGCTGCCGCTGGCGGAGGCCCGCACCCTGACCAAGGTCCCGGTGCTGCCGCTCTCGTGGGGGGACGCGCAGCCGCTGCTGGCGGAGCTGCGCGGGCCGGTGGCGCCCGAGGCGTGGCGCGGCGCGCTGCCGATCACCTACCACGTGGGCCCGGGGCCGGCGAGGGTGCACCTCAAGGCGGCCTTCAACTGGGACCTCAAGCCGATCCGCGACGTGGTGGCGCGGATCCCGGGCGGGGCGGCCGAGGACGAGTGGGTGATCCGCGGCAACCACTACGACGCCTGGGTGAACGGCACGGAGGACCCGGTCTCCGGGGCGTCGGCGCTGCTGGAGGAGGCGCGGGGCCTGGCGGAGCTGCTGCGGCAGGGCTGGCGGCCGCGGCGGACCATCCTGCTGTGCTGGTGGGACGGGGAGGAACCGGGGCTCCTGGGCTCCACCGAGTGGGTCGAGGCCCACGCCGACGAGCTGGGCGAGCACGCGGCGCTGTACGTCAACTCCGACAGCAACGGCCGCGGCTACCTGGAGGCCGGCGGCTCCCACACCCTGGAGCGGCTGGTGAACGAGGTGGCGCGCGAGGTGGAGGATCCCGAGATCCAGCTGACGCCGGACGCGGCCCGCGGCCTGGGCCTGCCGTCCCCGCGGCTGAGCGTGGGGGCCCGGGCGCGCCTGCGGGCCATCGGGCAGGCCCACAGCCCCGAGGAGCGCCAGGAGGCGCGCCGGCGACCGGGTTGGCTCATCGGGGCGCTGGGCTCGGGCTCCGACTACACCGCCTTCCTGGACCACGCGGGGGTGGCCAGCCTCAACCTGGGCTTCGGCGGCGAGAGCGGCGGGGGCGTGTACCACTCCATCTACGACGATCCGTCCTGGTACGCCCGCTTCGGGGACCCCGGCTTCCGCTACGGGCGGACGCTCGCGCAGACCGCCGGCAGCGTGGTGCTGCGCGCGGCGGACGCCGAGCTGCTGCCGCTGGACTTCCGGGGCCTGGCCGGCTCGGTGCGGCGCTACGTGGACGAGCTGGAGAAGCTGCTCCAGAAGGAGCGCGACGACGCCCGCGAGCACAACCGGGAGGTGGCCGAGGGGTACTTCGAGGCCACCACCGACCCCACCCGGCCGGTGCCGCTGCCGGCGGCCAAGCCGGAGCCCCCGGAACTGGACTTCGCGCCGCTGCGGGCCGCGGCGGACTCCCTCCGCGGGTGCGCCGCGCGCTACGACAGCGCCCGCGCCGAGGCCTGCCGGGGCTCGGCCGCGGCGCTCGGGAAGGTGAGCCTGGGGGCGTTCAACCGCGCCCTCATGGACAGCGAGCGGCGCCTCACTGCGGCCGCGGGGCTGCCGGGGCGGCCGTGGTTCCGGCACCTGGTGTACGCGCCGGGGGTGTACACCGGCTACGGGGTGAAGACCCTGCCTGGGGCGCGCGAGGCCATCGAGCAGCAGCGCTGGGGGGAGGCGCAGACGGAGATCGGGCGGGCGGCGGCGGTGCTGACCTCGGAGGCGACGCTGGCCGATTCGCTCGCGCGCGAGCTGTTCCAGGTCTCCGAGTAGCGTGGGGGCGCGCGGCGGCTAGGGCGCCGGAGGCTGCGCCGGGGACGGCTCCGCGGCGGCACGGCCCAGCCGCTCCAGGAACGGCCGCTCGTGGGCCGGGTCGGGGACGTGCTCGAAGTAGAACCGCCGCAGCCCGCCGTAGAGCAGCCGGACGTCCGAGTCCGCGAACCGCGGCAGCCGGACGATGACCGTGTCCAGCTGGGTCGGGAAGTCGTCGAAGACCGCCCCGCGCCGGCGCAGGGAGTCCATCAGCGCCGGGTCCCAGGTCAGGATGCGCCCGGCCAAGCGGCCCAGGTAGATCTTCATCGTGGGGATCGCCTGGCTCAGCCCGAGCTCCCGGTCGGCCTCGGGGTGGAACGCGAAGTGGACGCGCCGCCCCTCGATCAGGTAGCTCAGCGGGGCCACCTTCTCGTGGCCGACTCGCCCGCGCACCCTCCCCAACGGCAGGTGCGCGATGTACCGGTCGGTGAGGCCGGTCTGGCTCTCGATGGCTACCGCCGGGCGCGCGTAGTACATCAGGCGGGCCTCGCCCCCCAGGAACGCCACCCGCACCGGCAGCCCCCGGAAGAAGGGCCGCAGGGCGAGCCCATCCCGGCGGATGACGTCGGAGGCCTCGGGCTGCCGGTAGAAGAGCCACTCGTTGATGATGCCGTGGACCCAGCCCTCGCCGGTGAACGGGTAGGGGGTCGCGGCCACCGCCAGGACCGCCACCCCCCCCGCCGTCAGCTGCAGCCCCGCGGACCCCCGCAGCAGCCGCGCCAGCGCCAGCTCCGTCAGGATCAGGTAGAACGGGGTGACCGGGATGAGCAACCGCGCGAACATGAAGTCGCCCCCCACCCGCATCACGAAAGCGGTGTAGCCCAGCGCGAGGAGGGCCGCCAGCGCCGCGCGCCGGCCCCAGGCGCCGGGGGCGAGGCGCTCCGGCCCCCCCGGCCGTCCGGCGCGCCGCCCGGGCCCGGCTCGCCGGCGCGCCCCGCCCCAACCCAGCGCCGCGGCCAGCCCGGCCAGCACCGAGCCCAGGGCCAGGACCCAGTACTTCTGGAAGTAGATCAGCACGTAGAGCGCGCCCTGCGAGAACCAGGCGATCGAGGCGGACTTGGCGTAGTAGGGGTTGGGGAAGAAGTCGCCGTAGTAGCTCACCCGCCAGGCGGTGAACGGGAGCCACAGCGCCAGGAAGCCGGCCCCCAGGGCCAGCGCGTCGAGGATCCCTTGCCCCGTGCCGGCCCGGGGCGGCGCCTCCGGGCCGGGACTTTCGCCCTCGACCGGGGCGGGCGCCCCGCGGCGCCCGCGGCGCAGCGCCCCGGCCACCAGGACGAAGAGGCCCGCCAGGACGGCCAGCAGGGGTCCGTCGGGCCGGGTCATGGACGCCACGCCCAGGACCACCCCGGCGCCGCCGAGGCGCCACCGCCCGCCTTCCCCCGACGCCAGCAGCACGTAGGCCAGCACCGCCAGCAGCGTGTACAGCGAGGTCTCGAGGCCGCCGGTGGCGAAGTTGTTCCAGTCCAGGTGCACCGCCGCGCCCAGCGCCGCCAGAGGCAGCCACGGCGCCAGCCCGGGGGTGTCGCGGCGCATCCGCCAGGCGTTCCACCCCAGCAGCGCCAGGGTGGCCGCGTAGCACGCCGTGGCCCAGCCGGTGGCCCAGACCTCCGGGTCGGCCCCCAGCCGCATCCCCAGCGCGGTCCACACCGTCCACAGGAAGTTGCTGTAGCCCTCCACCCGCTCGCCGGGGTTGAACACCAGGCCCAGCCCGCGCACCAGGTTCTCGGCGTAGCGGAAAGAGATGAACGCGTCGTCACACACCCACGCCCGGTGCAGTGCGGCCCAGATGCCGTAGACCACCGCGGCCGCGGCCAGCGCGGGGAAGCTCCACGCCGGCAGCACCCGCGCGGGGCGCGCTTCGACCCGGACGGGGGCCGGCTGCGGGGATGGACGCGGGCGGCGGCTCATGGGGGCTCCGAGTGGCTCCGGTGGCGGGGGAATCGAGCGCGGCGGACAGGCCGCCGCGCGGGCGACTGACCGCGAATCCGTAGCACGGGTCCGGGCCGGGCGCAACTTCGACTGCGGGGGAATCCCCACCGCGCGATGGGAAATTCCCCACCGCTCCCGGTCCCGGCCGCCGGCGGGTCCGGCGTCGCGTTGCCAGCTGCGCGGGCGGGCTTGCACTCTGCCGCCCTGGCCCCCACGTTCCCGTCCCCGTTGGGGTTAGCGGCCGAAGAGATTCGCGATTCGCGCCGCTCCGGAAGCGCTTCCCGGCACGGCGGATGCGTTCCAGCAGGCAGGGGAATTCACGCCGCGGTGAGCCGTCCCCGCCGGCCGCCGCACCACGAATCGGAGGTCCGAGATGTTCACCAGGTCCGAGAAACCGATCGCCCGCTGGCCCGCGCTGGTGGTGCTCCTGGCCTGTGCCGCGTTGGCCGGCTGCCAGAACACCCCGACCGTCCCGCTGGCGGAGGTGCCCGACCCCTCCCAGGCGCTGGGGGCCGGAGGCATCCAGTGGGTCGTGGCGTCGCATCGGGGCACGGCCGCCCCGCTGAGCCTCCAGGACACCGGCGACCGCACCTTCTGGCTCAATGGCTACCTGGGCGGCACGCTCAGCTACGGCCGGTTCACGCTGACCTTCCCGGCCGGCGCCGTGTACGGCTGGGCCCAGGTGACCATCCACGTGCCGGCCTCGGCCCTGGTGGACTGTGACCTGAGCATCACCCCGGCCTACCTGAACCACTTCTACAAGCCGGTGGTCCTGACCATCGACTGTCACGGCACCAACGTGACCGCGGACAACATCTCCGGCCTGGGCATCTACTGGAAGTCCACCAACGGCCAGTGGGTCGAGGTCGGGCACGACGACGATCCGATGACCCTGACGGTGAGTGCCCCGCTCCAGCACTTCTCGGAGTATCGGTCCGGCTGGTAGCCGGCGGAGGCGAGACCGGTGAACCCACTGCATCTGCCGCGCGGCGCACGGACCCTGTGGCTGGCCACGCTGGGGGCGGGAGCCCTGGCGGTGGCCGCCTCGGGGTGGCCGGGCGGGGTGGCGTTGCTGGTGTGGCTGCCGGCCTTCGTGGTGGGGGAGCTGTTCTGGGTGCGCACCGCCGGGCGGCGGGGCACCATCAGCACCTCCATGCTGGTGCACCTGGCGGCGGTGGCGCTCCTGCCCGCGGGCCAGGCGGTGGCTCCCGCGGCGGCGGTGGCGCTGTGGGCGGACCTGCGCGTGCAGCGCAAGCCATGGGTGAAGGCGGCCTACAACGCCGCGCTCCTGGCGGTGACGCTGTGGGCCGCGGGGGCAGCCTTCCACGCGGGGGAGGCCCTGACCCCGGGTCCGTCGCCGGCGCTGGCCGGGGCGTGGCTGGCCCTGGCCGGAGTGGTGTACTGGGTGGTCAACCGCGCCGGCGTGGTGGCGATCGTGGCGCTGGCCGAGGGAATTCCGTGGACCCGCGCGTGGCAGGAGAACTTCCTGTTCGGCTACGAGGTCCTGGTGAGCGGCGTGAAGGTGGTGCTCGCCTGGGCGCTCGTGGCGCTGTGGCCGCGCATGGGCCCGCTGGGTTTGGCGGGGCTGGGGGTGCTGTGCTTCTTCCTCAACGATTCCTACCGCCGGCGCAACCGGCTGGAGGAGCTGCAGACCGGCGCGGAGGAGCCCGGTGGCGCGGCCTCCGAGGGCCGGCGGGACGCGGCGGCCTAGGCGGCGGGCCGGCCGGCGCGGGGCGCCGGGCCGGCCCGCAAGGAGGGCCAGCGAGAACGGCACGCCGGGATATCCCCGGCGTGCCGTGCCGCTTCCTCCGGCCCGCCGCTAGGCGGTGGGCTTGATGTTCTGGTTCAGCCGGAACAGGTTGGTGGGGTCGAACTTGTTCTTGATCTCCACCAGCCGGCCGTAGTTGCCGCCGTAGGCCGCCCGGACCCGGTCCTGCTCCTCCTGGGTCAGGAAGTTCACGTACACGCCCCCGGTCGCGAACGGCGCGGTGGCCGCGCACAGGGCCTGCGCCCACCCGATGCACTGGGCGTCCTTGGCGGGGTCCTCCCACCGGCCGTGGACGTTGAGCACGAACTGGGCGTCCCGGTGGGTGTAGGCGGTGGCCTCCAGCGGCACGCGGCTCACCGCGCCCCCCAGCTGCGCGAACGCGATCTCGCTCTGGGGGTCGGGGATCTTGCCGGCGTAGTCCACCAGCACGTCGATGAGCCCGTCGCTCAGCTCACGGAAGTCGTTGGACTTCCAGTAGTTCCTCTGGCCCGGCGCGAGCAGCGGGTCGAGGATCGCCTGCCACGCGGTGAACGGGGTCGGGGCGATCACGTCGGCCAGCGGCTTGCCGTAGCTGCGCAGCGGCTTGGCCACCCGCTCGCCCTCGTCCAGCCGGCCGGAGTGGCACACCGCCAGGGCCAGGATCTCCCGGCCGTGCCACTCGGGCGCCAGGAACGGCAGCGGCGGGGCCTTGCGCAGCACGAACCAGCACACGAACTCCTCCGGCGTCCCGGCCATGAAGCTGCGGTAGAAGCGCAGCACGTCCTTGGCCGCCGCCAGCGGGTGGAGGATCAGCCCGGAGAGCACCGTCGGGCCGACCGAGTGCAGCCGGAACTCGAACGAGGTCACCACCCCGAAGTTCCCGCCACCCCCGCGGATGGCCCAGAACAGGTCCCGGTTCTCGGTGCTGCTGGCCTTGACCAGCTCGCCGGTCGCGGTGACCACGTCGGCCGACACCAGGTTGTCGATGGTCAGGCCGAGCTTGCGGCTGAGCCAGCCGAAGCCCCCGCCCAGGGTCAGCCCCGCCACCCCGGTGGTGGAGTTGATCCCCAGCGGGGTGGCCAGCCCGAAGGCCTGGGCCTCGCGGTCGAAGTCGGCCAGGGTGGCGCCGGGCTCCACCCGGGCGGTCCGGCCCGCCGGGTCCACGCGCACCGAGCGCATGGCCGAGAGGTCCAGCATCAGCCCGCCGTCGCACACGGCGTTGCCGGCGATATTGTGGCCGCCGCCGCGCACCGCCAGCAGCAGGCCGTGCTCGCGGGCGAAGCGGACCCCCCGGACCACGTCCGCGGCGCCCGCGCACCGGACGATCAGCGCCGGCCGGCGGTCGATCATGGCGTTCCAGACCGTGCGGGCCTGGTCGTAGCCCGGGGTCCCGGGCGTGAACAGCGGGCCTCGCAGGGAAGTCCTGAGTTCCTCGATGGATTCCGGCTTGAGCGGCGCGCCGCCGGGGGTGGGGGCTTTGACTTGCAACTCCGACACAGGTGCCTCCTGCTGATGTCTTTGGCGTGCCCTGGAAGGGGCGGGACCTGCGGCCGCGGAACGTGCTGCTGGCGTTTGGATGCGGGATTCCCCGAATGCGGGTGCGGCTTGGCCTCCTGGGCGGCCCAGGAATGCAGGGGGTGGCGGCGCTTCCTGCGGGCCCCGGCGTCGGGGGAGACCCCGGGGATCGAGATTTCAACAGCCTAGTATCGGCATAGTATCCGGCCCCGGCTGGGGGCCAGGCAACAGAAAAAGAGGGGCCCGGCGGCCCCTCCCGGCATCATGACTGTGGCACGCGATTATCGGTACAGTCTTCTCACCTGGCCCCAGGTGGCGGGCTTCACGGGGTCACAGATGCCGAAGCCGTTCCCCCGTAGCTCCCCCGCAGGGTAAGCGATGGTGTCCAGCTCGAGGTACATCTGGGTGCCGCAGCCGAGGTGCGGCAGGCCCTTGAGGGTTGCCGGCCAGGCGACCGTGTTGTCGAACGAGTTGCTGGTGCCCCCGGATTCCGCCAGGTGCAGCACCACGGGGCCACTCTTGAACGGGGCAGCCGAGTGCAGGTCGAGGCTGGTGCAGGGACTTCCCAGACCGGAGTACTCGACGTGGTAGCTCACCGAGTCAAAGGCGGCATTCCAGGTGAACCGCCCGACGCCGGTGCCCCCGGAACTGCTCGGGGGCACGACCATGCTCGCCCTCAAGGGGAAAAAGACCGTGAAGTCCGCGCTCGCCGGCGCGGCCACGCACGCTGCGACCGCCAGGCACAGAGTCACCAGGGCAACCCGCTGGTAGCGCTTGGGCATGGGCACCTCCTGCTCCCGGGCGGGAGCGTCGCCCCGAGGCACCCCGGGGGCGGGACCCGTCCAGGCCCCGGCGGTGTTCATTATACTGCGAATCCGCTCGCTGCACCACGAATTGACCCCGTCTGCTCGCGGGGGTAGCCTCAAGGCAGACCCCAGGTAATGGCGAGCCGTAAAAGGAGGCCGCGAGATGAGTACCCTGAACCTGGGACGGGCGGGAGGGGCGGCGCTGGCCGTGGTGGCCGCGCTGGCTGTGTTCTCCTCCGGGTGCGCCAAGGACGCCCTGGTGAATCCGCCCGACGCCCTCAAGGCCCGCGCGCTGGACGCGTCCATCCAGCCCGCCGTGAACCAGGTGGTGGCGGGCGCCAACCAGTTCGCGCTGGACTTCTACGGGCAGCTCCGGACGCAGCCCGGCAACATCTTCTGCTCCCCGCAGAACATCTCCACCGCCTTCGCCATGACCTGCGCGGGCGCCTCCGGCACCACCCGCGACGAGATGGTCCGGGTGTTCCACTTCCCGCAGCTCGGGGACACCCTGCACGCCGCCTGGGGAGCGGTCCTGGCAAGCCTCAACCGCGGCGCGACCCTGGGCGGCTACGAGCTGAGCCTGGCCAATCGCCTCTGGGGACAGCAGGACTTCACCTTCCTGCAACCGTTCCTGGACATCACCCGGAAGAGCTACGGGGCGGAGCTGCAGCGGCTGGACTTCCTGCACGATCCCGGCGGCTCGCGCAGCACCATCAACACCTGGGTGGAGAACCAGACCCACGGCCGCATCCAGAACCTCATGCCGCCGGACGCAGTGACCAATGCCACCCGGCTGGTGCTGACCAGCGCGATCTACTTCAAGGGCCTGTGGGCCACCCAGTTCGACGCTCGCAACACCGTGCCCGCGCCGTTCCACGTGGCGCCCGGGGTGGAGCGCAACGTGCCCACCATGTCCGCGGAACTGGATTGCTCCGAGGGGCGCGGGACCGGGGTGGGGCTGCTGGAACTGCCCTACCGGGGCAAGGACCTGTCCATGGTGATCCTGTTGCCCGACTCGTTGGACGGGCTCGCGGGCCTGGAGGACCGGCTGGACGCGGCCAGCCTGGACGCATGGATCGCCGGCCTGCACGCGACCCGCATGCGGGTGATGCTGCCCAAGTTCACCGTGACCACCTACGTGTCGCTGGTGAGCATGCTGCAGGCCCTGGGGATGCAGGCGGCGTTCGTGCCCGGGGATGCGGATTTCTCGCTCATGGACGGGGGGCGCGATCTCTTCATCAGCGCCGCGGTGCACAAGGCGTGGGTGCAGGTGAACGAGGAGGGCACCGAGGCCGCCGCCGCCACCGGCGTCTCGGTGGGCGTGACCAGCGTGCCCCCGGGCTTCGTGGTGAACCACCCGTTCCTGTTCCTGATCCGCGACAACGTGACCGGGAGCCTGCTGTTCCTGGGCCGCGTGACGGATCCGTCCAGTTAGGCGGCTCCAGCGGCAGGCGAACGCGGGGCCGGCGGGCGTGAGCCTGCCGGCCCCGACATTGGGGAGTCCATGGACATCCTGATCCTGGGCGGGACCATCTTCCTCGGCCGGCACCTGGCCGAGGCGGCCCTCTCGCGCGGCCACCGCGTGACCCTGTTCCACCGCGGCCAGCACGGCCCCGGCCTGTTCCCCGGGGTGGCCCACCTGCGCGGCGACCGCGAGGGCGGGCTGGAGGCGCTGCGCGGCGGGCGGTGGGACGCGGCGGTGGACACCAGCGCCTACTTCCCGGAGTGGGTGGAGGCCTCGGCCGGGCTGCTGGCGGGGGCGGTGGACCGCTACGTGTTCGTCTCCAGCATCTCGGTGTACGCCGGCCTCGCCCGGCCCGGCCTGGACGAGTCGGCGCCGGTCGCACGGCTCACCCCGGAGCAGCTGGCGCGGGCCCGCGAGCTCCGGAGCCAGGGGCCGGTGCGGGCGGCGGATCTGGGGGATCTCTACGGCGGGCTCAAGGCCCGCTGCGAGGAGGCGGCGGAGGCGGCCCTGCCGGGCCGGACGGTGGCGCTCCGGCCCGGGCTGATCGTGGGTCCGCACGACTACAGCGACCGCTTCACCTACTGGGTGCGCCGGCTGGCCCGGGGCGGCGAGGTGCTGGCGCCGGTCTCCCCGGAACGCCCGGTGCAGTTCGTGGACGCCCGAGACCTGGCCGAATGGACGCTGCACCTGCTGGAGTCGGGCCGCGTCGGCACCTTCAACGCCACCGGCCCGGACTACCCGCTGACGCTGGGGGCGCTGCTGGAGGAGTGCCGGCGTGCGGGCGGCGACCGGGCGGAACTCACCTGGGTGACCGACGCCTTCCTGCAGCGGGCGGGGGTGAGGCCGTGGATCGAGCTGCCGCTGTGGACCGCGCCCGACCCGGCCAAGGCGGGGTTCCTGTCGGTGGACTGCCGGCGCGCGCTCCAGGCGGGGCTGCGCTTCCGGCCGCTGCGGGAGACGGTGCGGGATACGCTGCGCTGGGACCAGGCGCGGCCCGCGGACGCGGAGCGGCGCGCCGGGCTCGGGGTGGAGCGAGAGCGCGAGCTGCTGGCGGCGTGGCACGCCGAGACCCGCGACTCGCGGCCCACGATGCGGTCTCCTTGATCCGGCCGGACCGACGGGGCCGGCGCGCTGGCCGCTCCTGCCGGGACGTGGTATGCTCTTCGCGGTTTGGCCGCAAAACGCCAGGCGGCCGGGGCTTAGAATCGGCACCGGCCGGCGACGGGTCTGCGCCGGTGGGGTGCGGGGAGGGACGGCCGCCCCGGGAGCGCTCGCCCCAGCCGGGGATTCGGACGCCCCGTGCAACCCCCCCGCGACTCGGCGCATCTTGAGCAGTAGAGCGCGTTGACCAGGCGTCGCAGCCGACCCCGAGGCTGCAGGCCTCGCCAGACCCCTTGGACTCCGCCCCGCAACCCAGCCTGGAGCCCGCTGATGCCCGGCGGGAAGGCCCCCAGCCGGGACAGCTCATCTCCTTGACGTGGATGGAGGCAGTCGATGCCGGTCGCGCCGCGCAGGCTTAGAGTTCTTGGTTTCGCGCTCGCTCTCCTGGTCCTGGCCGCAGTCGTCGGGACCGCCGGGTGTGCCCGGCGGAATCGCACGCGCGACCAGCGCTTCCCGGTCATCGTGGCCCGCGTGCAGGTCCGGGACATGCCGTACGAGATTCTGGCCAACGGCACCGTGGAGGCCCGCCAGACCGCGGGCATCAACGCCCAGGTGGGCGGCGTGCTGGTGAACGTCGCGTTCCGCGAGGGCGACGAGGTGCGGGCGGGCCAGGTGATGTTCGAGGTGGACCCCAAGCCCCTGCGGGCGGCGCTGGCCCAGGCCCGCGCGATGCTGGCGCGCGACCGGGCCCAGTACGAGGACGCCCGGCTGCAGGCCGAGCGCTCCGAGCAGCTGGTGGCGCAGAACTACGTGTCGGCCGAGGAGGCCGGGCAGAAGCGGGCCGCGGCGCAGTCGCTGCTGGCCACGGTGCACGCCGACTCCGAGGCGGCGGTGAACGCCGCGCTGAGCCTGAGCTACGCCACCGTCCGGGCGCCGTTCGGCGGGCGCACCGGGAACCTGCACGTGCACGTGGGCGACCTGATCAAGGCCAACGACACCGGCAACCCGATGGTCACGCTGAACCAGATCCGCCCGATCCTGGTGCGCTTCACGGTCCCCGAGCGGGAGCTGCCCGCAGTGCTCGCGCGCCGCTCCGCCGGGCTCAAGGTGCTGGTGTGCCCCAGCGACTCCGACCTGGTGCTGGCCACCGGGTCGCTGGTGTTCGTGGACAACGCGGTGGACCCGGCCACCGGCACCATCCTGATGAAGGGCGAGTTCCCCAACGCCGACGGCCGGCTGTGGCCGGGCGAGTTCGTGGACACCCGGCTGGTGGTGTACGTCGAGCGGCGCGCGTGCGTGGTGCCGACGGTGGCGGTGACCACCCTGCCCTCGGGAGCCTACGTGTACGTGCTCCGCCCGGACACCACCGTGGCCACCCAGCCGGTGACCGTGGAGCGCACCTCGCGCAACGTGGCGGTGATCACCAGCGGCCTCACCGGCCGCGAGACGGTGGTCACCGACGGCCAGCTGCGCCTCTCGCCGGGCGCCAAGGTGCAGCCCAAGGACGGCTCCCGCCTGGGCCTCGAGGCCGGCCTATGAACCTGTCGGAGATCTGGATCCGCCGCCCGGTCATGACCACGCTGGTCATGTCCGGCGTGCTCATCTTCGGGATCGTGGGCTACCGGCTGCTGCCGGTGAGCGACCTGCCCAACGTGGACTACCCGGTGATCTCGGTCAGCGCCAGCCTGCCGGGGGCCAGTCCCGAGACCATGGCCTCGGCCGTGGCCACCCCGCTGGAGAAGCAGTTCTCGACCATCGCCGGCCTGGACGTGATGACCTCCACCAGCAGCCAGGGGGCCACCAGCATCACCATGCAGTTCGTGCTGGACCGCAACATCGACGCGGCGGCCCAGGACGTGCAGGCCATGATCGCCAAGACGCTGCGGCAGCTCCCCACCGGGATCATCCCGCCCTCGTACCAGAAGGTGAACCCGGCGGATTCTCCGATCCTGTTCCTGTCCATGACCTCCAAGACCCTGCCGCTCTCGACCCTGGACGACTACGCCGAGGACTTCCTGGCCCAGCGCATCTCGATGGTCGAGGGCGTGGCGCAGGTGTCGGTGTACGGCGGCCAGAAGTACGCGGTGCGCATCCAGCTCGATCCGCGGGCGCTGGCCTCCCGCGGCATCGGCATTGACGACGTGGCCAACGCCATCGGGAACGCCAACGTCAACCTGCCCACCGGCATCCTGTGGGGGCCGAACCTGGCGACCACCGTGCAGGCCAACGGCCAGCTGACCGACGCGCGGCAGTACGGCGACCTGATCGTGGCCTTCCGCAACGGTGCGCCGGTGCGGCTCAAGGACATCGGGCAGGTGCTGGACGACGTCCAGGTCAACAAGGTGGCCAGCTGGTCGGGCGGCCGGCGGGCGATCGTGCTGGCGGTGCAGCGCCAGCCCGGAACCAACACCGTGGCGGTGGCCCAGGCGGTGAAGAAACTGTTGGGGAACCTGGGGACGCAGCTCCCGGCCTCGGTGGAGATCCACCCGCTGTACGACCGGTCGCTGTCCATCTTGCAGTCGGTCAACGACGTCCGCTTCACCCTGCTGCTCACGCTGTGCCTGGTGGTGATGGTGATCTTCCTGTTCCTGCGGAACGTCCCGGCCACCATCATCCCCAGCCTGGCGCTGCCGCTCTCGCTGGTGGGCACGTTCCTGGTGATGAAGCAGCTGGGGTACAGCATCGACAACCTGTCGCTCATGGCCCTCACCCTGTCGGTGGGGTTCGTCGTGGACGACGCCATCGTGATGCTGGAGAACATCCACCGGCACATGGAGATGGGCAAGCCGGCGATGCAGGCGGCGCTGGAGGGCTCGCGCGAGATCGGCTTCACCATCCTGTCCATGACCCTTTCGCTGACCGCGGTGTTCATCCCGGTGCTGCTCATGGGCGGGCTGCTGGGGCGCCTGTTCCACGAATTCGCGGTCACCATCAGCGCGGCCATCCTGGTGTCGGGCTTCGTGTCGCTGACGCTCACCCCGATGCTGTGCAGCCGCTTCCTCAAGCCCGAGCACACGCAGCAGCACGGGCACGCCTACCAGGTGGCCGAGCACGCCTTCGACGCCTCCTTGAGCTTCTACCAGCGCACCCTGGCCTGGGTGATGGACCACCGGCGCGGCTCGATGCTGTTCTCCGCGGGGATCCTGGTGGCCACGGTGATGCTGTTCCGGGTGGTGCCCAAGGGGTTCATTCCCAGCGAGGACATCGGGCTGCTCCAGGGGACCACCGAGGCGGTGGAGGGGACCTCGTTCGAGGCCATGGTGCGGCACCAGCAGGCGCTCGCCGCGATCGTGGCCAAGGACCCCAACATCCAGGACTTCATGTCCTCGGTGGGGGCCGGCGGCCCCAACTCCACCGGCAACCTGGGGCGGCTCACGCTGCGGCTGAAGCCCCGCTCCCAGCGCCGGCTGAATGCCGACGAGGTGGCCCGCGAGCTGTCCGCCAAGCTCTCCACGGTCCCCGGGATGCGCACCTATATCGTGAACCCTCCGGCCATCAGCGTGGGCGGGCGGTCGGCCAAGAGCCAATACCAGTTCACCCTGCAGAGCACCGACCTGGCCTCGCTGTACCCGGCGTCCATGGCCCTGCTGGACCGGCTCAAGACCCGGCCCGAGCTGCAGGACGTGACCAGCGACCTGCAGATCAAGAACCCCCAGATCAGCGTCCAGATCGACCGCGATCGCGCCTCCGCCCTGGGAGTGACCGCCCAGGAGATCGAGGAGGCGCTGTACGACGCCTACGGGTCGCGGCAGGTGTCCACCATCTACACCCCCAACGACCAGTACTGGGTGATCATGGAGCTGCTGCCGCGCTTCCAGCGGGACATCACCGCGCTGAGCCAGCTCTACGTGCAGTCCGACAACGGCACCCAGGTGCCTCTGGGGGCGGTGGCCACGCTGTCGCCGGGGCTGGGCCCGCTCACCGTCAACCACTCCGGCCAGATCCCCTCGGTGACGCTCTCCTTCAACCTGCGGCCCGGGATGTCGCTGGGCCAGGCGGTCTCGGCGGTGTCGCGCGAGGCGCGCGAGACGCTGCCCTCCAACATCAACACCAACTTCTTCGGCACCGCCCAGGTGTTCCAGTCCAGCCAGCAGGGGCTGCTGGCGCTGCTGGTGCTGGCGGTGCTGGTGATCTACCTGGTGCTGGGGATCCTGTACGAGAGCTTCATCCACCCGCTGACCATTCTCTCGGGCCTGCCCTTCGCCGGCTTCGGCGCCCTGCTCACGCTGCTGCTGTTCCGGACCGAGCTGACCATCTACTCGTTCGTGGGCATCATCATGCTCATCGGCCTGGTCAAGAAGAACGCCATCATGATGATCGACTTCGCCCTGGACGCCGAGCGCACCGAGGGCAAGTCGGCCCGCGACGCCATCCTGGAGGCGTGCAGCATCCGGTTCCGGCCGATCATGATGACCACCATGGCGGCGCTGATGGGCACGCTGCCGATCGCCGTGGGGCTGGGCGCGGGCGCGGAGTCGCGCCGGCCGCTGGGCCTGGCGGTGGTGGGCGGGCTGGCCTTCTCCCAGGTCGTGACCTTGTACGTCACGCCGGTGATCTACACCTACCTGGACGGCTTCATGAGGCGGGTGCGGGCGGCCCGGCCGGCCAAGGCCCGCGGGCCGCTGATGGCGGGCGGCGGCGTCCCGGTGGAGGTGCCGCCCCGCTCGGAGCGTCCCTAGGCCCTATTCGACCGGGGCGGCCGCCGGCCGGGCGGCCGCGTCGGACGGCTGGTGGTGCTCCTTGTCCCGGAGCACGAAGATCAGCGGCAGCAGCGTGGTCATCACCAGGCCGGTGAGGATGAACACCCGCTCGAAGCCCATCACCGCGGCCTGCCGCATCACCGTGCCCTCCAGGGCCTGGAGCGCCGCGGTCTGTGCGCTCACCGCGTTCATCCCCCGGCTCATCAGGCCCGCGACCATCCCCGAGATCCGCTGCGCCACCTCGAGCCGGCTGGCGTCCACGTGCACCACCAGGGCGGCGTGCGCGCGGTCGGTGATCTTGGTCAGCAGCGTGCCGTAGATGGCCAGCCCGGCGGACCCGCCGAACTGCCGCACCACCGAGTTGAGCCCGGTGGCGTCGGCCAGCTTGACCCGCGGGATGTAGCTCAGAGCGACCGTGGCCAGGGGCACGAACAGGCACGAGAACCCCACGCCCTGCAGCAGCAGGATGGGGACGATCCCGGCGGTGCTGGTGTCCAGTGTGAACCGGCCCATCTCCCACGAGCCGGTGGCCACGCACACCACCCCCAGGGCCACCAGGATCCGCGGCTGCACGCGGTTGTAGAGGTGCCCCACGATGGGCGTGGTCACCATCATGATCAGCGCCCGCGGCAGCAGCACCAGCCCCGACTTGAGCGCGGTGAAGCCCAGGATCTCCTGCATGAACACCGGCAGGAAGAACATCCCGGCCATCAGGTTCGAGAACATCACCCCGCCGATCACCGTGGCCGAGGCGAACACCGGGTCCCGGAATAGGCGCAGGTTCACTGCCGGCGCGCGCGCGCTCAGCTCCTGGAACACGAAGGCGATGATCGAGACCACCGCCACGATGGAGGCCACGGTGATGGTGCGCGAGTCGAACCAGTCGTTGCGGTTGCCCTCCTCCAGCACGTACTGCATCCCGGCCAGGCCGACGCTCAGGAACAGGATGCCCTGCCAGTCGAAGCTCTTGCGCATCAGCGCGGCTTGCGCCCGGTTGGCCTGGCGGATGTCCTCCGGCTCGTGCACGAAGTTGGAAGTCATCAGGATGCCCAGCACGCCCACCGGGATGTTGATGTAGAAGATCCACGGCCAGGACCAGTTGTCCACGATCCACCCGCCCAGGGTCGGGCCCACCGCCGGCCCGATCATGATGGCCATGCCCACCACGGCCATGGCCATGCCCTGCTCACGGGGCGGGAAGGTCTGGCGCAGGATGGCCATCTGGGTGGGCTGGAGCGCGCCGGCGCCCAGCCCCTGCAGCGCGCGCGCGGCCACCAGCTGCGCCAGCGTGTGGGCCATGGCGCACATCACCGAGCCGAACAGGAACAGGCCCAGGCAGAACAGGTACACCCGCTTCTGCCCCAGGAAGCGCGCCAGGAACGCGGTGAGCGGCATGACGATGACCTGCGCGATGGCGAAGGAGGTGGCCAGCGAGGTCATCTGGTCGATCGAGGCGCCGACCGAGCCGCGGATTTGGGGCAGGGCCACGTTGACGATCGAAACGTCGATGGTGGCCATGATGGCGCCCAGGCTCACCGAGGCGGCCACCAGCCACTTGTGGTCGGGGCGGCGCACCCCCATGGCCCGGAGCGGGGCTTTGAGGTGCCGGGTCAGCGCCACGGGAGATCCCCGGGCGGGCGGCTGCGCGAGACTGGGTGTTGGGGCGAGCGGATCGTGGGCATGGGCTGGCCTGCACCGGTCCTGGAACGGGCGGCGCCGCACCGGGGCGGGAGGCGCGGCGCTTTTCTGCCAGGGTAGGGGGTGTGGGCGGAGGACGCAAGAGCCCGGGCGGCGCGCCCGCCCGGCGCGTGGGGCCGGCCCGAGCGGCCCGGCGCCGGCCCGCCCTCAG
>DATKKS010000001.1:0-4581 GCA_035542815.1 Saccharimonadales bacterium (SeqCode) | reverse complement strand
GAGATGTAGCGCTTCTGGTTCGCCGGCAGCGCGGCGCCGCTCGCGTCGGTCCGCACCACGCTGACTGTGAAGCTGCCCTCCTGGCAGTTCTTCCCGGGGGCGGCCAGCCCGGCCCAGGAGGAGTCCGCCCCGGCCTGCGCGAAGGCGAACGCCAGCCCGGCCTCGGCCACGCAGAAGGCCGAGGTGCGCGCGCGGTACTTGCTGGCGGCGTCGGCGTCGGTGACCACGTTGTGGGCGGCCACCAGCAGGAAGCCGGTGAGCATCACCAGCAGCGCCAGGACGCCCACCAGGATCGTGCCGCGCTCGCCGCGACCCTGCCCCGCGCCCGCGGGGGCGGCACTCGGCGCCCCAAACGCCCGCCGGCCCGGCTCAGTTCCGCACATGCACCAGGATCCTCTGTGCCAGCGCCCCGCCGCCGAGGCTGAGGCGCACGTACGCGGTTACGTTCTCGATGCCCGCGGCCGAGGTGGCCGTCGCGCGCACCGTGTCCAGGTAGGCGAACGCCAGCGAGTCCACCCGGCGCGAGAGGGTGTCCACCTGCGAGTTGTAGCGGGCCAGCAGCGGGTCGCCCGGGGTGCCGCTCCAGGTGAAGCGCACCGTGTCGCCGCGCACCGTCCGGAAGTTGCAGTCGCGCGCGGCCCAGGTGAGGAAGCCCCCGGCGACCACCATGCGCAGCTCCTGGCCCAGGGTGCCGGTGAGCCGGCGGGACTCGGCGGCTTCGGAGGCCAGCGTCGTCTGGGAGGTGGCCATGTCGGTGGCGGCGCGGAACCCGGTGGCCACCCCGGCGGCCACCACCCCCAGGATCACGATCACCATGATCAGCTCGATCAGCGTGGTGCCGCGGGCCTCGCGCCTGTCCGCCCCCGTGCCCGGTTCCGCGCGCCGCATCAGCTCACCACCCAGGTGAACAGCGTCACCTGCGTGCCGTCCGGGGCGGTGACCGTCACCGACACGTTGCGGAAGGTGACCGAGCTGTAGGAGGAGTCCGCGGCCACCGTGGTGGTGCGCTGGTAGCCGGGGAAGCCCGCCACCGGGTTCTCCGCCGGGTAGTTGGCGGCGGTGATGTAGGCGAACCCGCGGCTCGGGATGGAGCGGTCCGCGAGGATGATCTCGAGCTTCTCCTGGGCCAGGGAGGTGGCGGTGGTGACGTACGCGCCCTGGTGGAGCTTCTGCACGCAGTTGCTGCCCACGTTGATGAGCGGCGGCAGGCATAGGCCGAGGAGCATCAGCACCAGCACCAGCTCGACGAGCGTGAAGCCGCGCTGGCCCGCCTTCATCGGATGAACCCCGTGCGCGGCTCCACCCGGATGGTGTCGGTGTAGGTGCCGCTGCTGAGCCGGATCAGGCCGATGGCCGCGAGCACGTTCCCGGCGGAGTCGCACGGCGTGCCCCAGGAGTTGAAGCGCACCCCGGGCGTGCCGCCGAAATCGGCGGAGGCGATGGTCACGCCGCCGGAGTAGGCGGCGCCGTTGAGCGCGAAGGAGAGCGTGCCGCCGGTGTTGGACGGGTCCGGGAGCGCCGCGCCGGTCGCCACGCGGTAGATCGAGTAGCTGGAGCCGGCGCCCGCAATGAACTTGGCGGCCACGTGGTCGTGCTGCAGCACGGCGTACTCGCGGGCGTAGATGAGGTCGCCCACCAGGCGGCGCCGGGTGATGTCCAGGTTGGTGCGCGCGCGGTCGAACCACGCGGGGATGGCGGCGGCGGCCAGGATGCCCACGATGGCGATCACCAGCACCAGCTCGATCAGCGTGAAACCCCTGGCCTTGCAGGCTCCGGACATGGCGTGGCCCCGGCAGCGGGCGAGAGCCCCCGGCGTCGGCCGGGCGCGCAAGAGGTGTCCCGCCGGCGGGATAGGAGGCCCGCCGACGGGACCGCGAGTACACACGGGGGTTATCGGCGAACTCCCGACGGGGCTGTAGGGCCGGCGGACGGGCCCCGCAAGCGGGTTTGGCAGCAGGGGATGGCGGCTGGGGGCGGGTCGGGGAACCCCGGTCGCGAGATTCTCGGCGGCGGCACACACACCTCCGGGTGGAAATGTGGGAATGACCCACAAATACTGAGTGGTCTAGGGCTTTGCTGTTGTATTTCACACCATATTAGTAAGCCAAGCAACGGCATCGACTTGTGCGAATGTTCCGCCATTTGCCAGAGCTCGTGTGGTGATTCTCTACATGGAAGGCATCAACTGCGGAGCATAGAAGCACCAATCCGGCCCTCGAAGTTATCCCATAACAGATTGCAGAAAAATGACTTGTCCGGATGGTCCCCGTCCCACCTCCACCCCTGGCACGAACCTTCCAATAGAGGAAAGCGGATCGTCCTGGCCTTCCGGGGGGCCGCCCGAGCCAGCCGAGCTGGCGAGAGGGCTCCCGGAAGAGCCGGAGGTGACGGACCCGAAGAGCGAGGATGGGGCGATGGTCGTGCTGCTGGTGATTCTGACCGTGGTGCTGCTCCTGACCGCGGAGTGGATCGCGGGCCGGCGCCGGAAGGCCGCTCAGACGCCCGCCCCGGCGCGGGCGCGGCGGGCGGTGACCGGCTCGGCCGGCGTGCCGGCGCAGCGCTACCTGCACCCGGGGCACAGCTGGGCGCGCCTGGAGGGGCCGGAGGCGGTGGTGGTGGGGGTGGACGACTTCGCGCAGCGGCTGCTGGGCCGGCTCGACGAGGTCACCCTGCCGGAGCCGGGCGCCCGGGTGGCCCAGGGCGAGCCGCTCTTCACGATCCGCCGGGGCCGCCGGGAACTCACCCACCCGGCGCCGTTCTCGGGCGTGGTGGCGGGCGTGAACCGGGAGCTGGCCAAGGCGCCCCGGCTGGTGAACGACTCGCCCTACGAGCGCGGCTGGGTGGCGACGCTGGCCCCCGCCAACCTGGCGCTGGAGCTGCGGAACCTGCTGCGCGGCGCGCTGGCGGAGCGGTGGGAAGAGGCCACCCGGATGCAGCTGGTGGACTGGTTCGCCCCGCAGGTGGGCCACGTGCTGCAGGACGGGGGCGAGCTGGTGGAGTGCGTGAGCGATCAGCTCACCGATGGCGAATGGGACCGCGTGGTGCAGGACTTCTTCCCCGCGTACGGGCCGCCGGGGGCGGCGCCGAGCGGATAGGACGGGGGGACATCCGATGACCGTGCTTCTGGTGCTGGTGACCGTCCTGGCGTGCCTGGGCGTGGACTGGCTGATCCGCACCCGCCGGCACCGGGTGGCGGTGGGCGTGGTTGGCACCGCGAGCCCGCCGGACCGCTCGGTGCGGGTGCGCGTGCCCGCCGGGGTGTTCTTCGCCCGCTCGCACACCTGGGTGAACCTGTTCCCCACGGGCAAGGTGCTGGTGGGGGTGGACGACTTCGTGGGGCGGCTGCTGGAGCGGCCGCGGGTGACGCTGCTGAAACGCGCCGGCGAGCGCGTGGCGCAGGGCGAGCCGATCCTGGAACTCCGCTCCGACGGGCACGTGCTGACGGTGCGCTCGCCCCTGGACGGCCGGGTGCTGGCGCCCAACCCGGAGCTGGAGCGGCGCCCCGAGGTGATGCACGAGGCGCTGTTCAGCGACGGCTGGGCCTACGCGGTGATGCCGGGCCGCCCCGGCGACCTCAAGCAGATGCTGCTGGGCGAGGAGGCCCGCGCCTGGATCGGCCGGGAGTTCGCCCGGCTGCGCGACGTGTTCGCCGGGGTGCCCGGCGAGATGAGCCCGGCGCTGCTGCAGGACGGCGGGCCGCCCCTGGGCGGGGCGATGAACCGGATGGACGACGCGGTGTGGCGGAGGTTCGAGGCGGAGTTCCTGCAGGTCTAGCGATCGGAGAGCGAAGGTCATGGATTCCTCGTCGCCGAGCAGCAGCCATCCGGTGGTACCGCCGGGAGAGCACAAGTGCGTGTGGATGACCGCGGGCATCCTCTCCTACCAGCTGTGCGACCGGGAGTTCGACTGCGACAACTGCCCGCTGGACGGCGCGATCCGGATGCACTTCACGCCCCCCGCCGGCCACGGCGCGCGCGCGGCCGGCGAGCCGCAGGCGCTGGAGGGGCCGGGACGGCTGCCCACGGACCGCCTGTACAGCCGCAATCACTGCTGGGTGAAGACCCTGGGGCGCACCCCCGAGCGGCACCGGATGGCCCGCGTAGGCCTGGAGCCCGGCCTCGCGGACGCGCTGCTCATGCCGCGCTCGGTGGTGCTGCCCTCGGTGGGCGAGCACCTGAAGCGCCGCTGCTCGCACACCTGGGTGGTGACCGAGGGCGGCACCCTCGGGCTGGCCGCGCCCACCGACGGCATGGTGAGCGCGGTGAACCCGGACGTGGTGCGCCGCCCGCACCTGCTCGGCTCCAGCCCGCTCGAGGACGGCTGGATCTACGAGATGGACGTGTGCGAGAACGAGCTGCGGGCCGGCGGCCTGCTGGGCCCGGAGGACGCCCGCAAGGAGTACGCGCTGGCCGACGCGCGCTTCCAGCAGCTGCTGGCCGAGGCGCTGCAGAGCGAGAACCCGCGGGTGGGCGCGACCCTGGCGGACGGCGGCGTGGCGCTGCAGCACGTCTCGGACATGCTGGGGGCGAGCCGCTATTTTGCGATGCTGAGACAGATCTATCGGTAGGGCCGGCCCGCTCG